>DDBN01000061.1:10714-14862 GCA_002333145.1 Moraxellaceae bacterium UBA2031
CCGGGGTAAAACGCGTACCTTCCAGAAAATTAAATACACATACCGGATTGGTCTTGAAGCGCTCGCATGCCTTACGGGTGGTGATCAAATCCTGTCCGCGCATTTCTGGATGCTTGGCCAGATACTCCTTGGTTTGTCGCTTCATAAACGGAAACTCAAGCGCCCACCAGCACAGCCCGATCACCGGCACCCAAATCAACTCTTTCTTCAAAAAGAACTTGAGCATGGGCATACGACCATTGAACTGATACTGCAACGCCAAAATATCCACCCAACTCTGATGGTTACTGGTCACCAGATAGGAGTGGTTCATGTCTACACTATCCAGACCCGCAACATCCCACTGCGTGCGGGATACCGAATCCATCCATACCTTGTTGCCAGAGACCCATGTTTCGGCCACCCAGTGCATACCGAATCGGATAACCCGATGAGCCGCCTTAAAGGGCAGAATTACTTTAAGGAGTGCTCCTGCAAACAGAAACCAGCACCAGAACAGCGTATTGAAGATCAGCAGCAGCAAAGTAATCGTGCCGCGCAGAGCGGCAGGGAGGAAGTGCAGCATGGGCGCCGGGGCCTCCGTCAAAAAAGGATTGGGAGTCGAAAACATATAAATTGTGGGCAAATTGTACCCAGTATTTCCATAAAGACGAAACCCGTTGGTTCTGTTGCCCGTTACGGTTCCCGTCCACTTACACCACTACGATAGGCAACCCTTAGCACCGCCGATACACTTGAAGCAGTAGTCAGAAGGCGTAACCCATGCAAAAAGAAGCCATTCCCACCCTGCGCCCCCGGCGTATGGGCATCAACACTCATTCTGAGCCGGTGGCCTATCTCCGTGCCGATTGCCCTGTCTGTCGTTCTGAAGGCTTTGAGGCACACACTAGGGTCATGGTGCAGGTGGATGAGGCAACCATTATTGCTACGCTCAATATCGTCTACGGCGATGAGTTGCTCGGCGAAGGTGACGTTGGCCTGTCTGAGGCGGCGTGGGCCCGATTGGCCATCACTGACGGTAAATTAGCCACCCTTACCCACACGCGCGCTCTGGACTCCATGTCGCACGTGCGCAGCAAGATCTATGGCAACCGTCTGACCCATGAAGGCATGGAGGCGATAGTCGACGACATTGTCGCTGGCAATTATTCTGACATTCATCTTTCAGCCTTTCTCACCGCCTCGGCCGGCGATCGTCTTGATCTGGACGAGATGACCTCGCTCACCGATGCCATGGTAAAAGCCGGCAGCCGTATTGACTGGTCAAAGCTCACTGGCCATCCATCGCCCCGCATCATGGATAAGCACTGCTTGGGCGGCCTCCCCGGCAACCGCACTACCCCTATCGTGGTCTCAATTGCCGCAGCTAATGGCCTCATTATTCCCAAGACTTCCTCGCGCGCGATCACGTCGCCAGCTGGCACTGCCGACACCATGGAAACCCTGACGCGGGTAACGCTGTCTGAGGAGGAAATGCGCGCCGTGGTGGAAAAAGAGGGCGGCTGCTTGGTGTGGGGGGGCGCGGTATCACTCTCCCCTGCGGATGACATCCTGATTCGCGTCGAACGTGCATTGGACATCGACAGTGAGGGTCAGATGGTCGCTAGCGTGCTGTCGAAAAAAATTGCAGCTGGCTCGACGCATGTACTGATCGACATCCCGGTTGGAGCCACTGCCAAAGTTCGCAGCGCACAAGCCGCAAAACATATCGCCCATCATTTTGAAAAAGTAGGCGAAGCCCTAGGTATAAAAGTGCGCACACTGATTACCGATGGCTCACAGCCTGTCGGCAATGGTATCGGGCCTGCTCTTGAAGCGCTTGATGTGCTTGCCGTACTAAGCAACGCCCCGGATGCGCCTGAAGATCTACGCCATCGTGCTATTCAAGTGGCTGGCGCTCTGCTGGAAATGGGCGAAGCCGCGGCACACGGCGAAGGCCCAGCGCTGGCGCGTAAAACGCTGGCCTCCGGTCGCGCCCTGGAAAAAATGAAGGCCATCTGCGAAGCACAGGGTGGCTTGCTGGTTCCGAAACTTGCCCATCATAAACGCATCATTGCCAGTGAGCGCAACGGCATTGTCAGCTTCATTAACAACCGCCTCGTTGCGCGACTGGCCAAGCTGGCAGGGGCTCCTGCCGCCAAAGGTGCTGGCGTCTATCTGCACACTCACTTAGGCCATCGTGTCGAAAAGGGTGATGCCGTGATGACCGTATATGCCGAAACGCCCGGCGAACTGGCCTATGCGTTTGAGTTTTATGAAAGCCACCCTGAGATGCTGCGNNCTGGCTGGCACAAAATACCGCTTAACTTGCACCGCTTTCCGGATGGGGAATGGCGCATCCGCCTGCTCGATAAGCCACAAAAAAATGTCGCACTGGTGTGCTCACTGGATCACCCCAACGACAAGATAGTGGCACTGATATTAGTGTGCGGCCTGTTGCGCGACATGGGCGTTGAGCACATCACACTGGTCACTCCCTACCTTGCCTATATGCGTCAAGATGTCGCCTTTAATCCTGGCGAAGGCGTGAGTGCGCGCTACTTTGCTAATCTGCTGTCGGCCCATGTCGATAGACTGGTAACGATTGATCCGCACCTGCACCGCATTGCCGAGCTGGAAGAGGTGTACACCATTCCCTGCGTCACGCTACATGCAGCCCCACTGCTTGGCGCGTGGGTACGCGATCACCTGCCGAATGTGGCCCTGATTGGCCCGGATGGTGAAAGCGAGCAATGGGTGTCGGAAGTGGCCGGCATTGCGTCGGCACCGTATGCCATTATGGAAAAAAAACGTTTTGGTGATCGAGACGTGAGCATCGAAGTGCCGGACTTATCGGCATGGAAGGGCCGCACTATTTTACTGGTCGACGATATGATTTCCACAGGACGCACACTGATCGTGGTGGCCGAGCAATTACGAGCACAAGGCTTCACGGATATCCGTGCGCTGTGCGTGCATGCTCTGCATGACGATGATGCTGCCGCTCGCATGAAGGAAGCCGGCATTAGCGCCGTGCTCAGTTGCAACACCGTTGTGCATCCCAGCAATGCGGTGGATATCGCTGACTTTCTGCTGCAAGGAATGACTTGATCACTAGACTCAGGCCTTAGTCAGCCCTGAGTCAGTTCTAGGCGCGCCTCGTCTAGCCAGCGCAGCCAATCCTCTTCATAGAGGATGCCTCGGCGCAAGGTGAGATAAGGTAGCCGAAAAGGCGCTCGCTGCGTTTTGGTCATGGCCAGATAACGCGCCTCGCTCAGCCGGTACTCGGCGAGGCGCTCACGGTGCAGCCCCTCATGCTCGGCCAGCTCGGCCAACAACTGNNGGAGGCTTTACTGGCTGGCGCCGCCACTCCTCCAGCGCTTCTCGCCCCGCCACCTCAGTCAATCGGTAGACCTTACGGTCGGGTCGCTCGCTCTGATGCGCCACCTCAAACTCCACCAGCCCATCGGCGTGCAGCTTGCCAAGCTCTTGGTAGACTTGCTGATGGCTGGCATTCCAGAAATGACCGATCCCCGCCTTAAAGTGCCGCATCAGGTCATAGCCCGAGCCCGGGTCGCTTTCTAGCAGAGTCAGAATAGCGAAGCGCAGAGACATGAATGCCGTCCGACAGATTGATATGCAAAGTATTGCATATCATGCCAATTCTGCGTAACACTATGCAACTAATTGCATATCAATCTTTGGAGCCACCCCATGAAACGCACAGGACGCCGTTACCGCACCGGCCGCGCCGACGACCATTACGACACCATCGTCATCGGCTCCGGCATCGGCGGTCTTTGCAATGCGGCGTTGCTGTCAAAGCTCGGTAAGAAAGTTTGCGTGCTGGAGCAGCATTACACCGCTGGCGGCTTTACGCACTCCTATGAGCGCGAGGGCTTTGAATGGGATGTGGGCGTGCACTACATCGGCGAAATGCAGCGACCCACCATGCTGAAGCGTATTTTTGATGTGATCTCCGATGGCAATCTGAAATGGGCCGACATGGATCCCGTTTACGACCGCATCATTATTGGTGATCGCTCGGTCGACTTTATTGCCGGCAAGAAAAATCTCGCCGATTCGCTGAAGTCGCACTTCCCAGAAGATGCTGAAGCCATTGATGCTTATATCGCGCTAGTGACCAAAGTTGCGGCCTCTGCACAGAA
>DDBN01000061.1:15006-15874 GCA_002333145.1 Moraxellaceae bacterium UBA2031
AATGGCGACACGCTGCGCGCCGACACTATCGTTAGTGATGCCGGCGCCACTATTACCTTTAATTCGCTGCTGCCAGAAGCTGAACGCCAACGCTACGGCTATGCAAACCACATGAAAAAAGTGAAGCCGTCGTCCTCACATCTTTGCCTGTATGCTGGATTCAAAGGCACCGCAAAAGATCTCAACATTCCGCGTACCAATTTCTGGATTTATCCTTCGGCCGATCACGAAGGCAACCTCGAACGTTTCCAGGCCAATCCAGATGCTGAATTTCCCATGCTCTATATTTCTTTCCCGTCCGCAAAAGATCCTGAATGGGACGGAAACTATCCCAACAAGAGCACGGTGGAAGTCCTCACTTTTGGACCATGGGAATGGTTTGCAAAATGGGATGGCACCACATGGTGCCAACGTGGTGAAGAGTATGAAACGCTCAAGGAAAAATTCCACCAGCGCCTGCTTGATGAACTGTTCAAATACATGCCGCAATTGAAAGATGCGCTGGTGTATTCTGAATTATCGACACCGTTATCCACGGCGTGGTTCCAGCTCAATCCAAAAGGTGAGATCTACGGACTCGATCATGATGTGCAGCGCTTCAAGCAAGAATGGCTTCACTCCATCACGCCAATCAAAGGCCTTTACCTGACCGGCCAGGACATCATTTCTGGCGGCGTCGGTGGCGCACTGGTAGGCGGCATGATGACCACCAGCGCCATGATGGGTAAAGATGCCATGAAGGTAATGAAGCTCTTGAAAGACTGGCGCCCTGCCGATGAGGGCACCAGCACCACACCAACAGCACCAGGAAAAACACCAGGCTGATCTGTATGCGGCAAGCACTCACCACACTGCTCTTGGGGCCGCT
>DDBN01000061.1:15906-17880 GCA_002333145.1 Moraxellaceae bacterium UBA2031
GGGCACACGGCAAATGATGTCATCGTGCAGTTGGAGCAGCTAGAAGCAACACGATTTGATGTTGTGGTCACATCGGTTGGCGTGAATGATGCCACCGCCGGCATCGCGCCACGCCGCTGGCGCGAGCACATGGCGCAGTTACTGCAAAAACTGGAAACCCGGCACAATGCCCGTCACATTCTTTTTTCCAGCTTGCCTCCCATGCATCTTTTTCCCGCCCTGCCGCAGCCCTTGCGGTGGTATATGGGCAAGCGTGCCGCCACACTGAATAGCGTGCTTGATGAATTACTCTCGTCATCTGAGCACCATCACATGGTGCCGGTGACGTTTTCCGGCGACCTTAGCCTCATGGCCAGTGATGGTTTTCATCCTGGCCCTGCCGCTTATGCTGAGTGGGGAATTATTATGGCGGACTCTGTGCGAGAGCGATTAAAGCAGAAGGCTGACTCTCACTAATTATTAGCTACTTTCCTTACCGAGATGCTCATAAGGCCATCGCTCCGCGCAAAACCGCCGGGCCGCATACGTTATGTTCTACTGATGAACTGCATACGGTTTGAAAAAACGGCAACGCATACGTATTTAATCCGCCATCGTTAAATGACTGATATCCGGGTTGATTAGCATTTTTTCTTCGCGAATTTCATCTAGCGGCGCGCCTACTTCGGCAACCGAAATCCCGCTGATATCAACCACCACTGGCACAATATGCTCGCGCTCACTTTCAAGCAGCACCTCCGTACCGGGCGGGGCTAAATCTATACCCGAAATATCGACACGAACGGGAGCGACTACTGGCCGTTCGCTGTCAGCAATCACATCACTGCCCGAGGGTGACAGCACAATGTCGGAGATATCTGGCACAACAGGGGCTGGCCCCGCATTAACAGGGCTCAGACGGGCACCCACCGGCGCAACTACCCATTGACCTTCTGCGGCCGCTTGAGCTGCGGCTTCCTTAGCAGCCGCCTCACGCCCCGCATTAACTCGCTTCTGCTCCTCCGCCATGCGATTGACGCGCTCGGCCATGGATTCGGCAACTGGCTGCGTTGCCGCAGGGGCAGATGCTGGCGCAGAAGGCGCCACTGGGGCCGCTGCTGCAGGTCGCACTGGCGCTGTTGGAACGGCAGTCGCCGGAGCCTGAGTTGGTGCTGCCGCCGCCAAGGGCCGACCCTGCTCATCCACAGCCACCAAACGGGTTTCGGCACCCGCCTGCTTCATCATGGCGCGCACTTTCATGGCACCCGCGCGATCCACCATTTTCTTAACGGCCACTGGCTGCCCAGAAAATAGCTTATCCAGTATTGCCTCACTGGCATTAAACAGCTTGCCAACATTGGCCCGCACTACGGCGGGGTCGGCTCGCCCGGATACCTCGCCGGAAAACACGACATTAAAGAGTTCGCTCATGAGGCCGCCTGTTCCTGTTCCATCTGAACTTCATATTAAAGCCCTATGGCGTAAGGGCAAGACTGCTTGCGGCTCATAGAGGCGAGAAATGAATCCAGCCTAACCATATCACGAGCCCTCGATAGCCTTTGTGTAGTCACAATATAGCCATACACCTTGGGTGCTGCAGAAGAGAATAAAGATAGGTGCTATTGGCCCCCAGCACCTTTTCTGGCCACTAAAGTGACGTCATCACTTCGAAGCGAATGACATCTCCCTTACGATTCAGCACTCGTGGAGTATGAGCGCAAACGAAAACGCCCAGCAGAAGCTGGGCGTTTTATGAGAAAAAGGGGTGTCAGGCTGCTGGTGGCAGTGCCTAGCGTCGTCTAGTGCTGCCCCTCGAGAGAATAACCTGAGAGTAAAATACTCAGGAGGGACATAGCATCTGGCAAACACAGGATAAACACGCACGACGGCAGGCTGAATAACGTAACAAAGGTGGTGTTGTCCAACCGACAACCCGACACATCTACGATCATCAGGCCTTAACCAAGGCCGCTCAAGTAAAGATGCCGTAAAATT
>DDBN01000061.1:17888-18535 GCA_002333145.1 Moraxellaceae bacterium UBA2031
GTCTGCCTCGCCAGCACGGTCCTCTACGACTTCATCAACGTACCGCCGTATTTCACGCTTAGCGTGGAGTTCTACGAATACCTGTTCACTCTGGTCACTATGCTGATCACCGCAGGCACCATCAGCATGCTGGCCGGGCGTCTTCGGCAGGAAATCCAATCTTCAGAGGAGCGGGAAGCTCGAACTGCCGCCCAATACACCCTGTCTGCCGACCTGGCAAACGCCTCATCCGAACAGCACATTATCGACTGCGCCACACAACATATCGGCCACGCCTTTAATGCCAACGTGGCAATGGCACTACCTGCCTCTCACCTGCCGAACCCAGAACGAATCACCAAACACGAAACCTTGTCTTCACTCGACTCTGCCCAGCGGCCATACGCACTGACCATTGATGCACCTATTGCCCGACTGGCATCACAGGAACAGCTCGATCAGCTCAAAGCCATGCTGCAACAGTGCCGAAATGCCATGGAGCGGCTGCACCTGAATCGAGAGTTGTTTGATAAAGACGTTCGCATTCAAAAAGAATCCCTTCGTAACAGTATTCTGAACACGCTGTCACACGATTTGCGCACTCCGCTCGCGGCCATTCTCAGCGCCTCATCTAGCCTACTGGAAAGCGATAGCTTTACGCCCGAATC
>DDBN01000078.1 GCA_002333145.1 Moraxellaceae bacterium UBA2031
TGGTTGTAGGCCCTTTTTCCCAGAAAATCAGCCGTATAGATAGTCCTCTCTGCCCTCAAGGAGGATGAGCAGTGCCTCGGCAGGCTGAGCGGCCGATTGATCAGTGACGAATGACCGGCTCTGGATGGTTGAGTTCTACCCCTTTGGGTTGTTATAAGGGGCGCCAGTATTTTTGCAGGGTCCACAAGCATCATGGTCCATATTCGAGTTTTTGCCAGCCTACGCGTAATGCTGGTAGTGGGTAGCCTTTTTACTATGGCCGGCTGCAGCGGGGTGATTGACCGTTTTGCCAGCAATTTGTCTTCTGCCATGATGGATAATAATGATCCCGCTACCGTTGAGGCGGGGGCGGCATCCTATCTGCTGCTGCTGGATGCGCTGGTCAAACAGGAGCCTGATAGCGCCACCTTCCGGCAGGCTGCGGCTAGTCTGAACAGCGCTTATGCAGGGGCATTTGTAAAGGATACGGCGCGAGCCTCGGTAATGACCGATAAAGCGCTGACCTACGCATTGGAGGCGTTATGCCTTGAACATGATGCCCTTTGTGATGTGCGCAAGTTGCCGCTTGATGACCTCAAGCTCCATTTGGCGAAGCTGAAGGTGGCGGATGTACCTGTGATCTATACCGCGGGTTCTGCTTGGGCGGGTTGGATTCAAGCGCACAGTGATGACTGGAATGCGGTGGCGGATATGCCTCGAGTTGAAGTCCTTATGCAGCGTGTGGTTGAGCTGGACGAAACGTACCAGAATGGTGCGGCTCATCTCTATCTGGGAGGGCTGGCCACGGTATTGCCACCCGCCTTGGGTGGCCGGTCAGAAGTCGGAAAAACACATTTCGAACGGGCGATTGCGCTGTCAGAAGGGCATAATCTGCTCGCCAAAGTGCTTTACGCGAAAAACTATGCACGAGGCGTATTTGATCGCGAGCTGCACGACCGACTTTTGAATGAAGTGCTGGCTGCAGATCCGAGCTACAAAGGCTGGACCCTGAGCAATGTGATGGCGCGCCGCGAGGCAGAAGCATTGCTGCAAAGTGCCGACGAATATTTCTGAGATGCTCCGGGATTACCCGGGAAGTGAGCCGGCACATAGCTGGCAACCACGGAGAATAAGATGAAACACACGCTGTTGGCTGGTCTCTTTTTGGGTTTGCTGGCAACCAGTGCCCAAGCGTTGACGCTCAAGGTTGCAACGCTGTCGCCGGATGGTTCAGGCTGGATGACCAAGATGAGAGCCGGTGCCGCAGAGGTCAAGACTCGCACGGAAGGGCGGGTGGACTTTAAGTTCTATACTGGCGGAACGATGGGCAATGACAGGGCCGTTCTTACCAAGATTAAGATTGGTCAGTTGCAAGGCGGCGCGATAACGGGAGGCAGTCTTTCTGATTTTGTCCGTGATATTCAGGTTTACTCTCTGCCTCTCAAGTTCAAGTCATTTGACGAAGTCGATTATGTGCGTAGCAAGATGGACGTACCCTTCTCAAAGGCACTTGAGTCTGCTGGCTTTGTTAATTTCGGTTTTGCTGAAGGCGGCTTCGCTTATGTGATGTCGAAGAATGCACCTGCTTCTTCGATCTCTGCCTTACGTAAGCAGCGCGTATGGATTCCGGATAATGATCGCCAGTCAGAAGAGGCGCTGAAGTCGTTAAAGGTTGCCCCTGTACCGCTTTCTTTGGGTGATGTATTGCCGAGTCTACAGACCGGAATTATCGACACTGTTGCGTCTTCACCAATTGGAGCCGTTGCCTTGCAGTGGCATACACAAGTGAAATACCTGACGGATCTGCCGATGAGCTATTTCGTTGGCACTCTAGCGATTGATAAAAAGGCTTTTGGCAAAATTGCGGCAGCTGACCAGGTGGTGGTTAGAGACGTAATGGGTCGAGTTTTTCGTGAAATTGATCAGCAGAATCGCAAGGATAATCTTGCCGCCTACAATGCACTGCTGAGGCAGGGCATTAAGCAAGTAAAGCCATCTGCCGAGGAGCTCGCCGAGTGGGCCCGGTTTAGCACGATTGCGTCCGAACAAATGGAAAAGCAAGGGATTGTGAGCCCGCAGGCGGCGAGTCAGTTCAATGCATACCTAACAGCATTTCGTGGTGGCAAGAAATCGTGAGGCGAGTGTTAGAGAGGGTGCTGGCAGCGTTACATATCTTGGAAGACAGCCTGCTGGTTGGGTTGTTGGCTGCGTTAATAGGCATTGCAGTAACGCAGATTGTCATGCGTAACGGATTTGATTCCGGCTTTCTGTGGGCAGATAGCATGCTACGTGTGCTGGTGCTCTGGATTGGTATGATTGGTGCTTTGGTGGCCAGCAGAAACCAACGCCATATCAGTATCGATATTGCTGGGAAATACCTGCCAGTTACAGCCGCTAAAGTTGTGACCATTTTTAACGCCCTGTTCACGGTAGTGGTGTGCTTTCTGTTGGCGAAATACTCCTTCGAGTTTGTGAAGATTGAGTATGAGTCACCCTCTATGGCATTTGCTAATGTGCCGACGTGGGTATGTGAAAGTGTCATGCCGGTGACGTTTGGCCTGATTGCTGTGCGTTATTTGGTGGTGGCGGTGTTGACGCCATGGCGTGCGCCTGTGCAGGAGCCTGCTTCGACATGATGCTGCTTCTTGCGTGTTTATTGTTTGTGGCGGCTGCGCTTGGCGCGCCATTGTTTGCTGTTATTGCCGGCGTAGCGATGCTGGGCTTTCAGTCCATGGACACGCCACTCGCCGTCATGGGTATCGAGTTATATCGGATCGTTGATACTCCCATCCTGCTGGCATTGCCGCTTTTTACCTTTGCAGGCTATTTGCTAGGGGAATCTAGGACGTCCGCACGTCTGGTGCGTCTGACGCAGTCTATGATTGGCTGGATGCCGGGGGGCTTGGCGATTGTCGCTTTTCTCACCTGTGCATTTTTTACCGCGTTTACCGGGGCTAGCGGTGTCACGATTGTGGCACTGGGTGCTTTGCTTTATCCGGCTCTTAAGCAAGCAGGTTACCAAGAGCGTTTCTCGCTAGGTTTGGTCACAACTTCTGGTTCTCTAGGTTTGCTGCTGCCGCCTTCTTTGCCTCTCATTTTGTATGCAGTGATTGCTCAGCAGTTGCCAGATGGTAGTGGCATTACGATACAAGATATTTTTAAGGCAGGTTTGTTGCCTGCTTTGGTCATGGTGCTTTTTTTGAGCCTGTATGGGTTTTGGGAAACACGGAAGCACCCCGTTCCGTTAAAGAAATTCAACGGAGCAGAAGTAAAGGCCGCTCTCTGGGAAGCGAAGTGGGAAATTCCTCTGCCCATTGTTGTGCTCGGTGGGATTTATGGTGGTTTTTTTGCGGTGTCCGAGGCGGCGGCAGTAACAGCGCTTTACGTTATTATCGTAGAGTGTTTTGTTTATCGTGAAATTTCCCTGCGCAAACTTCCTGAAATCATGCGCGACTCCATGATTATGGTGGGCGCGGTACTTCTCATATTAGGTGTTTCGCTGGCACTGACTAACTGGCTGATCGAAGCAGAAGTACCTACACGCTTGTTCGAATTTCTCAAGACGCATATCGATAGTCGGTTCACGTTTCTGTTGCTGTTGAATCTGTTTTTACTGGTACTGGGCTGCTTGCTCGATATTTTCTCGGCGCTGGTGATCATGATTCCTTTGCTGCTGCCCGTGGCGGTTGGATTTGGTGTCGATCCTGTACATTTGGGCATCGTGTTTCTGGCCAATATGCAGATCGGTTATTGCACGCCTCCAGTCGGGATGAATCTGTTTATGGCGAGCTATCGCTTCAATAAGCCGATCACTGAACTTTACTGGGCGACACTGCCTTTCATTGCTGTATTGTTTGCAGCTGTGTTGGTTATTACCTATGTTCCTTGGCTAAGTCTGGTGTTTTTGGGGCGTTAGAGGCTTTTTGCAGGCAGAGCTTCTTAATGTAGGGACTCTGATATGTAGAGACTCTTACATGTAAGGGCAGCGCAACAGAAAAGGCTCAAAAGACTGTCCAAAGAAAATAGAGTCTCCTGAGTAGACGGCGGCAGAAATGCCGCTGATGAGTTCACCGTTGTCCTTAAATATTATGCGGGATTTTCCGGAGGCAACATTTACCTCGTATACCGATGCGGGCGAGGCATGTCGACCGTTGCGCTGGTGCCTCATAAAATCAAGTAAGGAGCCATGTGAGACGACGGTATAGTAGCCCGCCTTTTTTGTGCTATTGAGCCCATCGAGTAGTGGTTGTGACAGCACGGTTTTAGCGGCGCCTAATGTGCCATCCGGTTCGCGCGGATAAGCCAGTATAGAGTTGCCAAACGTGGTGCTAACGAAGACCTGCGAAGTGGTGGCTTGAATGCCGTTGGGAAAGGTGAGTCCTTCGGCAACGATGCGCCAACCTGCGCCAGGTTTGTAATGCACTATCGTTGCCTTTTTTTGCCTCAGCAGAAGCTCCAGATGGCTCCCGCCATTCCGCCGATCATTGCTGACATAGATTTCTCCATTTGGCATGACAGCAAGATGATTTGGCGAGCTCAGTAGTGGGTCTTTTAACTGTTCGCGGAATGTCAGTTTTCCGTCGCCGGCGGTATAGACAAGAATACTGTGATTGTTTGAGTTCGGGCTCTTGTCATCGTGATTGATAACATAGAGAAACTCCGTGCTACCCACTTCCTGTACGGCCATGTGATGCGGACGGAACTCCAATTGAGAGGGTTCTCCTGTCCGCGGAAGTACGTTCATTTTCCCGCTATCTATTTTGTATTCGTAGATGTTGCCTTGTCGTTCAAAGTGTCGCCGATCATGGCTGGAAATCAGCATTTTGCTCGGATTAGAGCGAGTCAGTAATGAGTGTGGGCCAGGCCCGGTTGGGATTTTGTCGCACATGGACTTGTTAATGTGCGGGATAGATGGCTCGCTGGCCGTGGCCTGCTGCATGAAAGAAGCAAGAAGGCATACAGCAAGTTTTGCATGGCGTGGCCTTGGCATGACGTCCCCCTATTGGTTACATGAATCCTAGGGGAGAGGTGTTTTGCAGCGCAATTGGACAAAATACAGGCAGGCTAAAGATGTGCTCAGAGATGCGGTCGAGTTGGGGTTCAGTAATGAGTGTTGCGTACCACGCCATTCCTTTATTCGTTAAAGTGGTGGGGTACGCTGATGTTGTGAAGGAGCGGGGATATATTGATCAGGTAAAAATCAGCGGCTTGCTGGTTTTTGTGCGGCTGTTTTGTTGAGTTCGGTCTCAAGATCCCGGATCTGTTTTTCTTTCAGTGCGATTAATGCCTCGCCATCCTTTATTTGGGCTTCAAGATCATTCGCACGTGATGCGAGCTCTTCGCCTTCTTTCTTAACTTGGTCAACGACTTCTTCGCCAAGAGCAAGGGCATCTGATACCACTGCAGGAATGGCGTCAGGTGTGGTTGTCCCTGTAGCTAGCGGTGCGGATAGTGTTGATGTCATTGGGGCGGCAGTGGAGGGCGCTGGTGCGGCTATATCTGTCGGTGCAGAGGCTTCCTGTGTCGTCCACCAGAACGCCAGTCCTGCTACTACCCCTACACCTAGCACGGCTGCCAGAATACCCTGTTGCTTGTCCATCAATCACTCCTCGAAACTTTCTTGTCAGGGCAGGCTTGCCCTTATCGGGTTGTCGGCATGACACTTGTCATGCTGGTACCTTAGGTTCGCAATGGTGCGGAGTCGGTTCCGGTCTGTCAATTTTGTTTACAGAGTTATCCATGGTTTGGTCACGTCTTTCTGAAACGCTATTCTTCTTCCGGCAGCACTGGCAAGCGCTACTGCAGTTGCTGCTGCCTGTTTTGCTGCCCACCTGCCTTTTCATCAGCTACCGCTTTCATATCATTTATGGCGGGGAGGCGGAGAAGGCTGCCTCTGATGGACTCTCTCTGGCGGCACAGTTACTGGCGGGGCTTTTGGCGAATGCGTTGGTAATACGCTATGCCTTGGCTGAGACAGGGTATGTGGCGGAGGAGCGCTCAGGGCAAGTCTGGAGTGATGCGGCAGCAAGGATGCCCTCTCTTTTACTTGTCCAGATGGTGACAGGTGTGTTGATCTTTATCGGGCTTCTGTTTCTGATTGTGCCGGGTGTCTGGCTGATCGGTGTTTTGATGCCGGCCTATGTGTTGGTGGTGGCAGAGCAGATGCCTGCGATCGAGGCGGTAAAGCAGGCATGGGTACGCTTTCGGTCTGCTGCCTGGCAAATTGCCGCTTCCTTTGGGGTGCTGGTAGTTGGATTGTTTCTGTTGGTGGGCCTGCTGGAAATGCTGAAGCACGTGCTAGCAGAACAAGAGTTGCAGTGGCACTGGTTGATGAGTGCGGCTCTGGACTTGGTGGGGCTGCTGCTGGCTCAGTCTGTGATGATCTTGCTGGTGCGTTTTTATGATCTTGAGCGGAGTGCTCGGGCGCAGGACTGAGTCATACTCGTGCCAATCGTCGTTGGGCACGGGTTGGTTCGATGCAGGGTGTAATGCCCTGTTAATCAGTAATTACCCACTAAGCGACTCACCTGCCGGCTATGAGTGCTTTGGCGACAACGTCGGGGCGGGTAGATCTGCTTCTGGTTCTTCTGGCCAGATGGGCGCCATCAGGGACAAGGATAGCTGCGGATGACGCAGGAGGTACCATTGCTGGTGCCGACGGAGTCGCTGAGCGTGAAGGTGCTTACGCAACTCTTGGCGGCGCAGCCGGTGCTTCTTCAATTGGTTTCTTCCCCGCATCGAGCTCATCTCAGCAAGTCATTCGCAAACGCTATTTTAAAACAGTAACAGGTTGTGGCCTAGCACTTACGGATATGAAGACTTATCTCGTAAGGGGACTCTTCAGTCCGGGCGGCGGGCTCTGGTGCGGCGTCTGTACGCTAAGTGTGTGGCCTTGCTTGCGGGCATCTATATGCGGTGTGCACCTCTGTATAAAGCACAATATATGCGCATTTTGACGTGTGGCAAAATCTGCACTGAGTGAGAAAGAGCGCTGGTGGGCTGCTGCAGTGGATATTGATTGTAGATATTTGGTTATCCCTGCTTGGGATTGCTTGGCCACGGCCGTATGATGAGATCTATCTGATTGATATGTAAGAAGGAATCCTGTCGCATGAATCAGCCAACAGAAAAGCTGTCGCGTGTACTGATTGTTGAGGACGATGAACGTCTGGCCTCACTGACCCAAGAGTACCTGATTCGCAATGGATTGGAGGTTGGCATCGAGATGGATGGCAATCGCGCCATCCGCCGCATTATCGAAGACCAGCCAGATATCGTGGTACTCGATCTGATGTTGCCGGGAGCAGATGGCCTTAGCGTCTGCCGTGAAGTACGTGCTCAAGGATTCCAGCAGCCCATCCTCATGCTTACGGCACGAACAGAAGATTTGGATCANNGATAACGGTGCTCGTGCCGTTATTCTTAACGGTGAGACGATCGAGTTCACCAGTGCAGAATATGACCTTCTTTGGCTGCTGGCCTCCAATGCCGGACGCATTCTGTCGCGAGAAGATATTTTCGAGCGTCTGCGCGGCATTGAATACGATGGTCAGGATCGCTCCATTGATGTGCGTATTTCTCGTATTCGTCCCAAGATTGGCGATGATCCGGAGAATCCACGTCGCATTAAGACTGTGCGCAGTAAGGGCTATCTGTTTGTGAAGGAATCCGCCTGACGTTTAGTCGGCAGTTCATTCGAGAGTTGTCCTGATGCCCAGCAGCATATTCATACGTATTTACGGTGGTCTTCTGCTGGTCATCACGGCGGTCGCTTTGTGCGCCTATTTTTTTGTGCAGGAAGTGAATAGTCAACGCGCGATTACCTATCGCGATGGTATGGCGACGGGGGTTTTTCGCTTGATTGCTCTTGGAGCATCACGCAAAGACCAGAATGCTCGTCTGACGTGGCTGGCAGAAGCGGGCAAGCTGATGGACTCTCCGCTTTCTGTTGTGCCGCCGGATCGTGAGCAGTTTACAGATAGCGAACTGGAGCGACTCGGACAAGGAAGGGCGATTGTCCGGTTGTTTCAAGAAAAGAATTACGCCGATATTTATTCACGTATTCCTGGCGCCACAGAGCTCTATATTAAGACCCGAATGGTCAAGGTGTCGGAACAGCAAGCCAAGGCCATGGCTATCTTTTTTTTGGAAGAGCTTGAGCAGTATCCGGGAAGAGAAGAGCGCCGCGTCAAAGATCTGCAGCATTACTTCAGTTATCCACTGAATATTTTGGCCATTAATAAAGTCGGGCTTGATCGAGATCAGCAAGCCCGTGTCCGCCGCAATGAAGTGGTTTTGATGCTGAAGGAGGGTGCGGGAACGCGCAATTCCTCTGTTCGCATCGTCGCGCCCTTGCCGGGTGGCGAACGTGTGCTGGTGCTGGGCCCGATGTATTTATTTGACTGGATGCCGGTTCAGCTGGTCATCATGGTCGCACTGGCTGCATTGGGTGTTATAACAATCGCCGCGTACTTCCTTATTCATCCCCTTGAGCGCAAGCTCAATAAGATGGAGCTGGCTGTGCGCCGTATTCGTGGAGGCGATCTTAGTGCCCGTGCACAAGTGCAGGGCTCGGATGAAATCAGCCAGTTGGCGCATGCCTTTAACGGCATGGCGGAACATATTCAGCGTCTTATTGATTCTCAGCGTGAGTTGACGCGTGCGGTCTCGCATGAATTGCGTACACCGGTGGCGCGTCTGCGTTTTGGAATAGAAATGCTGGCCGATACCGATGAGGGTGAGCGTCGTCATGAGCAGTCACTCCTTCTTGATCAGGATATCGAGCAACTCAACCAACTCATTGATGAGATTCTTACCTACGCCAAGCTTGAACAAGGAACGCCCTCACTCAACTTTGAAACATTTGAGCTTGGTGGCTTGCTAGAGCGTATTCGTCTGGAGACACGGGCGTTGAATACTGGCCATGAGATAGAGGTAGATGCTGCTGGCGTTGATGTGCGTATTGAGGCAGAGGAGCGCTATCTGCATCGAGTTGTGCAGAACCTTGTGGGAAATGCGGTGCGTCATGCGAACACACGCGTGCGTTTAAGTGGCGGTATTGAGGGGAACTGGGCCTGGGTTGGCGTCGAAGATGATGGCCCGGGTATTCCCGAAAAAGACAGGGCGCGTATTTTTGAGCCGTTCTCTCGTTTGGATGATAGCCGTACTCGAGCCTCTGGCGGATACGGACTCGGCCTTTCCATTGTTCAGCGTATTGCCTTTTGGCATGGCGGTAGTGTGGAGGTAAGCCAGAGCCCGGAACTCAGGGGCGCCCGCTTTATCTTTAAGTGGCCGGTCAGGCAGGCGTTGCGCAATGCCCGCCCGGATAGCAAGGCGGCACGGGCAGCCAAATAACACGCTGTAACAGGCGT
>DDBN01000068.1 GCA_002333145.1 Moraxellaceae bacterium UBA2031
GCCATGTTTCTGACCCGTCGCCCGTGAGCCCGCTATGACCATGAAATTCAAACTGATCAACACCGATGGACGTGCACGCCGCGGCGAACTCGATTTCCCGCGTGGCAAAGTGCAGACACCGGCCTTTATGCCCGTGGGCACCTACGGCACAGTGAAGGCAATGCTGCCACGTGATATTCACGAGATTGGCGCAGAAATCATTCTCGGCAACACCTTCCATCTCTGGTTGCGGCCAGGAACGGATGTCGTGAAGCGGCATGGTGATCTGCATGACTTTATTAACTGGGAGAAGCCCATCCTCACCGATTCGGGCGGTTTTCAGGTGTTTTCGCTGGGCAAGCTGCGCAAGATTACTGAAGAGGGGGTGAAGTTTTCTTCCCCCATCGACGGCAGCAAGGTGTTCCTGAGCCCAGAAATCTCTATGCAGGTACAGACTGATCTTGGCTCCGACATCGCCATGATCTTTGACGAGTGCACGCCGTATCCAGCGACCGATAAAGAGGCGCGCACCTCTATGGAGCTGTCGATGCGCTGGGCTAAGCGCTCCAAGGCCGAGTTCGAGCGGCTGGAAAATCCCAATGCCCTGTTTGGCATTGTGCAGGGGGGGATGTATGAGTCCTTGCGCGAGGAGTCACTGGCGGGCCTAACCGATATCGGGTTTCACGGTTATGCCATTGGCGGACTTTCAGTTGGCGAACCCAAGGAAGACATGCTGCGTATCTTGGATCACCTGCCAACGAAAATGCCGGCAGACAAGCCGCGTTATCTAATGGGCGTGGGCAAGCCCGAGGATATTGTTGAGGCGGTGCGCCGCGGCGTAGACATGTTTGACTGCGTGATGCCCACCCGTAACGCACGAAATGGCCATTTGTTCACCAGTATCGGCGTGGTGCGCATCCGCAACAGCCAATATAAGAGCGATACCGGCCCACTGGATGCCGCCTGTGATTGCTATACCTGCAGTAACTTCACCCGTGCTTACCTTTACCACTTGGACAAGTGCGGTGAAATGCTCAGCTCCCAGCTCAACACCATCCATAACCTGCGCTATTACCAGACCTTGATGGCCGGTTTGCGCGAGGCAATTGAACAGGGTACATTGCAGCGCTTTGTAGATGCGTTCTATGCTGCCCGTGGCCTGCCAACCCCTTCAATCTAAAGGGGTTTCTGTTGCGGTTTTGTAATTTTGGCGAGTCAGCACCCTTGTGCTGCTGCCCTAGCTTTCAACATCTGGAGACACCTTAATGAGCTTCTTTATTTCCGAAGCCTACGCCAATACCGTTCCGCCAGCCGGCCCTTCCATGTGGGGTCAATTGATTATGTTGGGCGGTTTTGCGGTCATTTTCTATTTCTTGCTGCTACGTCCGCAGATGAAGCGTCAGAAAGAACAAAAGGCACTGGTAGAAAGCCTGCAGAAAGGCGACGAGATTGTCTTCGCTGGCGGCTTGATTGGCCGCATTACCAAGCTGGAAGATGACTTTGCCGTCGTTGAATTGGCGCAGGGCGTGGAAATTAAAATCCAGAGAGCCGCAGTAGTGGCGACCTTGCCTAAGGGCACCCTGAAAAATATCTGATTACCATTAACGACGACCCGCTAAATAGGCGGGTTGTCCTTTTTGCATCGCTCGAGGTCCAGCATGCGTTTTCCATTGTGGAAGTACGGCCTGATTATCGTCATCACGATTGCCAGTCTGATTTATTCTCTGCCCAATCTTTATCCAGACGAACCGGCTATTCAGATTTCTGGGTCTAGTGCTTCCGTGATTGCCGATAAGGCATTGCTGGAGCAAGCCACCACTGCCTTGAATGTGGCAGGCGTTGCCTTCCATGATGCCGAAGTGCAGGAGAAGGGATTGCTGGTGCGATTGGCTAACCCTGAAATGCAGCTGAAGGCACAAGATATCGTGCGTCGTGCGCTGGGTGACAACTACGTTGTGGCACTCAATCTGGCATCGACTACCCCCGCATGGCTGAAAGCCATGGGTGCGGGCCCCATGAAACTGGGTCTGGATCTGCGCGGCGGTGTGCACTTTATGCTGGAAGTGGATATGGCCAAGGCGCTGGAGCAGCGTCAAGAGTCGTATGTCACGGACATCAAGGCTAAATTTCGTGAGAAGAAGCTGGGCTATCGCGCTATCGCCGAACGTGGGCAGGGCTTTGAACTGAAGTTTGCCAACTTAGAGGATCGCGATAAGGCGGCTGCTTTTGTCGGGACTGAGTTTGCCGAACTAACCTCGGAACTGCGTGAAGCAGAGGGAGCGTTCTTTATTGATATGAGCTTCCGTCCAGAGAAGCTGCGCGAGATCACTGATTATGCGGTCAACCAGAATCTCACCACCATTCGTAATCGTGTTAACGAACTGGGTGTGGCTGAGGCAGTAGTTCAGCGTCAGGGTGCTAGCCGTATTGTTGTGGAGCTTCCGGGCGTACAGGATACGGCCGAAGCCAAGCGAGTGCTGGGCCGTACCGCTAGCCTTGAGTTTCGCTTGGTAGATTCTGATAACAATGATGTTGCAGTGAATGGTATCGCGCCTCCTGGAACCGAATTGTTCGCGTTCAAAAATGACAGCCAGTCACCAGTGCTGTTGCAGAAGCGCAAGATCGTAACCGGTGAGCGTGTCGTTAACGCACAGTCGGGCTTCGATGAGTTCTCCAATCCGCAAGTGAATATTTCGCTGGACTCGCGCGGCGGCAAGCTGATGGCCGATGCGACTCGCGACAACGTTGGCAAGCAGATGGCTGTGCTGTTCGTTGAGACAAAGCAAAAGACCCGCTTTGTGACAGATGCCGATGGCAAGCAAATCGAAAAGCGCGAGCCAGTGCTGGAAAAGAACGTCATTAACCGCGCCACTATTCAGTCCATGCTTGGCTCCCAGTTCCGTATTACTGGATTGGATTCACCGGCAGAAGCAGCAGAGCTGGCTCTCTTGCTGCGTGCGGGTGCGTTGGCCGCTCCGATGTATTTTGTTGAAGAGCGGACGATTGGTCCTAGCCTCGGCCAGGAGAACATCGATAAGGGTGTGCTATCGACGCAAGTAGGTTTTGCACTCGTGGCTATTTTTATGATTGCCGTTTACAAGGGCTTTGGCGTGATTGCCAATGTTGCACTGCTGCTTAATGTGGCGATCTTGATGGCTGTTATGGGTGCCATGGGTGCGGCACTGTCCTTGCCAGGTATTGCGGGCATCGTGTTGACGGTGGGTATGGCGGTAGATGCCAACGTACTTATCTTTGAGCGAATACGAGAGGAATTACAACGCGGAATGTCGCCGCAAGCGTCTATCATGGCGGGTTTTGATCGTGCTTTTGTCACGATTCTTGACTCCAACCTGACCACGCTGATTGTGGCTGTGATTCTGTTTGCGGTTGGTTCTGGCCCGGTCAAGGGTTTTGCAGTGACACTGTCGATCGGTATCTTGTCGTCGATGTTCACGGCCATCACTGTGACACGCTCCATTATTAATCTGATTTACGGCGGTAATCGTCGTGTCACCAAGTTGAGCATTTGAGGGCCGCATCATGTCCGAACAACGCATTATCCGTTTCATGCGCATTCGCACGCCGATGGCGGTTGCCTCGCTGCTCGTCGTGATTATCGGTCTTGTCGCCATGGTGACAAAGGGACTTAATCTGGGCTTGGATTTTACTGGCGGGACCTCTGCCGAAATTAACTATTCCCAGCCAGTGGACCAAGAAGCAGTTCGCCTAGCATTCGAGAAGGGTGGTTTTGCTGATGTTGTTGTCCAGCATGTGGGTAGCGCGACGGGGGTTATTCTTCGTATGCCGCCACAAAAAGGGCACGAAGCTAGCATTAGTGACGATATTCTCAAGGCCGCTAATTTTGATCCCGCCAATCCGGCGACCATCAAACAAGTGGAAAGCGTGGGCTCTCAGGTAGGGGGCGAGATGTATCAAAACTCGCTGCTGGCTATCGGTCTATCGCTGTTCTTGATGATGATTTATGTGGCCTTTCGCTTTCGCATGAAACTTGCGGTGGGCGCGGTTGTGTCGCTGGTTCATGACGTACTGTTTACAGTCGGCGCTTTTGCCATTTTTGGTTTCCCGTTTGACTTGACGGTGCTAGCCGCTGTTTTGGCGCTGATCGGTTATTCTCTGAATGACACCATCGTTATTTTTGACCGTGTTCGCGAGAATTTCCGCAAGCTGCGAAAGGCAGACGCCATCGAGATAGTGGATATTTCGCTGACCGAAACCTTGCGTCGAACCATCATGACGGTGGGTACGGTGTTAGTGGTGGTGGTTGCCATGCTTTGGTTGGGTGGCCCGGCACTAAGGTGGTTCTCTGTCGCCATGATGATTGGTTTGTTTGCGGGAACTTATTCCTCGATTTACATCGCGACCAGCTATGCACTGATGATGGGATTGGATAAGGAAGACTTCATTGAAAAGCCGAAGTCGGAATTAGTGGAAGAGACATTCGATTAAAAGATCGTTTTTTCCATCCATAAAAATAGCCGGACAGTGTTCCGGCTGTAAGCGTCCGTAAATCCGCATCTGGTTTATTTCTTTAAAGCAGCGCTCAATATCTCCACCCAAATCCAGTGGAGAACCCCCATGGCACAAGCGTCGTCCCGCAAATCGTTACGCATTCGAGCCCTATGGCAAGCACACATTGATGCTCAGATGATATCTGGCTTATCGCAGGCGGGTTATTGCCGACAACACGGTATTAGCGCTGGCTCTTTTAGCGCATGGAAACAAAAACTCAATTCTGTCACAACTGAATCTCGTCAATCGGGGCAAGCGCTGAAATCGGGAGTACCACCGAAAAAGCAAACCGTGATTCCAGTCATTGTTAAAAATGAGTCGAGAGATGTTAACACGCCGTCTTTCGAGGCTGAATCTCCGTCGGACCAAATCAAACTAAAGGCTACGCTACCCAATGGCATTGCCCTTGAGTTAACAGTGCTCTCAGAAAGCGCATTCACGCGGGTTTTGTCCCAGCTGGGGCAATGGCCATGCTAGCGCTGCCTACCAACACTAAAATCTATTTAGCCGTCGAGCCGGTAGATATGCGCAAAAGTTTTGATGGTCTTTGCGCGATCGTGATTGACAACTTGCAACAAAATCCATTGGAAGGACACTTGTTTTTGTTTCGTGGAAAAAGTGGCAATCGAATCAAGGCGCTATTCTGGGATCGCAATGGCTTGGTGATCTTTTACAAACGATTGGAAAAAGGCCACTACAAATGGCCAAAAAATACGGTGCATTCAATAACGATGACATCGGTTGAATTATCTCTGTTGCTCGACGGAATTGATTTTACAAAACTCAAAAAACTACCAAAATATGATGCCGTTTCTGCGCTATAAAATCGAATTAATGAGGTACAAATAGTATAATCCACGTATGAATTCACACGCCACTTTACCCACTCATGTCCCCGCTCTTCAGCAACTTGTGCTGGAACAGCAACACATGATTGAGACCTTAAAAGAACAATTGCGATTGTCTTTACGGCGGCAATTTGGCCCACGCAATGAATTCGTTAATGTCGATCAATTAGGTTTGTTTGCCGCCAAGATCGATGATGGCACGACGGTTGTTGAAGTCGAGATTGGCGCCACTGAAGTGGTTGGTGCAACAAATTTCGATAGCGACAGCATTCCAGTTGAACGTAAGAAAGCGGTGCGCATTTTAAAAGATCTGCCGCGTGATGTTCGTATTATTGATATTCCCGATTCAGAAAAAATCTGTAGCTGTTGTGGTGGTGCATTGCACTCAATGAAGGATGATGCGGCTGAACACGTAGAATATGTTCCTGCAACTTTGAAAATCATTGAAACGCGCCGTAAAAAATACGCATGCAATAGTTGCCATGGTGAAATTAAACGCGCGAAAGAAGAGTTTCCGGCGCTGTTTGCAAAAGGCATGGCCTCACCCAGCCTGATTGCATTCTTAATCGTGTGTAAATACGCTGATCATTTGCCCTTGTATCGCATTTCACAGATTCTAAAACGCATGGGCATTGAAATTTCTGATTCACTCATGTCTGAATGGCTGCTTCATGCATCAGAATTGTTTGATGACCTGATGAAGCGAATGATTGTTACGGTGCTGGCAACCAGGCATGTGTTTACCGACGACACCATTTTGCCGATGCAAAACAAAGATCCGAATCGAAATACGACAGTTAAAAGCCGATTATGGGTTTATGCCGCTTACACCGAACCTGATCGGCAAAAACCATTGGTGGTGTACGATTTTTCCGTGACTCGCAGTCAGGCTGCGCCCATGGGGTTTCTTGCGGGTTATGCAGGCTATCTGCAAGCGGATGCTTTTCCGGGTTATGACGTTTTATTTCGCAGCAAAAAAGTGTTTGAGATTGCCTGCTGGGCTCACACACGCCGTAAGTTCGTTGAAGTCACGGCGCTGATGAAAACGCCAGGACGAGCGCATACCGCCATCGCTTATATTAAAAAACTTTACGCCATTGAGAGCCAAATCAGACGGCTTAAAAACGATGAAAAGAGAGCATTGCGTCAAGATCAATCGCGCAAGGTTCTCGCGCAATTTAAATCCTGGTCCGATGTTGAGGTCAATGGTGTACTACCCAAAAGTGCTTTGGGCAATGCCATAGGTTACACCCTCAAAAATTGGGAGGCGTTATGTCGCTACACTGAGCAAGGATTTCTGGAGGCGGATAATAATTTTGCCGAACGCTGCATGCGCCCTGTGGCTTTGGGTAGAAAAAATTATTTATTTGTAGGTTCTGAGCGTGGCGGTAAAGCTGCCGCTCTTTATTACAGCTTGATTGAAAGCTGCAAGCTCAACAAAGTGAATCCAATCACCTACATGACCTATCTGCTCAGCAATGTACACAACAAGGCCATCACCTTGCCACTGCCCCATGAGTTTAACCTAAAGACAGCAGCTCACTCTACCCATTGAGCCAATCGGTATAAATTTTAGGTTGCAACAACTAAAGAAATTATCCTGCAGACACAAGCGAATCGATTCTTCAATGCCAAACGATTGAAGACTGAGAAGCATTGCTACCCTGGAATATTGCCTTAGAAAAAGTAGGTGCCATTAATCTCGCGGCCTAAGGCTATAACGAAACCTGCATAGCGTAGGTGGCTGATCTTTAACAACGTGTTCACTTCAGGGGGTGCTGAAAGTAAACAGGTGCCCTCTCCTATGAGGATGCAAGTCAGTATTTTCAATGGATTCTTTTGGCTGATACACTCATCGCCATGAAATAACGCAAGGACGCGTTGTATGACCCAACCAAGGCCGGACAGGATGTCTGGCGGTGATGTGTTTAGCTATGCCAGACACCGACCAGAGCAAACACTGCTTTATCAACTCATCGAGCGCTATTGGCCCGATTTTCAGTTGCTTATCAGTAAGAGAGAGCATTTTTTACCTCACCATGTCGTACGAGAATTTGATGAATACCTTGAATGTGGCAGGCTCGAAAATGGATTCCTGCGGGTCCGCTGTGAAGATTGCCACCTTGAACACCTGGTAGCGTTTAGCTGTAAACGCCGAGGTTTTTGCCCCAGCTGTGGAGCCAGGCGAATGGCAGAAACAGCAGCGCTGTTAGTCGATGACGTCTTACCGCACAAACCTATCCGTCAATGGGTTCTCAGCTTTCCGTACCCCCTCCGGTTTTTACTAGCCAATAACCCACAGGTATTGAGTAAGGTGCTGGGCATTGTTAACCGAGTCATTTCAACGCACTTGATCAAAAAAGCGGGGGTTAAAGCCACACAAGCACAAACAGGCGCCGTTACTCTGATACAGCGTTTTGGTTCCGCGCTAAATCTTAATGTTCATTTTCATATGCTCTTCATTGACGGTGCCTACCAAGAAAAACACAACGGCCAATTGAGATTTCACCGAGTAGATGCACCTACAGCCAGCGAACTTAATACGTTAGTCGCTGCCATTAGCCAGCGTGTTGTAGGCCATTTAGAGCGCCAGGGATTGTTGGTGCGCGATGATGAAAGCAGTTATCTGGCGCTAGATTTACAAGATGACGATGCGATGAATCAGCTTCAGGAGCACTCCATCACCTATCGAATTGCAGTGGGCCCACAACAAGGCCGCAAGGTATTCACACTACAGACAATCCCATCCTGGGAAGATGATGATTTTGGCACTAACCAGGTGGGTAAAATTGCCGGTTTCTCCCTCCATGCAGGAGTGGCTACAAAAACCCGAGAGCGAAGAAAACTGGAGCGCTTGTGCCGCTATATTTCCCGCCCTGCGGTATCAGAAAAGCGACTGGCGCTGACTTCGCAGGGCAAGGTCAGGTATCAGCTAAAGACGCCCTACAGGGATGGCACGACGCACGTTATCTTCGAGCCGTTAGATTTCATGGCTAAATTGGCAGCCTTGGTGCCGAGGCCACGTGCAAATTTGACGCGGTACCATGGTGTACTGGCTCCAAATAGCAAGCAGCGTATCTATGTTACTCCCGCTAAACGGGGTAAGGGCAACACCCTAAAGCAGGGTGTGAAGGCCGATGAACCTGCGTTGATTGATTGTCATCAAAACATGACATGGGCTGAACGGCTTAAGCGAGTATTCAATATCGATATTACGATCTGTAGCCGCTGTGGTGGCGCGGTGAGTATTATTGCTTGTATTGAAGACCCATCAATCATCAATAAGATATTAGCCCACCTGGACGCAAAGTCAGCACCCTTTATAGTAGTGAGTCAATTACCAGAGCCCCGCGCCCCGCCGCAGGCAAAGCTATTTAACAGCTAAGAGCAAACAAGGAGAGAGTGATAGATGCTACTCAGGAATGAGGATGGCAGGGTGGCTTACGAGCCAAGATGTAGAGAAAGCTAAAAAAGCGTGGAGCGCTTGATTTTATGCTCAATAATTGTACAGCTAATGGGCTGATAATAACGTGGCGATTGCCAGTAGCCTGTTTTTTATTGTAGATTTGGAAGAAGAGGGGGTATTAATCCTTCCTATACCCCTGCACCGGCCGTATTCTGGAAGTTCCAGTAGGTCCGGAAATGCTGGGACG
>DDBN01000095.1:0-2350 GCA_002333145.1 Moraxellaceae bacterium UBA2031
CCAGTCATTGTTGCTGTGGGTACCAAGTTGCTCATGCGTGATGGCCGTCGAGATAAAACCCGCACCTTGAACAGGTGCGGTCAAAAGATAGCCCGGTTATTTCTGCTCGGGCTGCCGAGTGCTGATACTTAGATTCAGAAAGCCCATCTGGCCAGCTACATCCATGACGGTAACTACCGCCTGATGCGGCGCAGTGCCGTCGGCAGAAATCATGAATGGCAGCTCATGGTTTCCTTCACTGATTTTTTCAATGGCCGAACGCAAGCTGGTTGCCTGCTTACTGGCAAGTACCTGACCGTTGACGGCGTATTCGCCCGTTGCACTGACAGAAATCTCTAAACTGTTGGCCGGCATTGCAGCAGCAGCCTCGCCTGTAGCTTCGGGCAAGGCAATCTGCAACTTGCTGGATTTAGTGAACGTTGTCGATAGCAGAAAAAAGACGATCAGAAAGAGCAGACAGTCAATCAATGGCGTGAGATTGAGCTCCAGATTATCCTCAACAGGACGACGAAACTTCACGCGGCCGTCCCCTTCGAGGATGCCTTAGCGGGTTTCTTTGCGACAGGCTTTTCAGCTGTGACACGCTCCTGAAAATCGACCTCACGGTCACCATGAACAATATCGACCAGCTTAATGGCCTGCTGTTCCATTTCTACAGT
Organism: Moraxellaceae bacterium UBA2031; assembly: GCA_002333145.1. Lineage (GTDB taxonomy): Bacteria > Pseudomonadota > Gammaproteobacteria > Pseudomonadales > Moraxellaceae > UBA2031. The sequence continues at coordinate 660 of DDBN01000095.1, forward strand.
GATGTCTTGAATGTGGCGCTGGAACCAGCGATGCATGACCATGGCCGGTATAGCCACAACAATACCGCCTGCCGTGGTAATCAATGCCTTTGAAATACCGCCTGCCAGCATGGTGGGGTCATTCAGCCCTGATGACGTTACCGCCATAAAAGCCTCGATAATGCCAACCACCGTTCCAAGCAGCCCTAACAGGGGTGAGATAACCGCTATTGTCCCAAGCAGCCCCAGATTCTTCTCCATGTCATGAATGACATGTGAAGCAGACTCCTCAATGCTTTCCTTCATGATGTCCCGGCCATGCTTGCTGTTCAGCAAACCGGCGGCAAGAATCTCACCCAAAGGAGAATTGGCACGTAACTGTTTAAGCTTGTCGGCATTCAGCTCGTTGTTGCGAATCCATTGCCAGACGCGGGCCAGCAAGTCTTGGGGGGCAACACGGCTGCTGCGCAGGGCCCAGGCACGTTCAAGGACGATGGCAACCGCCAGCATTGATGCGATAACTATCGGCAGCATTAGCCAGCCACCCGATTTGATCAACTCCCACACGGTGTTGCACTCCTTGGTCCGGAAATAAAATAAAACCGGTATGAAAACGAGCCCTACTTTAACCGGTATCCCCTTCTACAGCCAAGCAGGGAAAACGCAGGCCAGCTCGCAAAAAAATGCTTGAAGGTCGTGACCTTGCATCACCTTTTGCCGCTACCACCAATAACGGCCAGAAATTTCCCTGTATGCCTGCCAATGCGCCTCACCAGTAGCCCGCATGTCAATCACAATTGCCCCTGTATTTGCCGTATTGAGCATGGGAATACCCGCCTGTACCAAGCGCTCACGCACCGCCCTTGCTGGGTGGCCATAGCGATTAAGATAACCCGCCGAAGCAATCGCAAGATCAGGCCCGACTTGCCGTAACCACTCTTCCGTCGAAGCAGCACGCGCACCATGATGCCCCAATACCAACACATTCGACCTGATGGCCACACCCGCATCCAGCAAAGCATACTCACTAGGGCCTTCCATATCCCCTGGCAGCAGGATGGCGGCCTTGCCCTTGGAGACACGGAGAACACAGGATCGATTGTTGTCGATATTCCCTTCGGCAGCGTCTTGGGAAGGGGATATCACCACAAAACTCCAACCCTCTACCTGCCATTCATGTCCAGCAACACACGTTTGATGCGGTACATTCTTGATATGGGCGAGCGACTTAGGCCACGCACCAAGTACATCCGTCACTGGCAGCCCTGACAGTAATGAAGCAGCACCTCCCGTGTGATCGAGATCATCATGGCTGAGTATCAACCGATCCAGTTGATGTACTCCTTGCTGACGCAGCGTCGGTAAGATGACACTGCGCCCGGCATCTTGCTCACCAAATGCCGCACCCGTGTCGTACAACATACGGTATTTGCCGGTTTCCAGCAGAACTGCCAAGCCCTGCCCCACATCCAGCACCGTCACACGCAGGCTTCCCGGAAACGGCGCGTGGTACACCATGAATAATGGCAGAAGAAACAAGGGCGCCAATAAACGCAACCGGGGCTGCAATGGCTGAAAGAGGCAGCATACCGCCAGCATGGCCCAAATAAACCCGGCTCGCCCAGGGAAGCTCCAACCAATACTGGCCGCAGGCCAAGACTGAAACTGCGTGAGCAACGCATCCAGTACCGACATAACCTGAATTGCTACCA
>DDBN01000095.1:2461-33948 GCA_002333145.1 Moraxellaceae bacterium UBA2031
TGCCACCAGTGCGCCAACACGATCACCGCCAGCATGACGAGAGTGCGCTGGGTCGGCACCGAAAAACCCGCCACCAAGCTGTAGGCCAGCGCTACTGCTAGCCCCATCAGCAAGGCAGGCTTGTGTAACGGCACCACCAGCCCGAGGCCAGGCACTAAGCGAAGCAAACGTAAAGATATCCAAGCAGCAACCACGGCCAGTAGCGTGATATGCATTCCGGAAATAGCCATGAGGTGAATCACCCCCGTGGCGGCGTAGCGCTCCCAAACATCCGCTGAGACCAATGCACGGTCACCAGTGACTAACGCCAGCACAACGCCAGCCATGTCCTGTTGCTCTGGAAACCGCTCAAGAAAATGAAGGCGCATGGCCAGACGCAACTGATCCACTGACCAATCCGTTTGTTGGCATTGCGCATGAGATGCCGAGCCAGTTGCTGTCACTCCCTCCGAGAGCAACCAAGCCTCGTAATCAAAGCCACCCGGATTGGCATTCCCATGCGGCTTTTTTAAGCGTACCGACATGGTGCAGGTAGTACCGGGCAAGGGCATGGCTGCGTCGCGTAAGTTGAGCTGCCACATTCCCCGTGGCAACCAGCCCTTATCACTTACGCTGACAGGCTGCAGTCGCAACCGCCAGCCACCAAAGTGGTCCGGCTCAGGCAATCCGGTTATGCGCCCCTGCACCTGCAGTGTCTGCATCTCCAGTCGGGAAGGCACCTCAGCAGACAGTTGTCGCTCAGCAACAGCTACCGCAAGGGCAAAGCTGAGCAACCCCGGCACTAGCCACAATAGCCAACTGTGTCGAAGCCGAACCCAAAGCAGCAACAGAAAAGGGAGCAGCACCAAGCTCCACCAAAATGGCGGTAATGATGGCAACAACGACAAGGCAAGCTGACCGGAGACGGCACTCGCCAGAAAGGGGCCCATGACACAATCCTTGTGATCGGGAAGAGAGTGCTTGTACACGAAACAATGCGCGCTGCCCAGAATTGACCAGCGCAAACATAAAGTGAAAGATGGCGGGTCTAAAGCAAGGTCGTTTAGTGCATGCCGAAACAGTTGATTCGACGCTATCTGCCCCACCCAGACAAGATCATCCAGCACCGCAGTCTACGTTTTATGAGCAAGCGACTGGCCGACCCCAGTCTGTGGCATCTCAATAAGCGCTCGGCGGCAGGTGCTGTGTTCTGGGGGCTTTGGTGTGCCTTCCTTCCCATGCCGCTGCAAATGCTGCCGGCTGCAGCGGCGGCCATTCTTTTCCGGGTGAACCTGCCACTGTCTGTCGTGCTGGTATGGGTCAGCAATCCGCTAACCATGATTCCCCTGATATATGTTGCCTATTTTGTCGGCAGCCAATTACTGGGCGTGCCCATGCCCAATTCAGCAGAAATAGGGCAACTGGTCACTTATCTGGGTGGGCTTGTGGAAGGGATGTTCTCGGGGGAAAGTCCGGCACACCAAGACGTTCTGAGCAGGCATATTGAGCCCTTGCTACTGGGCACGCTGGTCACAGGGTGTATTTGTGCCAGCGCCGGCTATGTCTTGATGCGTGTGTACTGGCGTTGGCATGCGGTGCGCGCTTGGCGAAAGCGCCAGCAGAAGCGTCTACTGCAAGCGCAGGGCTGAACCATTAAGCATCGACCAAACGACCTCGATCCATGCGCAGGATGCGACTTGCCCTGTTCGCCAGCGCCGTGTCATGCGTGACAATCACAAAGCCGATACCCAGCTCGCGATTCAGTTCCTGCAACAAATCCTGAGTATATTGAGACGTTTCATTATCAAGATTGCCAGTAGGCTCATCGGCCAATACCACTGCCGGCTTTGTTACCAGCGCACGCGCCAAAGCCACGCGCTGGCGCTCACCACCTGACAGCTCTGATGGCTTGTGCTGCAGTCGCTCCCCCAACCCGACTCTTTGCAGCAATGCAGTGGCGGCTTGCTCTGCCTCTGCAATACTGCCATCACGCAACAATAGCGGCATGCAGACATTTTCCAGCGCGGTGAACTCGGGTAACAGGTGATGAAACTGATAAACGAAACCGATATGACGATTACGTAACCAGCCCCGCTTCACTTCATTGCACTGACTAAAGTCTTCACCACAGATACGCACCTCGCCAGAGGTTGGCGTATCCAGCCCGCCCAGCAAGTGCAACAAGGTTGTCTTGCCCGAACCCGAGCTACCGACAATCGCGACAAACTCTCCGCGCGCCACCTGCATGTCGATACCGTGCAAGATTTCGAGCACCTGAGGGCCCTCATCAAAGCGCTTAACCAGCGCCCGTGTTTCCAGCACCAGCTCACTCATAACGCAAGGCCTCCGCAGGCTGAACACGTGCCGCTTTGCGAGCGGGATAAAGCGTCGCCACAAAGCTCAGTGCAAAGGCAATCGCACTCACCCACAGTACATCTGAAAAATTCAGCTGGGACGGGAGATAATTTACAAAATACGCATCAAATAGACGCAGGTTGAATAGCCTTTCTATACCAGAGGCAATGTCACTGATCGTCAGTGACAGCAAAACTCCCAGCGCCACTCCGGACAACGTACCACCCACTCCAACTAACGTTCCTTGGACCATGAATATTTTCATGATAGTGCCAGGACTCGCTCCTAGGGTGCGCAAAATGGCAATGTCAGCCTTCTTGTCCGTCACTACCATGACAAGACTTGAGACAATATTGAACGCCGCCACCGCCACAATGAATAGCAGCAGAATAGCCATCATGGCCTTTTCCATCTTAATGGCATTGAACAGATTGCCGTGTGTCTGCGTCCAGTCGGTGGCGTAGAAGAACTCGGGCAGATCCTTGAGTACAGACCGACTGACATCTTGGGCCGCAAACAAGTCATGCAACTTGAGACGGACACCTTGAACACGATCATCGATGCGCAGTAGACGCCCGGCATCATGAATATGAACATAGGCAATCATGCTATCTATATCGGCACCGACCTTGAAAATACCGACTACAGTAAAACGCTTGAAGCGGGGAATCACTCCCGCTGGTGACAATGAGGCTTCGGGCAGAACAAGAGTCACCTTGTCGCCTTGCGTTACCCCTATATTGGCGGCCAGACCTGCACCAAGAATGATGCCGAACTCGCCATCCTTAAGGTCTTCCAGACGCCCACTTTCCAGATGATGCTGGATGATGGAAACCTTTGCTTCGGCCACGGGATCAATGCCCGTTATCATGGCACCACTGACCATACCGGACGATGTCAGCATGCCCTGAAGCTGGCTGAAAGGCGCCGCCGCCTCCACTTGAGGGTTGCGGGAGGCGATCTCCACCACCTTTTGCCAGTTGCGAAACGGCTCATAGGAATTGAGCGTGGCGTGTGGCACCATGCCAAGAATACGGGTTTTCAATTCACGGTCGAAACCGTTCATGACGGAGAGCACGGTGATAAGCACAGCCACCCCCAGCATCAACCCGAGAATAGACGTCAGGGAGATGAAGGAGATAAAGTGGTTACGGCGCTTGGCCCGCGTGTAACGCAGGCCTATAAATAACGGTATGGGCTTGAACATGCGGCGCATTAAACCACACGAATACGAGCCCGAGCATTAACTCGAATTGATTTGCACATTTTTTATACAGGGGCAGATCCTGCTATGACAGAAGAAAAAATCAAAGACGATGAACGCCGCCGCGAAACTCGCGTGAACTCTACCCTGGCGGTGATCTACCAGCGCATCAGCCCTCGTCAAATCGAGGCAGACCCCTACGACGTTCGTTTTGATCTTCCTCAGCACTTCACTCTGCGTGATGAGCTGAACCAGATTGATAATGTGCAGCTCTCACAGATAGAAGCATTGGGACGCGAAAACCCTAGGCTCTCTGGCTTGATGCAGGCATTGAACCTCAAAATTGACATCATCGCTCAGGCCATCGAAGGCAGTCTGGGTCGTATGCTGTCGCCTGTCCCCCAAAGGGTTAACCTGTCGCCGGGTGGCTTGTCCTTTCATGCCGCGGAGCCCGTCATCCCTGGTAGCTACTTACACCTAGCCATCAGCAGTCAGGCCAGCAGTTATCACATTGCGGCCATCGGTCGTGTGGTATTTTGCGAGGATGAGGACCTAGAAGGCTTCCGTACCGGAGTGGCCTTTGTGAATATCCGTCACCACGACCGTCAGGTGCTAGCACGAGACATCCAGCGCAAGACCCGGGATCACGAAGTGGTCGAAAACTTCCAGAATCCTGACACACTCTAAGGGTGCTTGCTGATACGCTGCTTGAATATTAAGCAGTAAGTCACTAGCATCATTGAAAATTTCAATAAAACCCTCAGGGGAATGAAAGAATGATTCGCGCCAAAATTGCTACCTGCGCTCTACTGCTAGCCTGCAGCTTTCACCTGAGTGCCGCTACCCTGCCTGACCAGGGTGCCACTATGAGTAATGTAGAAGGCCAGTTCGGGCGGCCGATCAACAAATCTGGCCCGATCGGCTCCCCTGCGATTACGCGCTGGGAATACGACCACTTTGTGGTGGTTTTTGAGCGTAATCGTGTTGTTCACAGCTTCAGTTTAGTGGGCAACAAGTCGACAGCTGTCCCTGCTCCGACTGCTGCACCAGCGCCAACCCCTATTCGCCAACCTGCGCCTCAGCCAGAGCCGGTAGCCACTCCTGCGCCAGAGCCGCAGCAGGAAGCAAAAAGCTCACCTGCCGTTCAAGCCGCTCCGCCGACAACAACCGCAGAAGTAAATCAGGCTGAAGAAGCTCGTCGCCAGGCTGAACGTGAGGCCATGCGTAAAGCACGTGCCGAAGTGGCTGCCGAAGCAGAGGCCCAAAAGAAAGCACTGACTGATGCAGCGGCCCAAGAAAATACTGAAGCCAACGCTGCAAAGGCTAATGCCGAAGCAGAGGCTAAGGCTGCAGCCGATGCAGCCAAAGCTCGCACCCAAGAGGCTGCGTCTCAAGTAGCCGCTCCAGTCGCACCCGCCACTCCGGCTCCGGAGGCAGCCCCAAAGCGAACTGCCGAGGACGCTATCAAAGCCCCACCAAGCTTCACCTTTGACCCTGTCACTGGTCGCGTAATTCTGAAGTAAGGCAATAATGAGACAGTAATGAAGCCGGCTTAATGCCGGCTTCATTGTTTGGCAAATCCATCCGGTATAACGCTAAGGAGCCCGTATGCGTCTTATTGGCCATCGTGGAGCACGCGGAGAGGCCCCGGAAAACACGCTCAGTGGTTTTCGCTATCTACGTCAGTTGGGGGTGTGCGCAGTAGAGCTGGATATTCAGGTGAGCGCGGATGAAGAGCTGGTTATCATTCACGACAACTCACTGGAGCGTACTACTTTGGGCAGTGGTGAAGTCTGCCGGACAAACAGTCGTGAGCTTGCCCTGATCAATGCCACTCAGCGAGCATTTCCAGACTGGCCAACTATCGAAGGCATACCAACCCTTCGGGATGTAATGGCCATCCTTAAAGACTTTGAACACATCCAGTTTGAAGTCAAAGCAGCAACCGAGCAGGACTGCCAGATTGTAGTGCGCAAGTTTCCCGCGCTGTGGCGCGAGTTCGGCTTTGGCGAACGGGCCTTTACCACTTCATTCAATCCACAGTTTCTGCAGTTGATACGAGAGGCTGCCCCAGAAATTCCACGGGGGTTCCTTTTTGAGCTTGGCTTTGCCGGCAACCCCGTGGAGGAAGCCATTGCACTTGATTGCCGTGCCCTAGGCCCTCATCAGCTGCGTTGCGATCAAGCCCTGATCGATTCCGCTCACTCAGCCGGCCTGATGGTCGCCACATGGACCGTTAACGATCCGGCTCGCATGCATGAATTGGCCAAGTTGGGTGTCGATGGGCTGATCACCGACGTCCCTGCTCTCGCCTTGCGGGAAGCGGCTGATCTGTTCCAGCCCCCTACCTAAAAACCTGCCCGTGAGCATCGCCTCAATTTCCCCCCTATTTAAGGGGACTCTCACTTTTCTTATCCACAAAAGCTGTGGATAAAGTAGTGGGTAAGTTAGCAGGCTTTCAGTTGAGCCTAGATTTCAGGCTGCTTTCATCAAATCGAACATTTTTTGAACAAAACAATAAGTCTATAAAAATCAATACGTTATTAAATTCAAGAGAATGTTGCAGTCATTTTAGATGGTTCCTCTCACGTTCCACGGTAAGTGCCTACTCTGCTGTGAACAACTGTGGTGCTCTAACGTTGATATTGATCACGAGATGACCATTTTGAGGGCTCGGAAGTGGTACTTACGTACCAGTATCGCTTGCCTATAACAGATGCCTCAGGACACAAACGCACGCTCGCGGAGGACATGGATCTCATCACGAATCCGGGCAGCCTCCTCAAACTCAAGGTTACGAGCGCTAGCCATCATCGCGGCTTCCAACTGTTTTATGCGGGCTGAGACAGCCTTAGGGTCGGACAGGACAACGTCATACGTCCCTTTTTTGTCTGCCACCTTCTTGCCCTTACCGCGCAGAACAGACGAGCCATAGGCACCTTCCATGATATCGGTGATGGCCTTGGTGACGCCTTTCGGCGTAATGCCATTGGCCAGATTAAAGGCCACCTGCTTTTCCCGACGACGGTCTGTCTCGTCGATGGCACGTTGCATGGAGCCCGTCATACGATCGGCATAGAGAATAGCCTTGCCGTTCAAGTTACGGGCTGCNNGGCATATCCAGACCTTCACGCAGCAGGTTGATGCCCACCAGCACATCAAAGACTCCTAAGCGTAGATCACGAATGATCTCGACACGCTCCACCGTATCAATATCAGAATGCAGGTAACGCACCTTTACGCCGTGATCGGCGAGGTAATCACTCAGGTCTTCTGACATGCGTTTGGTGAGGGTGGTCACCAGCACGCGCTCCTCAGCCGCCACACGCTTGCCGATTTCCGAAAGCAGATCATCCACCTGCGTGATCGCTGGGCGTATTTCAATTTGCGGATCAACAAGACCGGTCGGGCGTACTACTTGCTCCACTATTTGCCCTGACTTTGCCAGCTCATAAGGCCCTGGAGTCGCCGAAACAAAAATGGTTTGCGGGGAAATATGCTCGAACTCTTCAAACATCATTGGGCGGTTATCGAGTGCACTGGGCAGGCGAAAACCGTAATTCACCAGGTTTTCCTTACGCGCACGATCACCCTTATACATGGCACCTAACTGCGGAATGGTCACGTGTGATTCATCCACCACCAGAATGGCATCCGGAGGGATGTAGTCGAACAACGTAGGAGGAGCTTCACCGGGCTGACGGCCAGACAAATGCCGCGAGTAATTCTCGATGCCATTGCAATAACCCAGCTGCTGTAGCATCTCGAGATCGAAACGGACGCGCTCACGCAGCCGCTGCTCTTCGATCAATTTGTCATGATCGTGAAAGAACGTGAGACGAGGCGGTAACTCCTCCTTAATCGCTTCTATGGCGGCGTGAATACGTTCCTGCGGCGTCACATAATGGCTTTTCGGATAAATCGTCACCCGTGGCGCTCGCTTGATAAGCTCTCCGGTCAGCGGATCAAACCAACTGATCTGTTCAACTTCTTCATCAAAAAGCTCTATGCGCACCGCATCGCGTTCAGACTCTGCCGGAAACACGTCAATCACATCACCACGAACGCGGTAGGTCCCACGGAAAAATTCAATATCGTTGCGGGTGTACTGCATTTCGGCCAAGCGACGCAGGATGGCACGCTGGTCGATTCGATCGCCGCGCGAGACATGCAGCAACATTTTCATGTACGCATCAGGGTCACCGAGACCATAAATAGCCGACACGGTTGCCACAAGAATGGTGTCACGGCGCTCTAGCAGTGACTTGGTTGCCGAGAGGCGCATCTGCTCGATATGTTCATTGATGGACGCATCTTTTTCGATAAAGGTGTCCGATGAAGGCACATAGGCTTCAGGCTGGTAGTAGTCGTAGTAAGAAACAAAATATTCAACGGCATTGTGCGGGAAGAACTCTTTGAATTCCCCGTACAGTTGCGCGGCCAATGTCTTGTTGGGTGCCAAAATAATGGTGGGACGCTGCTCTTTGGCAATGACATTGGCAATGGAAAATGTCTTGCCCGAACCGGTCACCCCCAGCAGTGTCTGATGGGAAAGGCCGTCTTCCAGCCCCTCACACATCCGGCGAATCGCCTCAGGCTGATCGCCGGCCGGGGAAAATTTCGATTCAAGGCGAAAAACGTCGTCGCTCATGGCACACCTCGCAGGGGACCAAACAGTTTACACGCATGCTGAATTCCATGTAGTGAACAGGTCTTGGTCGTCTAGCTGATTGAGTGGTTGATTTAGCGGCTAGTTGACGGGCTAGTCGTGCGGCAAGTCATATTGTGATCGCAGTGACTGCGGTAAGCTCATACTTCAACTTCTTTTCCTGCGGGCAAGAACCATCATGGCATTATGGAAAACACTGATCGGCCTGCGNNGTGCTGGACCCGTATATATCCCGGCCAGGCGTTACGTCCCTGCTCTCCCCGCTGGTGCCCGATACCGCACTAATACGGGAAACCATTCCAGAGGCAGATGACGTACTGGTAGGTCATGCCCACTATGACCACATCCTGGATGCCCCCGACCTGTGTAAACAGACCGGTGCCCGTATGATTGGCTCAGCGTCAGCCATTATGGTGGGGCGTGCTGCTGGCGTTCCAGAAGCACAACTGCGCGCCACCAATGGTCACGAGGATATTGCCAGCGGCAAATGGACTATCCGTGGCCTGCCCTCAAAGCACGGCAAGGTAGTGTTCGGTCGTATCCCCTTCCCCGGCGACATCACTAAACTGCCATCATGGCCGCCTCGTCTGTCTGAGCTCAAGCACGGCCTTGTGCTGAACTGGGTGGTGGATACGGGTAACTTAAAGGTTGTGCATATCGATAGTGCTGACTTCATTAACGAAGAGCTGAGGGGCCAGCAAGCCGACATTGTTTGCCTCTGTGCCATCGGCCGTCGGTATCGGCCCAACTATGTGAAAGAGGTGGTGGAACTGCTCAAGCCGCGCTGGATCATCCCCTGCCACTGGGACACGATGATGACGCCATTCCATGCCGAACCTGACCTGATTCCCACGGTAGATTTGCCTGGTTTCCTGCAAGAAATTCGTGATGCTGGCTGTGAGCCACTGCTTATGCCTATCAAGGGAACGCTGTACTTTCCCAGCGTAAAAGCACCCAAAATGGATACCTGATACGTAATTTCGCGCCAAAATCAACCACAATATCTAGTGTTATTCAAATTCCTCCCGCAAATGCGGGAGGATCATCAAAAAATGCATAAAAACCTATTGATAAATATTAAGTCATTGTTTTTATTGCATATGTTTAAATAGTCATTCTTGCCTGAACGGTTGACAGGGGCCCTCCCTGCTTCTAACCTTTGCCGCATCAACACAATATGTAGTGTTTCACGCCTTGGCATACACAAGTCGCTGGAAAGCGGCTACTTTTTGCCCTGCTACACCCTGAACCAACAGAAAAATAGAGAAAGCTCATGGAATCGGTACATCTGCACGTAGTTGCAAGCAAGGACCCCCGCGAAATCCCCTTCCAGCCTGCCTCCCTTGATATATGGGACAAGAAATACCGTCTGAAAGCCAAAGACGGTACGGCTGTGGATGCTTCGCTTGATGGCACCTACGAACGTGTGGCCAAGGCGCTTTCTGAAGTAGAAGCCACCCCGGAAGCCCGTGCTTTGTGGAACAAGCGCTTTCTCTGGGCGCTGCAGCATGGTGCCATTCCGGCTGGCCGCATTACATCGAATGCCGGCGCACTACAGCACAAGCCAGCTACCTCCACGATTAACTGCACCGTGTCCGGCACCATCCGTGACTCCATGAATGACATCCTGGAAAAAGTGCATGAGGCAGGTCTTACGCTAAAAGCGGGCTGCGGTATCGGCTATGAGTTTTCCACGCTACGCCCCAAGGGCGCTTATGTAAGCGGTGCCGGTGCATATACCTCTGGCCCTCTGTCGTTCATGGATATCTACGACAAGATGTGTTTCACCGTGTCTTCTGCCGGTGGCCGTCGTGGCGCCCAGATGGCCACTTTTGATGTCGGCCATCCGGACGTTATGGAATTCATCCGCGCCAAGCGTGAGTCTGGTCGTCTGCGCCAATTTAATCTTTCGCTATTGATCACCCGTGATTTCATGGAAGCCGTGCGTGACAACGCCGACTGGCCGCTCGCCTTCCCGCTGACCACCAAGGAAATCGAGGTTGACGGTGTTGATCTGCGTGACAGCCATAGCGTGATCTGGCGCGACTGGCCAATGCCAAACAACTACCACGTCAGCCCTGAAGGCAAGACAGCTTGCCGCGTCTACAAGACGATTCCGGCGCGTCGACTGTGGGAAATGATCATGGCCTCGACTTATGACTTTGCCGAGCCAGGCTTCATCCTGATCGACAAGGTCAATGAGATGAACAACAACTGGTTCTGCGAAAACATCCGCGCCACCAACCCTTGTGGTGAGCAGCCATTGCCTCCTTACGGTGCCTGCCTGCTGGGCTCGGTGAATCTGACGCGCTTTGTGCGCGACCCGTTTACCGACCGCGCCGCATTTGATTGGGATCAATACCGCGAAGTGGTCGCCGTGTTTACTCGCATGCTAGACAACGTTGTCGATATCAATGGCCTGCCACTCCCGCAGCAGGTTGCCGAGATTCTAAGCAAACGCCGTCATGGCATGGGCTTCCTTGGCTTGGGCTCGGTCATGACCATGATGCGCATGAAATACGGCTCCAAGGAATCATTGGAGTTTACCGAACGCGTTACCCGTGAGATGGCAATTGCTGGCTGGGAAGTGGCATTGGATCTGGCCAAAGAAAAAGGCCCTGCTCCAATCATGAATCAAGAATTCGAAGTCACTACCGCCATGCTGACCCAGCGTCCAGAAATGGCCGTTGATGGCTTTAAAGTAGGCGATATCGTGCTAGGTAAAGTGCTGCACGCCAAATACAGCCGCTATATGCAGAAGGTTGCTACCGTGGCTCCGGAGTTGGTGGAGCAGTTGGCAGAAGTGGGCGCACGATTCACCCATCACAGTTCCATCGCCCCAACTGGCACTATTTCGCTAAGCTTGGCCAACAATGCCAGCAACGGGATCGAGCCTAGCTTTGCGCATCACTACTCACGCAATGTGATCCGTGAAGGCAAGAAGTCTAAGGAAAAGGTCGACGTATTCTCTTATGAGCTGTTGGCCTACCGCGAACTGATCAACCAGAAGGCCATGCCGTACTCAGAGACAGAAGAAGAGAAATTGCCCGAGTACTTCATCACGGCTGAAGACATTTCCCCTAAGGAACATGTCGATGTGCAAGCCGCATCGCAACGCTGGATTGATTCGTCTATCTCCAAAACAGCAAACGTGCCGACTGATTATCCTTATGAAGACTTCAAGGATATTTATATGTATGCCTATGAGCAGGGCCTCAAGGGCTGCACCACCTTCCGCTTTAACCCAGAAGCCTTTCAGGGCGTGTTGGTCAAAGAAAAAGACCTCGAAAACACAACCTACTGTTTCACGCTGGAAGATGGATCGGTTGTTGAAGCAAAGGGTAACGAAGAAATTGAGTATGACGGTGAAATGCACAGTGCCGCCAATCTCTATGACGCATTGAAGGAAGGTTACTACGGCAAGTTCTAATTGCCGTTTACGCCCCTCAACGAATTAAAGAGCCAAATATCATGAGCATCAAGATTGAAAAGAAAATCGTCAGCTACGCGCTGGCGAGCAAGGAAGAAGATAAAAAGGTTGTCGCCGCTGCTGCCGAAAGCAGCTTGGTTGATCCGATCGTGCACATGCACGAGAAAGTAAAGCGCCCAGAGTCTTTGGTGGGCTCAACCTACAAAATCAAAACGCCATTGTCTGAGCACGCCCTTTACGTGACCATCAATGACATGGTGTTAAACGAAGGCACCTCGCACGAAGTACGCCGTCCCTTCGAGATGTTTGTTAACTCGAAAAACATGGATCACTACCAATGGATTGTGGCCCTTACGCTGATTATCTCTGCCGTGTTCCGTAAGGGTGGTGATGTATCCTTCCTCGTGGAGGAACTGCACAGTGTGTTTGATCCGCGCGGTGGTTACTTCAAAAAAGGTGGCAAGTTCTGCCCATCACTGGTCAGCGAGATTGGCGATGTTATCGAGACGCACCTAAAGCGTATCGGCATGATCAAAGATGAGGGCTTGGACGAACACCAACAGAAACTGATCGCTGAAAAGCGTGCCCAGTATGAAAGCAAGCTGGGCCAGGCCAATGCCACTGAACCTACTGATAATGGCCAGTTCCCAGAAGGCTCTAAGCTCTGCAATAAATGCAACACCAAGGCCATGATCATCATGGACAACTGCTTGACCTGTCTGAATTGTGGCGACAGCAAGTGCGGCTGAGTTAAGCCTCCCAGCCCCTTTAAAAGCCGGCACAGGATCATCTCCTTGTGCCGGCTTTTTGTTGCCTGTCATTGATTGACCTGCCCTGCATCAATCCATCGTCAAAAACCCCCACTAGCCGGTTCAAGCCCGGCCTTGCTTCCGGTATCATTCGCGCACTTCCTCATCACCCGCCGAACACGAGGTTCTATCGTGGACATTCGCCTGTCTGATCGCGTACTGAGCATCAAGCCTTCTCCCACCCTTGCTGTCACCAACAAGGCCGCCGAACTCAAAGCCGCCGGCAAGGACATCATTGGTCTGGGGGCTGGTGAACCTGATTTTGATACACCTGAGCACATCAAGGCAGCCGCTACCGAAGCCATCGCTAAGGGCTTCACCAAGTACACCGCTGTAGACGGTACGCCGGGCCTGAAGAAAGCCATCATTGCCAAGTTTAAGCGTGATCAGGGCTTGGACTATGCGCCCAACCAGATTCTCGTCTCCTGTGGTGGCAAGCAGAGCTTCTTCAATATGTCACTGGCCCTGCTCAACAAGGGCGATGAAGTCATCATCCCGGCCCCGTTCTGGGTGTCTTACCCGGACATGGTGATCATCGCTGATGGCACCCCGGTCATCGTTGAATGCCCGCAAAGCCAAGGCTACAAGATCACTGCGGCTCAGTTGGAAAAGGCCATCACACCCAAGACCCGTCTGGTGGTATTGAACAGCCCTTCCAACCCAACAGGTATGGTCTACAGCAAGGCTGAACTGCTCGCGCTGGCCGATGTGTTGCGCAAGAACCCGCATGTACTTATCGCGACCGATGACATGTACGAGCACATCATCTGGACTGCCGAGAAGTTCGAGAACATCGTTACAGTGGCACCCGACCTGTATGACCGCACCATCGTGCTGAACGGTGTGTCCAAGGCCTATGCCATGACTGGCTGGCGTATTGGTTATGCTGCCGGCCCGGTGAAGCTGATCAATGCCATGAAGAATGTGCAGAGTCAGTCCACCTCTAACCCCACCTCTATTTCGCAGGTGGCCGCAGAGGCTGCACTGAACGGACCACAGGAAGTGCTGGTTCCGATGGTTAAAGCATTCAAGGAGCGCCACGATTATGTGGTGGCCACACTGAACACTATTCCTGGCGTGTCTTGCTCGCCGGCTGATGGTGCCTTCTACGCCTTTTGCAATGTTGAAGGGGCGATTGCCAAGCTGGGCCTGAAGAATGACCTCGAGTTCTCCGAGCATCTCCTCAACACCGTTGGTGTGGCCGTAGTGCCTGGCTCAGCCTTCGGTTTGGACGGCCACATGCGTATTTCCTATGCCACCTCCATGAAGGTGCTGGAAGACGCGCTGGGCCGCATCAGAAAGGCTATTGAAGGCTGATTATCGGGTGGCGGTGATTGGTTAAATAATCAGCACTCAAGTCCTTGAAAAGTCTCGCAAAGCCGCCGTCATGGCGGCTTTGTGTTTTTAGCCATAAAAAGCTGTGACAGGCACTTGACCACCCCCACCCAAGTGCCTATTATTCGCGGCCTCAAGTAATTCCCCGATAGCTCAGTTGGTAGAGCGCAGGACTGTTAATCCTAAGGTCCCTGGTTCGAGTCCAGGTCGGGGAGCCATTTGCAAGACCCATAGCGTAAGTAGCTTTCATCGTTATGGAATAAAAAAGCCTCTGTGATAACTCACAGGGGTTTTTTTTTGGAATAACTTTAATTTTCATCGTATCGGATCATCAAGGAATGAGGATCATATGAAGTCTTTAATTAATTATCTGCTCCGCGTGGTTCTAATTTCTCTGGCCTGCTTACTCACAGCATGTTTGAGCAGTAATCTGGTTACATGGGGAACTCATCAGACAGATACTATCTCTTCTTTTCTTATCACCGCAGATCAAAGCCAGATCGTAATTATTGGTGAGCACTATCACTATGTGCTTGATCAAGTAGACCCCGCATTAATGGCCCTACTCAGTCGTGAGCATCGCAAAGGCTTCAGTATTAAAGAGAATTCTCTAGATTTGCATGCTGATGGGAGGGTATCCGGCACAGTCACCGTGCAGGTAGATACAGCCGTCATCTCCAACGAAGAAAAAATCGCGTTGCTCGCAAATGAATATCATTCATCGAAGCCTAACTTATCGCTACAGCGTAATTTCATCGTGGCCGGCAAGGTCTATAAAGCCAAGAAAGTTCTTCAAAGCAACGCTCTCCAATTAAATAAGGCTTATACGTTACAACTGGATAAAGATGCCGAAGACTGGCAGCGAGCTGTCAAACTTCCACTTACACCAGTCGTCATTGTCGCCGACATTGGGCTAGTACTTGGTGGCATAACCCTCATCTGTGTCTATAACCGTATAACGGGATATGGAGGAATATCATGCTGATCCTTCTGAACTGCTTTGAGACTTCCAATTCTTGAGTAAGTCCGTTCATAGCCAAATGGCCGCACAGAATGATTATTGCTCACAATGTGATCGCTAAAATGCAGCCACACCAACATAGGCTTGTAACTTAAATCCGCCCCTCCCAATAAAACCATGCGGAGACGAGCTGCCCAATCACTGTTATTGTTCCTGTCTAATAGCCCCGTGTAAGCTTTCTATACTATCTTGGGCTGTAATCTGAGCAGCCGATGAAACCATCACACTAGGAGCTCAGTTGTGCCCCGACTGACCGTAAAAATGCAGATCATTCTGCTGGTACTTACAGTGCTAGCTTCTCTGTTCTTCTGGCAGAAATGGCAAGGCCCCGAAGTGTCCGCCATGGTTATCAAGCAACAGCCCCTGGTTCAGAGCGTGGTGGCCAGCGGTGAAGTCCGCAGCCAGTCGCTGGCACGAATTGGCAGTGAGATTACCGGCATCATCAAGGCACGCCATGTGCGTGAGGGCGACAAAGTCAAGCCGGGCGACCTGCTGCTGGAACTGAACAACGACGAACAACAGGCACGCGTGTACGAGGCTGAAGCCGCGCTACAGCAACTCGTCAGCTCGTCCCGCCGACAGGCACAAGCGGCACAAAAGGAAGCCGAAGCAAACCTTGATCAAGCACAGCGCGAGCGCGCCCGCCGTGAAGCACTACAAGAACGACAACTGCTGTCAGATGAACAGGTTGAACAGGCCCGCCGTAGTGAACTTAGCGCACGCGTTAGCCGCGACAAAGCCACACTACAGGCTGCCGCACTGGCCAGTGGGGGTACAGAGGAACAGATTCTAACGCAACGACTGGCTGCCAGCCGCGCCTTACTGGCAAAGACACGAGTGGTCTCCCATGTAGCGGGCATCGTGCAAACACGCAATGTAGAGCCCGGTGACCTAGTGCAGCCTGGCCGCATCTTGCTGGAAATTGCCACTGCAAATAGCTTGGAAGTAGTCGTTAAGGTAGATGAAAAAAATATGGCTCGGCTTGTCTTGGGGCAGCCTGCTCAAATTATTGCCGATGCCTACCCAGATAACGTAGTGCCTGCGCATATCACTTTTATTGCCCCTGCAATTGATACTGCCCGCGGCACCGTGGACATTCATCTCAGCGTAGATGCACAGACAGACTTCTTAAAACAGGGTATGACCGTCTCTGCGACAATGGAAACAGGTCGTCGCGATAATGCATTAGTTATTGCTAATGATGCCCTGCGCGAAGTAAATGCAGATAGTGCGGTGGTTATGCGGGTTGAAAATAGCAAGGCCGAGCGTGTCGTCGTAAAACTCGGTATGCGGGGCATGGCTCAAAGCGAAGTTCGTGAAGGCCTTAAGTCAGGTGATACGATTTTACTTGATGATATTGTCGCAGGGAGTCGAGTTCGACCTAAGACTAACCCCCTGAGGGTGAGCAATGAGTGATCGCACGTCTCTGGTAAATGAGTTGTGGCTTGAATGGCGGATTGCTACTCGCTTTCTCGTCGACAACTATCTCCAGACATTGTTGATCGCCATCGGAATCGCGGTTGGATCTGCTGTTATCGTATTTATCACCGCACTGATAGATGGATTACAGATCAATATCATCGACCGTACGCTAGGCACTCAAGCGCATATTCGTTTACTGCCGCCAGATGAGTTTAATCATATTGCCGCTCCACCGTCAGGCACTGTCCAACTGGTATTAGAGAGCAAACGTGCCCAAGGACTACAGTCCATCAGCAATTGGCAGGAAATACTCAGTGTCCTGAGTACGCAACAGGATATTGATGCCGTTTCTCCGTTAATCAGTGGCCCCGCACTGGCTCGTCGTGGTGCTGCGCGCAGTTCCGTTGCGTTGATGGGCGTTGACCCTGTTCAATACCAACGCATCATACCCATCCAGAAAGACATGATAGCCGGTAAGTTTATAGTAGGTGGCGGCAATGCCGTCATTGGTAAAGAACTGGCCCAAGACTTTGGTGTGCAGGTGGGCGACAAAATCCGACTGGATGCGGGTGAAGGCCGCGAAGCTACACTGAATATTTCTGGAATTTTCTCATTGGGGGTACGCGAACTGGACTCGCGCTATGTCTATTTGGATATCAAGCAAACTCAAACCTTGCTGGATCTCCCCGGCGGCATAACCGTGATAGATATTCGCGTTAAAAGCCTGTTCAGTGCCGACCAGATTGCGGAGCGCTTGGGCAGACTAACAAACCTGAAGGCCGAAAGCTGGATGCAAACTAATGGCCAGCTATTGAATGCCCTTCGTTCACAATCAATGTCGACCCAAATGATTCGAGTTTTTGTTGGGATCTCTGTTGCATTCGGCATTGCTAGCGTACTCGCCGTTAGTGTGGTGCAGCGTACTCGTGAGATTGGCATCTTGCGCGCTATGGGCAGCCCCAGGCGTCAGATACTGCATATATTTCTGCTACAGGGCGGCATACTTGGATTGTTAGGCTCTGTACTGGGTGGGCTGGTTGGATTCCTGCTGGTGCAGAGTTTCAACACGTTTGGGCCAAAGCTTTTTTATATTCCAGTCAATGCATCGCTGCTAGCATCCACCGTTATTGTGGCCACTGTTACCGGCGTTGTAGCAGCCGCCTTCCCTGCCCGCCGTGCGGCCCGTTATGACCCTGCAGTGGCAATCCGTTATGTCTGATTCAGCATCTGCATCTCCCGAAGAAGTTCTGCTGCTAGAGGGCCTGCACAAAACCTATAACGCAGGAACGCCGCTGGAACTGGAGGTCTTGCACGGCATAAGCATGCGTTTGCATCGAGGCGAACTGACCTCACTGATCGGCCCCTCAGGCTCAGGAAAAAGTACCTTACTAAATGTAATAGGTCTGCTCGACTCTCCCAGCAAAGGCGAGCTGTACTTGATGGGAAAGCCGACGCGTCAGATGAATGATGAGCAACGTACAGCACTGCGCAATGAGCGCATCGGCTTCGTCTTTCAGTTTCATCATCTGATTACCGCGTTTACGGTGCTAGAAAATGTGCTAATGCCCTTGATGATCCATAAGGGTAAACCCTCTCCCGCCGATACGGAGCGCGCCATGGCCTTGCTTGAAGCCATCGGCATGCAAGATTTTGCCCAAAAGAAAGCCAATGCCATCTCCGGTGGGCAGCAGCAGCGTGTAGCGATTGCCCGTGCGTTGATCACTCGGCCTGCATTGATCCTTGCAGATGAGCCCACTGGCAACCTGGATACGCGAACAGCAGACAGTGTCTTCGACCTGTTCCGTCGTTTTAATGACGAATTTGGATGCGCTGTGCTTGTTGTTACGCACGACCCGCGCCTATCAGCACGCTGTCAGCGCACCATCGAACTGCTTGACGGCACAATTGTGCGGGATGAGCTGAATCCTCCTAGCTAATCAGACTCTCCTTCCTGAGCAGATACACCTCAAGAATACGGCCATGCCTCTATCATAAATACGTGACAAGACCGTGGCTTTATTCCTCTGTTACCATCGGGTGAATACGTCACTCTAGGTGTTATCACCGTTGAATACCTCTGCTTCGGGGCAACTGCCCCCACCCTCGCTAGAACGTAGCCGTCGACTTGCCATGTTCGCCCTAATTGGGGCGGCGGTATTGTGGTTAGTATTTATTATACTGTCCCGCTTGCTGCCTGATTACCATGGGCTGTTCGAGATCCTTTCCCTTGGCGCAGAAGCCGGCATGGTAGGCGGATTGGCCGACTGGTATGCCGTGACTGTCTTATTTCGTAACCCGTTTGGACGCCTTCCTTTACCTGCGCTGCTGCAGGAACACACGGAGATCATCCCTCGTAACAAAGCACGTATCGCGCAATCTATGGGGCGCTTTGTTCAGGAAAACTTTTTATCACCTCCCATTGTGCGAAAAACTCTACAGGAAACTGATGTCAGCCTGAAGCTCGGTATATGGTTGGCGCAAGAAGAAAATGCCCTACAAATCAGTGCACTGGTACAACGTATCGGACCTCGCCTGCTACAAGTATTTGAAAGTAAGGAAATTGAAGCATTCATTGAGCAGAACGCGGTCGAATGGGTAAAAAATACGCCGATGCATCACATGGCAAGTGAGATGCTACGCGCGGTACTTGAGAACGACTTTCATCACGATGCTCTCCAGCTTGCTCTGGATACCGCTGACCGCTGGATAAAAGACAATCCAGAAAGAGCCAATGAAACTGCACGTACTATTTTCGAGGAACTTGGCGTGGGTGGGCTAGCGCGTGGCGCGAGCTGGATAGGGATTGATGTACAGCAAAAGGTCATCAATACCTTTATGGACAAGGTCGAGAAGTTATTGGAAGACCGTAATCATCCTTGGCGCTCAGGACTGGAGAAAATGGCCAGCGAGCTCATGAAAGAGCTTCGCCGAAAAAATTCACCTGCATCTAAGCGGCTCAATGCGACCAAAAACTCTCTCGCCGATACTGCCTCTGTGGTGAGCTTTGTCAGCGGAACGATTGTTATCCTGCGCGATGCCATTAAGAAAGACTTGGAACGAAAGGACTCGGGAATGGCCAGTAATATCAAGGGGATATTACTGCGCATGGGAAACCAGCTGCAAAATAATCAACGGGTACGGCAAGCGCTCAATCAGGAAATTGAAGAGGCTGCGGTCGTGTTTGCATCAGACTATGCCGATGCCATTATCGTCTATGTTAGCCAGCAGATTCATGACTGGGATACCAGTGAGATGATCACCAAGATTGAAACAGAAGTCGGCGGCGACCTGCACATGATCCGTGTTAATGGCGTCGTCGTTGGTGCGGCTATTGGCCTTATCCTTGGAATGGGGCGGGCCTTGATTGGCCATATTCCGTTCTGACTTCCTCAATAAGCCTTGTCATGCCACAGACTAATGACTGGGGAGACATGATCAAAATCAAGGACACGTGTCTTTTAATTAATGCCCAATAGCCGCCTCATAAAACCCGTTATGTTGAGGCTTATTCATGGTCCGCTCACAAGAGGCGTTCAATTTCTATTCGCATTTAACAGGAATGGTTGCAGCGGCATTTGGCACCCTCTTTCTGGTCATGCGAGCCGCCACATCGGAGTCGCTACTGATCCCTGCCTTGATTTATGGGCTTTCTACTGTATTCCTCTTTCTCGCCAGCTCGCTGTATCACGCGTTCAAGCAGCAAGAGAATGAGGTGTCTTTCTGGCGGCGTATGGACCGGTTTGCCATCTTTGTGATGATTGCAGGCTCGTATACACCGGTCTGCTATCTATTTTTGGATGAGCATTGGCGCGTCCCCATGATCACTCTGCAATGGGGTTTGGTTGGCCTTGGTGTTTTCCTGCAGATATTCTTTCCACGCGCCCCGCGGGTATTGTTTACCCTGATCTATATGTCCATGGGCTGGTTGCTCTTATTGCCCATTCAGCAGGTTCTCGCGTCGATGACCACAACACAGCAAACCTTGCTGTTTGCAGGTGGTGCGGCATTTACCACGGGCGCTCTTTTTTACGCCACACGCAAGCCGCTGATACGGCCTGGCATTTTCAGCTTTCATGAGCTGTTTCATGTAATGGTATTAATTGGCGCTGGCTGTCATTACGCCATGATTTATAACGCTCTGGCGCTTAAATCAGTAACGTGATCATGCTTGCTGATGCATCTCCCCTTTCAACGCTACTAGCCGCAGAAGAAGCCTTATTCGCACGGGAATATCAGCAGCATTTCAACGAAAATGATAGCAAGCCGGCCCGTATCGGCAAGCCGGTATTTCTACCCTCTCACACTTCAACATGGGGGGTATTGCTCGTTCATGGCTTAATGGCAGCCCCAGAGGAAGTCAGGGAATGGGCCGACCATCTTCATGAACAAGGATTTACCGTCTATGCACCACGTATGGCGGGTCATGGCACTTCAGTGGAGGACTTAAATAACCGCAAAGCTGAGGAATGGATTGCCTCGGTGGAGAGAGGCCATCGTATTCTGGAGTGTTGCTGCCAACATATTGTTATTGCAGGTTTCTCCACAGGGGGTGCAGTGGCGCTGCAATGCGTCATCAGGCAGCCAGATGCGTTTGAAGCCATCATCAGTATCAGCGCCCCCCTTCGCTTTAAGTCATTTTCGGCGAATTTTGCAGAGCCGGTAAACATCAGCAACCGCTTCATTTCCACATTGGGACTTAAGTGGCCTCAGAAATCCTTTGTCACTAATCATGCCGATAACCCGCATATTAACTACCTGCGCTGCCCTATTAGCAGCATCGTGCAGATCAAACACTTGATGCGCCGCGTGAAGAAAGATTTAGCTACCATAAATATTCCGTCTCTGATTATGCATGCCGACCATGATCCCAAAGTGGATGTACGGGGAGGAAGAGAGTTATATCGCCTGATTGGCAGTAGCATAAAATATTACCAAGAGGTTTGCTTTCACCAGCACGGAATAGTTCGTGGCGAGATTGCTCAGCAAGTATTTAAAAAATCGGGGGATTTTCTTGCGCTAGTTCGGGGGCGCACTGATCTTATCGCACAGCCCATCAGTCCGGTTCAGGACGGCTCCACAGCCATACAGCTATCATCAGCAAGAATATAGGTAATAGAATACGCGCAAGAGAATGAGGCGCTATAAACTGCATGGTAACCGCACTGAATAGCATCATGCCGCTGGCTAGCCATTTGGCACGACGAGGTACCTTGCCCTCTTCGCGCCACTGCCGAATGACAAGACCATACTTTGGGTGCGTTAACAGGCGTTGTTCCAGCTCAGGCCAACCATGCGAGCTAGCCCAGGCGGCCAGCAGAAGAAATACTACCGTTGGCAATCCCGGCACGATGATGCCGACAATCCCTAGACCTACGAAAATAAGGGCCAGAAGACGCCAGAGAATTTGTTGGGTTTTCTTGAGCACATTTGCACAATATAAAATGTAAACTGCCCTAACAATGCCTGAACCATCTTTAAAAAGATAACCCCTCATCTGCTGCTGGCTTGGTAGTGCCCATAACGACGTTATCTACCTACCCATCATGACGACATAATCTGTCGCCCTCTCACGCCATACTTTAAAAGTGCAACTTGACCGTGCCGCACCCCTCTCCATAAGGGCTATTTATGTGCGATTTCGGGTGCTTGGCATTTGCTTGGCTGGTTTGCCCAAAGGAATGAGAAAATGAGCTCGCTTAACGAAAACCTGAAACAGGCCGCCACATGGATTGCGGATGCAGACAGCCTCATCATCACGGCTGGCGCCGGTATGGGCGTGGATTCAGGCTTACCCGACTTTCGTGGGCCACAGGGCTTCTGGAAGGCTTACCCTGCTTTGGGCAGACACAACTTAGGCTTTGAAGACATTGCCTGCCCCGAGTCCTTTCACTCCCATCCACGTTTGGCATGGGGGTTCTACGGGCATCGTTTGGCTCTGTATCGCGACACGGTGCCACATTCTGGTTTTTCATTACTGAAGCGATGGGCAGATACCAAGCCTCATGGCGCATTCATTTACACCAGCAATGTCGATGGACAATTCCAGAAGGCGGGCTTCTCTGAAGACCGTATTATCGAGTGCCACGGCAGTATTCATCATCTGCAATGCCTAACGCCCTGCTCAAACAATATTCGCCCAGCAAGCAACTTGAAGGTCTACATTGATAGCGCAAACAGCGAATGGCTCACCTCACTTCCTGCGTGCCCTGACTGTGGTGAAATGGTGCGGCCTAACATTCTGATGTTCAACGACTGTGAGTGGCTGCCGCATCGGTTACAAGCCCAGCAAGCCCATTATCAGCAGTGGCCCGCCCTGCGCCCCGTGGTTATCGAATTAGGTGCAGGGACGACTATTCCGAGTGTGCGTCGCTTTGGAGAATCACTATCCGCCCCACTGATCCGCATCAATCCACGAGAATCGGAAATAAAAAACCCACAGGCAGTGGGTCTGCCCATGGGTGCGCTGGAGGCCCTGCAGGCGATTAACCGCCTACTGACCTAAGCTTCTCTGATTACTCCCAAACGACACGCTGACGCTTGGTGATCCAGGCATCGGCATGTGGCAGATAGCGATCCTCGATGACATTGCGTTTGATCTTCATCGTTGGTGTGAGGTAACCGTTTTCAATTGTCCACTGATCCTTCACCACCACGACATAATCCATGCGCTCGTGATCTTCTAGCGTTGCATTTACTTCTTTTAGTAGCAGTTCAAAGTCCTGTGTGAGCTGTTTATTATCAAGGCTACCTTCCTCCAACTCTTTGATTGCATCCAGCGAAAGCATGAGCAATGCAAATGGCTGTGGCTGGCTGGGTCCTGTCACGCAAATTACTTCTACTTTGGTATGCTGACTGAGCTTCTGCTCAATCGGCACTGGCGCGACATACTTGCCTTTTGATGTCTTGAATAAGTCTTTTACACGGCCCGTAATCTGCAAGCGCCCCTGCTCATCAATTTCACCACGATCGCCAGTCTTTAAGAAGCCATCTTCTGTCATATCCTCGGCTGTTTTCTCCGGATTATTGTAATACCCCAGCATCTGGCCCGGGCTCTTCACCAGCACCTCACCGTTATCCGCAATACGGCACTCTACCCTGGGATTACACTCACCCACATAGCCCACACGTACTTGCCCTGGGCGCGAGCTATGCGAATAACCAAAGTTCTCGGTCATGCCATAAACATCCAGCAACTCAAGACCTAAATTTCGATACCACTGGATGATGTTGGGTGGCAATGGTGCAGAGGCAGTCACTGCCATACGGCACTTATCCAAGCCTAGCTGCTTGAGTATTTTTCGTTTAACGATGCCGGAAAGAATAGGAATTCGGAAAAGTCGCTTTTGCTTTTCCAGTGGCAGTTTTTCGTTCACGCCCAGATAAAATTTTGTCCAGAGACGAGGTACTGAAAAGAAAATGGTCGGTTGCGCGCGCTGCAAATCTTTCTGAAAAGTTTCCAAACCTTCTGAAAAAAATATACTGAAGCCAAAATAAAGTGACAATGTTTCCACTGCTGCACGCTCTGCCACATGAGCCAGTGGCAGATAGGACAGCATGCGATCCTCATTGGAGGCATTGAAGTTTTCTTGTAGGCCTGCTGCCACTGATATCATGGCAGCAAAGTTGTGCATTACACCTTTGGGCTGCCCGGTGCTTCCCGATGTATAGACGATCGTGGCCAGAGACTCTGGCTCCGGCAGTGCCAGATCCATTTGAGGCTCAACACGAGCAACAATATCATCCCACTTCATGATGTCGTTGCGAGGACACATTGGCAGGCCTATCAACGGCAGGTCGGCTGGCAAGATAGGTGCAATGTCATTCCAGCCATCTGCTTTGCCATCCATCTTGCCGATGATGAGCAGGCGAACACTCGCATGATCCAGAATGTATTCCGCCGTTTCGCCATTCAGGGTGGGGTAAAGCGGTACAGTCACGTGACCTGACAACCAGATAGCCAGATCAGCAAGAATCCAGTGAGCGCTGTTACGGCCCAGCAAGCCGATGGATGAGCCCTTGGGCAGCCCCAGGCTATCCAGATAGGTCGCCATACGGCGAACCTGGTCAGCACACTGCGCCCATGTCAGTGTCGAAACCTCGCCATTACAAGGCTGTGTAAGGTAGGTCTTGTTCGGTGTGGTGTCCGCCCAGTGCAGAAAGGCATGAACCAGCGTGGGATGAGTAACTGTTGGGTGCATCTCAACATCCTGTTTACATTATGATTTGGCAGACTAAAGAGTCACCTTAACGCACTTTGTATAACGAATGAATACCCGGAAAACACCATACCTTTGACCTTAGGCTACAACCGACCGATACGGTCATTCTCCAGTGAGCCAAAATACAGCGTACCCTGATACGGAGTGACCGAAGTGATCATACGAAGATGATCTCCGGTCGGGTCATGCAGGCTTTTCAAGAGGGTGCCATTTTCGTCCATGGCCACTGCCAGCCCATAACGGTCCGGCTTGGGCCAAAGGGCCCGGGGCAAACGCACCATCAGCTCGCGCATCCAGGGGTGCCGTGCAGAAAAATCGGCAATCGGCTTGCGTGGTGACGGCATGGCCAGCCAGATAGTGCCATTACGGTCACTGTTGATGTTGTCGGGTAGGCCTGGCAGGTTGTCAGCGATGATTTGATTCTGCCCTGCCTGCTCACCGCTAATCCACACTTTACGAATCCGATAGCGATAGGTTTCGGCCACAAACACGGCGTCCTGCTGCTGCGAGACCGCCACACCGTTGGCAAAGTACAGTTGATCCAGCAGTAAAGTGGTGTGCTTTTTCACGGGGTCATACACATACAGACGGCCATAAGGCTGCCCTTCCAGCAGATCCAGCACATAATCGGGCTGATGGTATTTGGTACTGGCATCCGTGAAGTAAATTTTGCCGTCGTCGGCAATATCCAGATCATCGGTAAACGTAAGCGGCACCCCGTTCACTTCACTGACCAATGTGGTGAACTGTCCATCGGGGGCCAGCTGCAAGAGCCCCTTCCATGCGTCGCAGATGATCAGGTTGCCAGCCTTGTCGAACATCATGCCGAGTGGCCTGCCTCCGGTATTGGCCAGCGTAACCACCTTGTCACCCTCAAGGCGAATGATGCGCCCGTCGTGAAGCCCGGCATGCAGACGACCTTGTGCATCAAACGCAATATCTTCCGGGCCATGCAGCTGTCCCTGCGCCAGCAACTCTGCTTTTTGTAGCGCCGTATTGCGGGCCAGCACACCATCAAAGGCTGGCGGCTCAGCAGGCTGCCACGCAACGGCGTTCAGAGACGGAGTGGAGAGCCACCAAAGGCCGACAGCGCTTGCTAAAAAAACACCAACGATTGCGACATATTTTTTCTGCATGACTCACTTCCATTGAGACAGGGTGGCAGCCTTACAGGAATAGCTCGTGTACGTCTGCAGGTTTTATTGCCCGGTCACCAGCACTACCTTGCCACTGACTTTGCGCTCCATGAGTGCGCGCAATGCCTCTGACGCTTTTTCCAGTGGATAGGTCGCTGAAATGTGCGGCTTAAGCTCGCCGGACATCAGCCACTGAAACAACTGCATGCCGTTGGCCATATTGACCTGTGGCTCCCGCACACAAAAATCACCCCAGAACACCCCCATGATGGCACAGCCTTTTAGCAGCGCGAGATTGAGTGGAATCTTCGGAATCTCCCCAGCGGCAAAGCCGACAACCAGATAGCGGCCTTTCCAGCCGATGCTGCGCAATGCCGGCTCGGCATACTTACCCCCAACAGGATCGTAAATCACATCCGCACCCTTGCCATCGGTCAGCGCCTTGATGCACTCACGCAAGTCCTCGGATTCGTAGTTCACTATTTCATCCGCACCATGCGCTTTGCACACCGCCAGCTTCTCTGCTGTTGATGCCGCGGCAATCACGCGCGCACCCATTTTTTTCCCTAACTCGATAGCCGCCAAACCAACNNGTGAAAGCCAATACCGGCTGGCCCGGCTGCAGGTGCGATACTCCATCGCCCACGGCCTTGATGACACCTGAGCACTCTCCACCTGGGGAGAACGGCAGGGGCGGCTTGAACTGGTAGAGATTCTGAATGATGAGCGTATCGGGAAAGTTCACGCCGCATGCCTTGACGCTGATGACCACCTGCTTGGGGCCTGGCACCAGCTCCGGCACTTCTTCGACGACCAGCGTTTCGGGTAAGCCGTGTTGTTTGCAAAGGACTGCTTTCATTTGATGACTCCATAAATCCGTAGGACACACATCACGTCTCGTATGAGGTGTATTAATCAGACGAGTAAATAACCACCATCCACATTGAGGCAAGCACCTGTCGTATAGCTACCTGCCGGCGAAACGAGGAACAGTACGGCACCCGCCATTTCATCAGGCTGCGCAATACGGTTCATGGGAACATGCTTGAGCAGTTCATTAAGAATGGCCGGATTCTGCGTTAGCGCCGATGCAAACTTGGTTTCGGTTGCGCCCGGGAGCAAAGCGTTAACACGAATGCCCGATACAGCGGCTTCCTTGGCAAACGCCTTTGTCATGGAAATCACCGCGGCCTTGGTAATCGAGTATATGCCCTGAAAAGTACCGGGAATCATGCCATTAACTGAGGCTACGTTAACGATACTGCCGCCACCATTCGTGCTCATTAATTGCACGGCGCGAGCGCTCATAAAGAAATATCCGCGAATATTTACATCAACCGTCTTCTGAAAAGCAGAAAGGTCAGTGTCCTGAATCGAGCCGAAATGCGGATTAGTGGCGGCATTATTAACGAGAATATCCAGGCGACCATGTTTTTCACGGATCGCTGCAAAGATCTGCTCAATCTGCTCCATTTCACCAATATGGCAAGCCATCACTTCGGCATGGCCACCTTTTTCGACAATTTCACGGGCTACACCTTCGCAGCCTTCCGCTTTGCGGCTGGACAGAATGACATGCGCGCCTTGTTCCGCCAGAAGGCGTGCAATGCTGGCGCCGATGCCTCGGCTGGCACCCGTTACAAGGGCAATCTTTCCCGTCAGGTCAAAAATATTGGTCATGCAATTTCTCCGGAATTTTATTATCGGTATGTCAGCAGTTTCGCATCGTTGTGAATATCCAGATGCGCTGTGCTATTGAGAGAATGAAGAGAGGCTGCATCACCACTGTAGAGCATGCGAGTCACGCTGCTGTTGTGAATAAGGCCATTAATAGCAAAGCAATGAGCATCACTAAGCGCCAATGCTTTCTGCACCATCACGCTGACTACTCCACCGGACGTAAATACCAAAGCATCGCCACTTTCACTGCGCAGCTGGTCAAAGGTGACCAGCACACGCTCACGAAAATGCGGCCACGATTCGTTATATTCGCCATCAAATCGGCCATCGTGCCAGCGGTTTATTGCTTCCTTAAATATCTGATGAAAGGCCTGACGCGGACTGGGAGAGCTTGCCAGAAAATTGGCAATTACTGTCTTATCCACAAAATCAGGACGATACACTTCCAGCACGTTTTCATGATCAAACTCGGCCAGTCCATTCAGCGTGAGCCACTCAAACGACTGTGCAAACCCTTCGGCAAAAGCCTCTGCACTTTGGCGATGGCGCACCATCGGGCCAACTAATACTCGCGCAGGGGCAAGGCCTCGCTCGCGCCACCACACACCCAATCGGCGGCACTGGTCTACCCCAAGATCAGACAATGAATCGTAGTTCTCAGCACCAAACGAGGCTTGACCATGACGAATAAGATAAAGGCTAGCCATGTCAGAGTGCCGATGCTGCAATGAGTTTCTGGCAGCGCTTTTCCAAATAATTCACCATGGTGCCAAATTGGGCGAACGCCGGATTAGTTGTCTGCTGATGGAAATAGCGATACCAGATTTGCTGGACTATTCCCGCCAGCCGGAACAGGCCGTACACCAGATAGAAATCAAAGTTTTCTACCTTCCAGCCGGTTTTCTCACCGTAGTACGCTACTACTTCGTCACGCGTCATCATGCCCGGTGCATTCGTAGGCTGACGGCGCATCAACTGAAAGATAGGGTCATCATCTGCCTGCACCCAATACGCCAAGGAATTACCGAGATCCATTAACGGATCACCTAGTGTGGCCATCTCCCAGTCCAGCACCCCGATAACACTAAGCGTCTCTTGATCTAGCACTACATTGTCAAAGCGATAGTCATTGTGAATGAGTGTGATGGCCACCTCGCCAGCTGGCTTTTTTTCTTCAAGCCACGCCATCACTTCCTCAAAGTCACCCACATCTGGTGTGCGGCCATTGCGGTAGCGCTCTGACCATCCACTGATCTGGCGAGCGACATACCCCTCACCTTTACCCAGCGAATCTAACCCCGAAGCCTTGATATCAACCTTATGTAGCTCGACCAGTTTATCAATCACACTTTCGCACAACGATCGAGTTTTCTCCGGCGTCAGGGCCAACTCTTTTGGCAGGTTTTGCCGAGGAATAATACCGACCAAGCGCTGCATCACGTAAAAATCACAATCCATTACGGCCGTATCCTGACACACGGCCAGCACATCAGGCACATAGGGATAGACTGGTTTTAAGGCCTGCATGATGCGTGCTTCACGCACCATGTCATGCGCTCCCTTGGCTTTCTTGCCAAAGGGTGGGCGACGCAAGACCAGGTCACGGTTCTCGTACTGGATGAGATAGGTCAGATTAGAAGCACCACCTGGAAACTGGCGTACTTCCGGCAGCCCCTGTAACTCCGGAAGCGTTGATTTCAAGTAGTGGTCCACTACCTTTATATCCAGTTCCTCGCCTTCACGAACGCGGCTGGCTTTATCAATCAGTGTCATGCGAGTGTCCTTTTCTCTACCGCTTTAACGCGAACCTGTCATGTAAGGTTTTAGCTCCAGCTTGGCAATCAGGCGACGGTGCACTTCGTCTGGGCCATCCGCCAACCGCAAAGAACGACAATACGAAAAGAGATTGGTCAGTGGCAAATCATCTGATACGCCCATGCCACCGTGCATCTGAATGGCGTCATCAATAATCTGTAACGCCATTGTTGGCGCCACTACTTTGATTTGAGAAATCTCGCTCATGGCGGCCTTGTTGCCCACCTCATCCATCATCCATGCTGCTTTCAGTGTGAGCAGCCGTGCTTGCTCGATGCTCATGCGGGCATTAGCGATTACATCACCGTTACCGCCCAGTAACGCCAGCGGCTTACCAAATGCCACTCGACTGATGGCACGCTTGCACATCAATTCCAGTGCTTTCTCTGCGGCACCAATCGCACGCATGCAATGGTGAATACGACCTGGGCCAAGACGGCCTTGTGCCACTTCAAAGCCGCGACCAGGGCCGGCAATAAAATTCTTTAGCGGAACGCGTACATTCGTAAACGTCACTTCGCCATGACCAAATGGCTCGTCCAACTTGCCATACACCGGCAGCATTCGTTCAATCTTTAAACCCGGAGTATTCAGTGGCACCAGCACCATGGAATGCCGCGCATGCCTTGAAGCGTCTGGAGAGGTGTCGGTCAGCCCCATAAATATCACAAACTTGCAGTTAGGATGACCAATACCAGAGCTCCACCATTTGCGTCCGTTAAGCACGATCTCGTCACCATCTACTATGGCAGTCGCCTCCATATTGGTGGCATCGCTAGAGGCCACATCCGGCTCGGTCATGCAGAACGCTGAACGAATCTCACCATTNNGCATTACAGTTAAACACCTCTGCACAAAACAGGTGATGCCCCATTTCTTCTGCCAATGGGGCGTAGTCCAAACTCGACAAGCCTGGCCCCCACCAGCCCTCTTCAGGCAGGAACAAGTTCCACAGCCCTGCCGCCTTTGCTTTGGCTTTGAGCTCTTCCATCACCGCCGGCTGCTCCCAAGGTGCCTTGTGCAGCGCCTCAAACCAGGTCTTTTCAGCCGGGATTACTTCCTCTTTCATAAACTGGCGCAAACGGGCCAAGTAGTCCTGACAGCGAGGGGAATAGGCAAAATCCATGATGTGCTCCGTGAGTCACTGGGCGTAAAGATGGAAGCAGCCTAGCCCCTGCACTACAATTCGTCTAATCAATAGTTTGCATGGGTAGTTATTCATATTATGGATATACGGCGATTGGACCTGAACCTTTTGGTGGTGCTGGAAGCCATTCATGCCGAAGGCAGCCTGACCAAGGCGGCCCGACGCCTGAACCTGAGCCAGCCTGCGCTGAGCCATGCCTTGGGCCGATTGCGTCAGGCACTGGATGATCCGCTCTTTCTCCGGCAGGGTAACCGCATGGTTCCCACTCCGCGCACCCAGCGCCTGATTGCACCACTACACGAAGCATTGGGGCTGATTGCCGAAGGGATACAGGAAGGAGCCCGCTTTGATGCCACACGATCACAGCGCGAGTTTCGTCTGGGTATGCGCGACATCTTTGAGTCCACCGCGCTGCCCGGCCTGTTGGCCTGTCTACGGGATGAGGCACCAGCAGTACGCTTGGCCAGTGTGCGTACCGACCGACGTGAACTGGAAAATGATCTGGTGGATGGCCAGCTGGATGTCGCCATGGATGTGCTGCTGCCGCTGTCACCGGACATTCGCCGACTAAAATTAGCCGAAGATCGACTCGTAGTGGTCGCACGAGCAGGTCATACCGCCATCAAAGATGATCACATTCTGCTACAGGATTACCTGCAAGCACGGCATCTGCTGGTCTCATCACGGCGGCGTGGGCCGGGCTTTGAAGATCAAGAGCTGGCAAGACTTGGCTATGAGCGACAGATCATTCTGCGCTGCCAGCACTACTTTGCGGCCTGCCGCGTCGTGGAAACGTCGGACTATCTGCTCACCATGCCTGCTGGCTATGCCGAGTTGGCCAATACAGGGCTCGGCAACACGCTATTGGAGTTGCCTGTAGCACTGCCCCCGTTGGATGTTTATCTTTACTGGCACGACAGCCGCAACAGCGACCCTGCAAATACGTGGCTACGCGAGAAAATCATCGGGCTTTATGCCGAATGACGTTAAGACGCTGAATTACTGGAGGTAAGTCGCTGCATCCGTAATATCGAGCTGCTCCGGCCGCAGATAAATCCGCGCATATTTCTCCCACACACGGGACATGACAAACAAATCAAAAAGATCAGGGTCAATGTGATTCTGACGCTTCATGTTCTGCAGAATGCCCAGTGCTTGCGAGATTTTCATGGGTTGCTTGTAAGGACGATCGCTGGCCGTCAACGCCTCAAATACATCCGCAATCGCCATCATACGCGCAGGCCAGGACATTTCTTCACGCTTCAA
>DDBN01000060.1 GCA_002333145.1 Moraxellaceae bacterium UBA2031
CGGACCAACCACTGCCCTCCAGCCGCGCGTGCCTCACAATAACTGGCGACTGCCGCGAGCAGTGAGCCAGCATGCAGTGGGCCGGTTGGTGACGGTGCAAAACGGCCAATTGTCGCGCGCATAATGTAAGCAGCTTATTAAACGGGAACCAGCGGCCAGAAAAGAGGAATCAGGATGCTGGCCAGCAGCCACACGATCAGGTTTAGAGGCAGGCCCAGGCTAAGAAAATCTTGGAACCGGTAGTTGCCCGCATTGTAGACCAGAGTATTGGTCTGGTAACCGATCGGAGTGGCAAAGCTGGCGCTGGCGCAAATCATCACCGCCACCACAAAGGGGCGCGGGTCCAGGCCCAGTTGTTGAGCAATGCTGATAGCGACCGGCGTCAGTAGCACGGCCACGGCATTGTTGCTGAATACCTCGGTCATGATAGAGGTGATGAGCAAAATCAATGACAGGATGGCCCATGGCGGCAAGTCGCGGCCGATACCCACTACATTAGTCGCTACCAGTTCGGGTAGGCCAACTTTGTTCATGGCGGTGCTAATTGCCAGCATGCCGAAGATCAGCATAAGGATGGGCCACTCGATGGACTTATAGGCACCTTCGATTTCTAGGCATCCGGTGGCAATCACGAGCACGGCACCCATAATCGCCAGCCCCTCAATTGGCATGACACCGAAGGCCGCCAGCACCATTACTCCAACGATAGTGGCTAAGGCGATAGGGGCTTTGTGGTAGAGGCGTTTGTCGGTTTTTACTGAGTCTAGGGCGATCAGGTCGCCGTTGTCCACAAAGCGCTGGATTTGCTCTTGGCTTCCCTCGATCAGCAGGACATCGCCAAACTCCAGACAGAAGTCATCCAGCCCTGTATTCACGTTGGCATCATGACGATGCACCGCAATGACATGAATATTGTAGCGAGCAGTAATGTCGAGATCGCGCATAGGGCGAGCAGCATAACGAGAGCCCTTACCGACGAGTACTTCCATGGTCACGGCATTTTGCTGGTCCAGCATTTCGAACGTGGCATCGCCAGTGCCATAAGCATGGGAGTGATGCAGGCTCAGGATGTCGGCGCGGTCCGTATGGATAAACAAGCGATCCCCTGTTTGCAGGATGTAGTTTTTTGCCGGCGCTAGGATTTCCTGCTCATTACGGATGAGCTTTATGACTTGGGCAATACTATTACCGTTGGCAAGCCGGGCTTCACTCAAACTTTTACCTGTGAGTATCGAGTTTTCAGGAATAAAAATTTCGGCCATATACCGTCGACCATTGCCCGAGGCCATCTGCTGGGCAAGGGAAACTCGGTCAGGCAGCAGGCGCGGCCCAAATACTGTCATGAATAATAAGCCTGCGACGGCAATGATCAGGGCAGGAACGGTCAACTCGAACATGGAGAATGGAGCTAGCCCAGCATTGCGTGCAACCCCATCCACCAGGATGTTGGTGGATGTGCCCACCATGGTGCACATGCCGCCAAGAATGGTGGCGTATGAAAGTGGAATCAGGACCTTCGAGGGGTTAACGCCACGATTATTGGCCAGCGAAATTGCCACCGGGATCAAGATGATAACCACGGGCGTGTTGTTCATGAACGGTGAGATCAGCAGGGCGGCCAGCATGATGGGTAGCATCACGCCACTAGGGCCTTGACCTGCGATTTTCTCCATTTTTTCACCCAGCCAGGCAATACAGCCGGTGCGCTCAAGTGCGGCACTGATGATGAAGAGTGCTGCAATGGTGATGGGGGCGTTATTGCTGAAAACGGAGGTAACATCGTTGGCCGTCAAAATGCCGGTCAGCAGCAAAACAGCCACTGCAATCATGACTACAACATCTGCGGTAAAACGGGCACGGATAAACGCGTAAAAAACCCATACCAACAGAAGAGAAACGAAAGGAAGTTGCCAGGACATCACGGCTCACTGAATTGAGTGTATCGACAGGCAGGAATTCTAGTGGGATTTTAATTCCATTTCGCAACTATATGGCTATATGTATAGTTCTCTTTCATATATCGGATAAACAAAAAATGCGCCACAAAATGGGCGCATTTTTTAATGGAAGAGCAGTGGGGATTAGCCGACCAGCTGTTTTTCCTTGATCTCAGCCAGACTCTTGCAGTCAATGCAGAGTGTGGCGGTCGGCCGAGCTTCTAAGCGCCGGATGCCAATTTCGACACCGCAGTCATCACAGTAGCCATAGTCATCTTTTTCAATACGGCCAATGGTCTGGTCGATCTTCTTGATGAGCTTGCGTTCGCGGTCACGGGTACGCAACTCAAGAGAGAATTCCTCTTCTTGTGTCGCACGGTCATTAGGGTCTGGCAGATTGGCGGACTCATCCTGCATGTGATGAACAGTGCGGTCCACTTCTTCCATCAGCCCGCCTTTCCATGACACTAATATCTGTTTGAAATGCTCCCGTTGTTTTATGTTCATGTACTCCTCGTCCTTACCTTCCTGGTAAGGCGCCTGTCCATGAATCAGCGCGGTGGAGACGTGAAGGGCTTTGGTCTTGCTGCTGGCAACCTTAGGGGCGGCAGCTTTTGGTGTAACAGGTTTTACAGTTTCGGTTTTCACAGGCACGGCTTTACTGATAGAAGGAGCGGGGGGCGGAGCAGCCTCTTTTGCCTTGGTAGGCGTAGCGGCTTTCTCCGGTTTTGTTGTTGCCTTGGCGGCAGGCTTTGCTGCAGTGGTTGCAGGGGCCTTGGCCGCGGGGGCTTTTACTGCGGGCGCTGCGGGTTTGGCAGGCACCTTTGTAGATGTCTTCGCCGGCGTCTTACTGGCGACTGGCTTCGCAGCAGGCTTAGCCGGAGCCTTTTCGGTCTTGGCGGGGGCCTTGGCCGGGGTTTCTTTCTTCTTTGCGGCGGGCTTGGCCGGTGCTGCTGGAGCCTTTGATGCCGGCTTCGCAGGTGCTTTCGCCGGAGCCTTTTCCGACTTGGCCGGAGCCTTTGGCGTCGTGACCTTGGCTGGCTTAGCAGGTGCCTTGGCTGGCGGCTTCACGGGTTTTCCGGCGGCCGTCGCTGGCGTTTTCTTTTTGGTTTTGCTGCTGTCAGCGGAAGTGGCCATGTGCTGTTCCCTTGCTGTAATGGGCTAAATCTAAACCCCATCTATATCAAGTTACCCCGCCTCGGACAACCATGGCTGCCGGCTAGGGGGCTCTTCAGACAGAAGTATCTGCTGCTGTCATCCATACAGTGCCATCAACAACCCGTACTGAAACGGGTTGCAGTGACTTGCCCAGACAGGGGCCGTGAATGCATAAACCGTCCTCCACCTGAAACAGGGCCCCGTGATTGGAGCACTGGATAAACTTACCATCCAGATCCACGAAGACATCCGGCTGAAAGTTCAGATCAATACCCAGGTGAGGGCAGTAGTTCTTGTAGGCATAAACCTGACCATCCCGCTGCAACACGACAACTTCACCAGCATTTGTCTGGATGCCGATACCTTCCTGTTCGGGAATGTCACGTAATTCACAGAGTTTGATCATGGTCGGGCCTCCGCCAAGGCGAGGCATTATAGGGATGCCCCGCCTGGATGCTAGTGCTCTTTTTGTGGAGGGCTTAAGTGGCGTTGAATTCGCGGAGCAAGGCCGCGTGAGCATCAAGCGGTAATCGAGGGCCAAACTGGCCGACGACGGCGGCTGCAGCCTTGCTGGCCAGTGCGCCGGCGCGTTCAGGGCTCCAACCTCGGGTCAGGCCGAACAGATAGGCCCCGGCAAACATATCACCCGCTCCGTTGGTATCGAGTGGTGTAGCAGGGTTAGGGGCAATAGTAATGCCCTTCTCGCCGTCCCAAACCAGGGCACCGGCTTTGCCGCGAGTAATCACGACCTGCCGCGCGACCTGCTTTAGGCTGTCCAGTGCGTGCCCCACGGTGAGTGCATCGGCCCAGAGGCAGGCCTCCTCTTCGTTACAGAAGAGCAGGTCTACGCCGTCGTCCAGCATTTCTGCTAGGCCAGGCTTGAAAAAGCGCACCATGGCAGGGTCAGAAAACGTCATGGCAATCGGCGTTCCGTTGGCACGAGCAATTTGTCGCGCCTCCTTTACAGCAGCTCGAGCAGAGTCGGAGCTAACCAGATAGCCTTCGATATAGAGCCAGCTTGAGGCAGCCAATGCTTCTGGTTGCAGCTCCTGCACTGAGACATCAGCGGTAATGCCAAGGTAGGTGTGCATGGTGCGCTCGGCATCAGGCGTCACCATCACCACGCAAGTCCCCGTCGTGCCAGTATCACGATCGGCCTTGAGATTGCTGGACACCCCTGCGGCATGCAGGTCGTGGACGTAAAAGTCGCCGGTGCCATCACTGGCTACTTTGCAGGAGTAAAAGCTCTGCCCACCAAAAGCAGCCAGAGCAATGATGGTATTGGCCGCCGAGCCGCCACTGGCACGCTTTTCCATGCCAAATTCGCTATCGAGTGCGGACAGCAACTTTTGCTGCTGCGGCTCATCAATCAGGGTCATCATGCCCTTGGCAATGCCCTGACGGCTGAGGAAGTCGTCAGTGACACGGTACTCAGTGTCCACCAGCGCATTGCCAATGGCATAAACATCAAAATGAGACATGACGCGCTCCGTTACGAAATTGCGCTGATTATAGGGGCAGCAGGCCTGCCTGCCAGCGGTTAGAATGCAGCTAATTTACTCTGACCAGACAGTCCATGCCGGTATCACGATCCCCATCACGCGGTTTTATTCTCACCACATTGCTTATCCTGCTAGTGCTGGCCTTGGGNNGGTAAACGTTGGGCGATACCAGCACGAGTCTATGCCCGCCCTCTTGAATTATATTCAGGGGCTCCGCTGTCCCAACGGGATGTGATGGAAGAGTTGGCAATACTCAATTACCGGCAGCAACCGACGACGACTCCCGGTACTTGGCAGCAAAAAGGCACTGAAGTCTATGTGCACACGCGTGGTTTTCAGTTTAGCGACGACACAGAGAAAGCACAGGTATTGCGTCTACGCTTTAACGGCAATTCGCTAGAAGATGTTGCCAGCACTATTCGAAGTGATCGTGGCGTAGTGAGATTAGAGCCGTTAACGATTGGCGGCATTTATCCTAAGCACAAAGAAGATCGTATTCTAATTCAGCTGAAAGAAGTGCCGGCACTTTTGGTGCCGACGCTGCTGGCAACAGAGGATCGTTCCTTCTATCGCCATCATGGCGTATCGGTGCGCGGCATTTTGCGCGCCATTTGGGTTAACGTAACGGAAGGTGGTTTGCGTCAGGGCGGCAGTACCCTGACGCAGCAGCTGGTCAAAAACTTCTATCTTAGTGATGAGCGCACTCTGTCGCGCAAGCTCAATGAAGCAGCGATGGCTATTTTGTTGGAGCTGCATTATGGCAAGAATGAAATTCTGGAAACGTATCTCAATGAGGTAAATATCGGGCAGAGTGGCCAGCACTCGGTGAACGGATTTGGTCTCGCGTCACAGTTTTATTTCGGCCAGCCGATTTCTGAATTGCAACTGCACCAGGTGGCGCTGTTAGTCGGGATGGTGCAAGGCCCCTCTTTCTACAACCCCAGGCGCAATCCTGAGCGAGCAAAGTCACGTCGCAATACGGTTATTGATAATCTGTTCAATGAAAAAAAAATCACGGCAGCCGAGCGAGATGCGGCTAAGAAGCGTCCATTGGGTGTAATTGCTAAGCCTACGGCAGCGAGTACGGTGTATCCGGCATTTTTGGATCTTGTGAAACGGCAATTAAAAACCGAATACAAAGATGAAGATCTTTCTTCGGAAGGGCTGCGCGTATTCACAACACTAGATCCGCGCGTACAGAATGCGGCGGATGCTGCATTTTCGGCGTCAATGAATCAGCTGCAGAAAACATACGGCAAGCGCATGAATGGTTTGCAGGGTGCAGTGCTGGTGTCTAATCCGGAGAATGGTGAGTTACTGGGAATTGTCGGTGGACGTGGTGCTTTTACCGGCTATAACCGGGCACTGGATGCGGATCGCCAGATTGGTTCTCTTATTAAGCCGGCCGCCTACCTGACAGCGTTGGAGTCCGGCATGTATACGCTGGCAACGCCGCTGGATGATGGTCCGGTGCAGCTGCTTAGTCAGAGTGGCAAAGTTTGGGAGCCAAAAAATTATGATCAGCAAGATCACGGCATGGTTCCACTTTATTCGGCACTTGCAAATTCGTATAACCAAGCAACCATCCGACTTGGTATGACCGTCGGAGTGCCGGCTGTCATCAATACACTTAAGCGGTTAGGCGTCGAACAAAAGCTAGCAAATTATCCGTCATTGTTGCTCGGTGCCGTTAACATGCGCCCGATTGAAGTGTTGACGCTTTACCAGACCCTTGCTACAGGTGGCTTCCGCTCTCCTCCACGCAGTATTCGCGAGGTCGTAGACAGCAAAGGTGCGTCCCTCAAGCGCTATGGTCTCGAAGTGCAACAGGTGTTTGATCCAACGCCTTTGTACCTGCTGAATTTCGCGATGCAAGCCACGATGCGCGAAGGAACAGGAGCGAGTGCTTATCGGCGCTTGCCCTCTAATATGTTGATGGCAGGTAAGACCGGCACCACAAATGATCTACGCGACGCATGGTTTGCCGGTTACACCGGTAATTATTTGGCAGTGGTGTGGTTGGGGCATGACGATAACCACCCGACAGGCTTGTCAGGTGGAACCGGCGCATTGCCGGTGTGGACCGATTTGATGGTGCGGCTACACCCCACTTCATTGGCGCCGGTGCAGCCTGAAAACGTGCAGTGGCAGTGGGTAGACCGTGCCAGTGGTCTGCTTTCGGCGGAAGAGTGTCCAGGAGCTGTGTACATGCCGTTCAGGATTGATACGGTGCCGCAGGAAAGTATTCCGTGTGCTCAGGGCGCAATCCCAGCCATGCTGGATCGTGTCATTGATCGTGTAAAAGGATGGTTTTAAGTGATGCGTTGTCTGGCAGTGTTATTGGCGGTGACATTGCTCTGTGGTTGTGTCACGCAGCATGCTCGGCCAATTATCGTACAGCCCTTTCCTGGTCCAGTATTAAATGTGCCTGCAAATACGGAAAAAATGACAACACCAGGCTCTTCTCTGCCATCACCAAACCCATCAGTCCCTCCTATTTTGCGGCCAGCGCCTGCGCAGCCGGCGAGGCAGCTGGTAGATGGTAGCCGTATGCCAGCGGTGCAGGGGCTTCTGGCAACAGCAGAACGAGACCGTCGAGCAGGCAAGCTGGAGGCGGCATCAATAAGTCTTGAACGTGCGCAGCGTCTTGCTCCCCAATCGGTGCTGGTCTATCAGCGTTTGGCAGCGATTCGCTTGCAACAAAAGCGTGCGGCGGAGGCAGAACAGTTTGCCCGTAAAGGCATGGGCTTTGCGACAGCACCTGCAGCGCAAGCGGCGCTATGGTATTTGATTGCGGAAGCCAGCAGACAGCAGGGGCGATCTTCTGCAGCGCAGGCTGCCACAGCGCGTGCGGTGGAGCTGGAAGCNNGAGTCCCCAGAGGTTTCCTTCACACGGTTTTTCAACCACTCAGGAATGTCATCGTCGGCTGGCGTTAGTATATGGTCGGCCGGATCACCGAGAACGTTCTTGCCTTCTATTTCCAGTCGTCGGACACGGTACTCAACAGAGTCTCCATTGCCTGTGCGGCCGATGAACTTCACTGGATAGTTTAGGTAGTCCGGTGCGAGCCAAACCTCATACCCCGCGATCAACGAGCCATCTTCAGGATTATAGCGCTCACCGCGCAGGTGAAGAGTGCGCAGTGTGCCAACCGGAAGTTTTAGGGTTTCCTCCGCATCCAGCACCAGCCGTACCTCATAGAGACTTTTACCTGTCGTCACCTTGATGGTTTGTGGTGACCCGTTAAATGTGACGGCAACGTGAAAGGGAAGACTGGCCATATCCTGCGGAGGTGTCGCCATAATTTCCGTTTTCAACATGGAAGACTTGCCGTAGGTCAGTGCACCATTCCGGTAGTCTGCAGAATTGCGCACTTTGTTATTCACACTCATGCGGAATTTATCAGGGCGCAGTCCGCCATCGCTATCAATTTCGCCTTCGCTTTCGAGTTGAACTTTAACGCCAAACTTTCGGGCATTTACCGATATTGAGTAGCGAAATCCTTCCATGCCCCAGTGCTGTTCCGCGATGGTGGTCAAGCTGTTAACGCGCAACTCCAAGTCAGCGCGTACTTGCACGGGGAAGGCTGGCGCGGGCTCTGCTGCCGGAGCGATAGGGGCGCCTGCGTCAACGGCGTTTTCAGTCGCCAGTCCAGCGGTGGTGCTATCACTGGAATCATCAGAAGCAGCAGTTGCATCGGCTTCGATAGGTGATATATCTGACTTTTCTTCTGCGGGTTTTGGTGCCGGCTCCTTGGATTTTTCTATTTTCGGGGCCGATGAAATAAATCGAGGGCCAAGGCTTACGGGCTTAGGTTTGGGTGCAACAGCAATTCGTACACGCTGAACGTGCTCGGGTTGCTTTCTATTCAGAATTTCGTCAGGAGGGGTATAGAAGTCCGGTAGCGTTAGCTCACTACCGATCACGGCGACCAAATGCAGGACAATAGACAGCGCTATCGCACGCCCCAAGGTCAGGCGGCTGAAAAATCCCTTTTTCGTCCTGCGATCCGGCATGGTGAGGCCTTAGGCTTGGAGTGCTTTCAGTGCTGCACGCTGTGTGGCCGCAATATCATCTGCAGTATGTGCTGCTGAAACAAAGCCAGCCTCGAATGCCGACGGTGCCAGATAAATTCCTTCCTGCAACATGGCATGGAAAAACTTTTTGAAGGTTTCGGTATCGCAAGCGATAGCCTCCGCATAGCTACCGGCTTTCCTGTCCCGAAAGAAAATACCAAACATGCCGCCGACCTGATTGGTGGTGAGCGGAACACCTGCTTCACGGGCAGCAGATTCCAGTGCGGAGCACAAGAGCGTCGTTTGTGCGGTGAGCCGATCAAAAAAACCTGGTACAGAAATTAACTCCAGTGTTTT
Source organism: Moraxellaceae bacterium UBA2031 (assembly GCA_002333145.1). GTDB lineage: Bacteria > Pseudomonadota > Gammaproteobacteria > Pseudomonadales > Moraxellaceae > UBA2031. Next base: position 8,972 of record DDBN01000060.1, read on the forward strand.
TAATCCGGCACGCATGGCAATTGGGTTGCCAGAGAGCGTACCCGCTTGATAAACAGGGCCTAGCGGCGCAATTTCTTCCATGATGGCGCGCTTGCCACCAAATGCGCCAACTGGCATACCACCGCCGATGACCTTGCCCAGTGTTGTCAGGTCNNGCCACTTGTTCGCCGTGCTGACGAAAATATTCCTGCGTTTGCTCAAGATTATTAAACTCCAGTGTGATGGTGTGCTGCGCCAAACTGGCAGGCACTCCCGCTGAGCTGGGAACTCCTAGTGTCAGGGCGCCGGAGCCTGCTTTCACTAGCAGCGAGTCAGCATGGCCGTGGTAGCAGCCTTCAAATTTCACCAATACATCACGGCCGGTGTAGCCTCGAGCAAGGCGGATGGCGCTCATGGTGGCTTCTGTGCCTGAGCTCACCATACGCACCATTTCCATGGAGGGAACCAATGCACATACAGTATCTGCCATGCGCACTTCCAGTTCGGTGGGCGCGCCAAACGTCAGGCCATTAACAGCCGCCTCCTGAACTTCGCGAATCACATCCGGATGCGCGTGACCAAGAATGGCCGGGCCCCAAGAGCCAACGTAGTCGATGTATTGTCGGTCATCGACATCATAAAGATAGGCGCCCTTTGCGCGAGAAAAAAACACAGGAGTTCCGCCTACGCCACGAAAGGCGCGTACCGGCGAATTGACGCCCCCAGGGATATGGCGGCAGGCGGCGGAGAAAAGCTCGTCGGATCGGCTCATGACAGACTCGGTAATAAAAGAATTCAAAAAAGGCGTGAGATGGCCTGCGCCTGTGCGGCGATGTCTGCTGCACTCCACAGATCACTGATGACGGCGACACAATCAGCACCTGCCGCAATCAGGGGAGCGGCATTATCTGCGTTAATGCCCCCTATCGCCACTACAGGACACCCAAGGTGGCGGGCGGAGCTCAGGATTGATAAAGCCGCCGGTTTGGCGGTGGGCTTGGTTGACGAAGCATAAAAGGCTCCGAAGGCGATATAGCTTGCACCCGCCCCGACAGCTGCTTCGGCCAGTGCGAGGGAGTCGTGGCAAGTCACGCCGATAATGGCATCCGAGCCTAGTCGCTTGCGGGCCAGCTGCAGCGAGTCATCTTGTTGGCCTAAATGAACGCCATCTGCGCCGACAGCAACACAGAGCTCGATATCGTCATTAATCAGTAGTGGCACCCGATAGCGCAGACACAGCATGCGCAGTGCCAGCGCTTCCTCCATTCGCCGAGCAGTATCATTCGACTTGTCTCGGTATTGCACGACGACGGCACCGCCCTTCAGTGCAGCCTCCACCGCAGCCAGCATGCGCCCAGCTAACAGTGGTGTGTCGGTAATGGCGTAGAGCCCCCGCTTCATGATGCCGACGACTCATTAGGTAATATACGCACGGGAAGATACTGCCCACTGTCATGAGGCCGATCCGCTCGCGCCAGCACGGTTTGCACGTAACTTTCTGCTTGAATAACGGCAGCTTTCAGCGAGAGCCCGCGGGCAAGACCGGCAGCCAACGCCGATGCCAGTGTGCATCCAGAACCGTGATATTCGCCCGGTAGGCGTGTGCTTTGGCTTTCGTGCAGTAGGCCGTCCGTGCCGTGTAGTTGATTAATAATTGTCGTGCCGGCCTCGTGCCCACCTTTCAAAAGAATATGACGAGCGCCAAGGTCTTGCAGTCGCTGAACGGTGGAGGGCAGGTTCTGAAGCTCCGCCAATCGACGCGCTTCAATTGAATTGGGCGTAATGACGGTAGTAAGTGGAAATAAGCCCAGCAGTCCTTGAGCCAGATCATCATCAGCTAGGCTGCCACCAGAGTTAGCCGTCAGTACCGGGTCCAGCACGACAGGAATGTCCGGATGCGCTGCCAGAATGAGAGCGATTTCACGAGCAATAGCGCCAGAGCCCAGCATGCCGAGCTTAATGGCAGCAACCCGCAGATCTGCCAGCACAGCATTGGCCTGCTGACGTATCAGCATCGGCGAGACCGCCTCAAACCCGTATACCTGCTGCGAGTCCTGTACGGTAAGTGCCGTACACACCACGGCAGCATGGCAACCCAATGCGGCGATCGACTCAATATCCGCTTGCAGGCCAGCGCCACCAGAAGGGTCCAGCCCAGAGAAACACAGCACAACAGGACGCATCAGAAAGGCCTCACAATAACCAGAATGACAATAGCCACCAGCCCCAGCACAGGCAGCTCATTGAAAACACGGTAAAAAACATGACTGCGTGCGCTGCGACCATCACGTAGGTCCCGCAGGAACTTGCCACACCAGAAGTGGTAAACGATCAGCAAGGTAGCCAGTGTCAGTTTCGCATGCATCCAGCCATGCGTGCGGTAGACGTCCCAGTTCAGGAAAAGCATCCATAGCCCCAGTACGACGACAACAATCATCGATGGCCACATGATGCCGCGATAGAGCTTGCGCTCCATGACCACAAAGCGTTCACGGCCAATCGCGTCTTCGGCCATTGCGTGATACACAAACAAACGCGGCAGATAAAAAAGACCGGCAAACCAGGTCACTACGGCAATCATGTGCCAAGCCTTTAACCACAGCATGGTCGGTTACTCCTCAATGGATTTTGCAAGTCTGCCAAATACTTGGGTTACATTGCTACATAACGACATGATTTGCCCCATGTCAGGTCATGGCCGATAATCACGCACCATCATTCCTTCACTAGACAGGTAGATAGGCTCGTGATCAAGGTAGGTATTGTCGGCGGCACCGGTTATACAGGGGTAGAGCTGTTACGTCTGCTGGCGCAGCATCCGAATGTGCAGCTTCAAGCCATTACGTCGCGTTCTGAGGCGGGCATGCCTGTCGCCCAGATGTTTCCCAGCCTCCGTGGCCGGGTGGACTTGGCGTTCAGCGAGCCAAGCCTTGATGTGCTTAGTGCCTGTGATGTCGTTTTCTTCGCGACCCCTCATGGTGTCGCCATGAAGCAAGCGCCCGAGCTGCTGGCGAATGGAGTCAAGGTTATTGACCTCGGCGCAGACTTTCGCCTTACCGATCTACCTACCTTTGAGAAATGGTACGGCATGCCACATAGCTGCCCAGATATTCTTGCCGAGGCCGTCTACGGTCTGCCGGAGGTGAACCGGGATGCGATTCGCAAGGCTCGCATTGTCGGAAATCCCGGTTGTTATCCCACTGCAGTTCAGCTGGGCTTCCTGCCTCTACTCCGGGCCGGTCTGATTGACCCGGCGCATCTGATTGCCGATGCCAAGTCAGGAGTATCGGGTGCTGGACGTAAGGCAGAGGTTTCCTCCTTGTTCGCGGAGGCCGGTGAATCCTTCAAGGCCTATGGCGTAAACGGTCACCGTCACCTTCCCGAGATCTCCCAAGGTCTAACCGGAATGACCACAGATAAAATCGGTCTGACATTTGTGCCGCATCTGCTGCCCATGATTCGCGGCATCCATACCACGTTGTATGGCAGGCTGACGCGCGACCCAGGCAGCCTGCAGGCATTGTTCGAATCTACCTATGCCAACGAGCCCTTTGTCGATGTGATGCCGGCAGGGTCCACGCCGGAAACTCGCAGCGTCAAGGGTGCCAACACCTGCCGTATTGCGGTTTACCGCCCGCAAGGGGGCGATACCGTAGTCGTGCTGTCGGTCATCGACAATCTGGTCAAGGGGGCTGCAGGGCAGGCAATCCAGAACATGAATCTGATGTGTGGCCTCCCGGAAACGGCAGGCCTCACCCAGATCGCCCTGTTGCCTTGAGGATCGCCCATGTTCCGACGTGAACGAGAGACATTGCAAAAGCTGGTGCTGGTGCCTTACCGCCCCTTTCGCAATCTCTCGCTCGGCATCGGTGGCGTTGTCTTGATCGCGGCCATTGGTGTCGGTGGTTTTTATGCGGGCTCGCGTTACGGGATTAAGACAACAGGTGCCACACCGGAGGAGGTTCAGCGGTTACGCCAAACGGTTCGTATGTTTGCGGATCGCTCCCAGGCTCTGCGTGACGAAGCGGCAGTTGCTCTGCATGATCGCGAAATCGTGCTCGATGCAACTGAGCAACTGCGGCAGGACAACAAGAATCTCATCGCCAGTATGGCGGCATTGGAAGAGCAGGTTGCACTCTACAAGCGGCTGCTGTCACCGCAAGGGGTTTCGCAAGGGCTGAGTGTCGAGCGTTTTGAATTGCAATCAACCGGAAAGTCCGGACAAGTGCAGTACCGCTTATTACTGACGCAGGTGGGCAGTAAAACGACGGATATCAAGGGTAAGATTGAGGCTCGGCTAGTAGCCGGCGGCAAAACCATTAGCATGCCAGTTGGCGATGGAGGCTTTACCTTTCAGTATTTTCAAAGCCTTACGGGAGAATGGCAACTGCCTGCAGGCATGGCACCAGAGCGCGTAGATATCGTGCTGATCTCTAGTAAGGGTCAGCGAATTCAGAAAAGCTTCAAGTGGGAAGTGAAAGGCCAGGGTTAGGCCACGATCCGATTATTCAAAAGAGGCTCCGTATGCTCGGCAAGAAAAAAGCTGGTAGTGCCTACAAGGCAAATAACTACAAGGACCACAGTTATGTGGCCCGCAATACCTGTGTAACGGGTGATATAAATTTTGTGGGGGGGCTGCATGTGGAAGGGCAGGTCAATGGCAATATCCTGTCCGAAGATGGCTGCCTTCATGTACATGGTGAGGTGACAGGTGAAGTGCATGTCCCTCATATCATCATTAATGGATTGGTGAATGGAAACGTCTACGCCAGCGAGCATGTCGAACTAGCGGCCAAGGCTCGCATCAATGGCAGTGTTTATTACAAGACCATGGAGATGGTCATGGGGGCTCAGGTCAACGGCAGCCTGCTGCACAGCGAAAATACCATTCCCCGTATTGAGCACAAGCCAGTCGGGCCCCAAGAAGAAGTGTCAGGGGCTGAATCTAATAGTTGACCATTTTTGTCGGTCTTTAGGATAATATAGCCAGTCAACCGTCCAGTATCCGGTGATCCACATGAATGACATGGCACAAGCCATGACCCTGACCGACAGCGCCGCCAGCAAAGTTCGCAAGCTGCGCGAAAGCGAAGGCAGTCCTGATCTCAAGCTCCGCGTCTATATCACAGGGGGAGGCTGTTCCGGCTTTTCCTATGGTTTTACCTTTGACGAGGAAACCAAGGAAGGTGACTCCACCTTTATTAACGGTGATGTCACCATGCTGGTCGATCCGATGAGCTTCCAATATTTGGCGGGCTCCGAGGTTGACTATACGGAGGGCCTGCAAGGTTCCCAGTTCGTCATCAATAACCCCAATGCCACCAGCACCTGTGGCTGCGGCTCATCGTTCTCTGTATGACATCAGGGGACATAAAGTCCCCCTAGTACCCGCTCTCCTCGTGCACCGGTGACAGCTGGCATGTTGCCAGTCTGCTGCTTCATCCTCTGTCGTGCCAGCCACGCAAACGCAGTTGCCTCTACCCAGTCAGGTGCCAGACCTAGCGCGCTGGTGCTAGCGATTGCCCAGTTCGGCAGCAGGTAACTCAGACGCTGCCTAAGCGCCACGTTATGAGCGCCACCGCCACACAGAAACAGATCTCCAGATGGTAATTGCAGTTTGCGGATGGCTTGCACCACAGTTTCAGCGGTGAACTCGAGCAGTGTCGCCTGAACATCCGCATCATTCAGTGGCTCTGTCAGGTCATTCAACTGTGCTCGAAGCCATTCGATATTGAAGTCCTCACGCCCGGTGCTTTTCGGGGCAGGCAGCGTCAGAAAGGGATGTGCCAAAAGTCGCTTCAATAAAGGAGCACTGACTTCTCCCGTAGCAGCCCATTCGCCGCCAGCATCATAAGCACGCCCCCGGCAGGCCATGCTCCAAGCATCCATAAGCAAGTTGGCAGGTCCGGTATCAAAGCCGGTAATAGCTGCAGAAGAGTTAGCAGGTAACACCGTAATATTAGCAATGCCGCCCAAGTTCAGGATGATCCGATGGCGCTCAGGATGGCTAAATACCGCTGCATGAAAGGCAGGAACAAGAGGAGCACCTTGACCTGCTGCGGCCATGTCACGACGCCGAAAGTCTGCCACCACGGCAATTCCGGTCCGCTCGGCAATTATATTTGGATCGCCAATCTGCAACGTAAATCCGGGCACCGCATGCGGGCGGTGGCGAATAGTTTGCCCGTGGCTACCGATGGCGCAGATGTCCGCCGCGGTATGCTCCGTGCCCGCCAGAGCACCAAGTGCCGCCTTAGCAAACAACTCGGCCATCTCTACATCCAGCCGGCCCATGCGCTCAATCTCGTCAGGCCCACTCTGACAAAGGGCAGTCAGTCTGCTGCGAAGCTCGGGTTCCAGTGGAGTGCTATGTGTCCCAACAAGGCGCAGCTCTCCGCTAAAGTCCACCAAAACAGCATCAATGGCGTCTAGGCTAGTTCCCGACATCAGTCCGATATACAGCTCACTCATGAGGCACTCCCTTCGTCTCCGGCTAGGGTTCGGGCTAGGGTAGCGTAAGCTCGAGTGGGATAGTGATAGAATCCGCAGCTTTCCACGCTTTGGGTCCCGCCATGATGACGCCTGAACAACAACTTGCCCTTATCAAACGGGGCTGCGAAGAACTTATTCAGGAAGAAGAGCTCTTGGAGCG
>DDBN01000040.1 GCA_002333145.1 Moraxellaceae bacterium UBA2031
GGCTCCCTAACGGTCATGCCACTCAGGCGGATCATCTTGCGCGCCAAATCCACAATCTTTACCGACTCGCCCATGTCCAGCACAAACACATCGCCACCTGCCCCCATAGCACCGGCCTGAATCACCAACTGCGAGGCTTCAGGAATGGTCATAAAGTAGCGGGTTACGTCTTGATGCGTCACCGTCACCGGCCCGCCTCGGGCAATCTGCGCACGGAACAGCGGCACTACCGAGCCAGACGAACCCAGCACATTGCCAAAGCGCACCATGCAAAAACGGGTTGCCATGCCCGGTTCGGCGGCCAGCGCCTGCAAGGCCAGCTCGGCCAGACGTTTGGATGCCCCCATTACATTGGTCGGGCGCACCGCCTTGTCGGTAGAGATCAATACAAACGTAGACACGCCCGCTTTTACCGCCGCACGGGCCGCACGCAGCGTACCAAAGGCATTGTTCATGATGCCTTCAAACGGATTCCACTCCACCAACGGCACATGCTTGTATGCCGCCGCGTGGTACACGGTATCCACCCCGTTAGCCGCCATCACTTTGGCCATACGCTCTTCGTGCAGTACCGAGCCCAGCACCGGCAACACGGGAATATCCGCGGCCAATGCTTTTAGCTCTTGCTCAATGGCATACAGCCCAAATTCACTCAACTCCCACAGCAACAATTTTGATGGCCGGCCCTTTAATATCTGACGGCACAATTCCGAACCAATCGACCCCCCCGCCCCCGTCACCAATACACATTTGCCGGTAATGTCTTGCTGCAGCAGCTCAGGCACTGGCGGCACCGGGTCACGCCCGAGCAAATCGGTAATATCCACATCACGGATATCCGACATAGAAATCTCGCCACCCACCAATTGCGTCATGCCTGGCAAGGCACGCACATGTACCTTGAAAGGCTCCAAGCGGGCAATCACTTCACGGCGACGGGCTCGACTGGCCGACGGCAGTGCAATCAATACCTCATCAATGCGCAAGCGTTCATGAACAGCGGCAAAATCCTTGCCGGCATACACACGAAAGCCCAGCACCGTAGTGCCCACTATGCCGCGCCCATCATCAAAAAAGGCGACCGGCTTATATTCATTAGACGCCTGCAACGCCGCCAGCAACTGTCGGCCTGCCGACCCAGCACCGTATATGGCTACCCGACGCACGCCGGCATCTTCCAGCAGGATTAATCTCACCATCCAACGGATGCCCGAGCGGGTAACCCACACCCAGAGAAACATGAAAAAGCCATAGGTAAAGGGAATGCTGCGCGGCAGAAACGTTACACGGGAGAGCGCCACCGCGAGCAACACACCCGCCACCAGCGCTACCGACATCAACACGTTTTGTAAAAACTTTTCATCAAACGCACGCACCACAGCGCGGTAAACCCCACCAGCATACAGGGCAGACACCCCCAGCAAGGCAATCCACACCGGCCAATACGGCTGGCCCGGCAACACAGCAAAATTATTCGTATCCATCCGCAGCGCATGGGCGGCCCAAAACAGACATGGCAACGCAATGGCATCACTGGTTAGCAATACCAACTGTTTGCCACGGCGCGATAAGGCCGAAAGCTGCAGTAATAATTTTTTCATCGGATGCATCCGTATCCTCCCGGCACTATCGGGCTTATTTCCAACTCATTGAAACATAACTAAGTATTATGCATCGAAAGAACAAATGCCTTAAATGACTGATTTTGATGTGTTACTCACGACCTTCATAGTGATGCCAAATACGAAGAACAGCCAACGCTCCTGCATGGGTAGAATAACGCACCACGTAATTGCCAAAAATCATATCACGCAAAACATCTGGCTGCGGTGAATGCTCTACGCCATGCCCCATATACGGAAAATGGCAAAGACTCTCAATGCGAGTAATAAGCTCTTGCGCTACACGTGAGGCGGCCGATGGATCGTTCTCAGCAATGAATGCACGCAGACGAACCAGATCGGCAACAGCTTCTACAGAATAGACCAGTTTCATTGGCCGGTTTTCGGTGGCGACAATTCATTATCACTGCCCCAACTCTGCAACCATGTATGAACAGTCTCGCCTGAAACCACCCTACCTTGCGCCACAGACTCCATGGCACTCAAGGTTTCCTGCCACCTCATCTGCTCTTGCTCCTGGCGCTGAATAAACTCTCTAAGCGCCTGATTGATAAGCCAGCTCTTGGTTCGGTGCAGTTTGTCGGCGATGGCCAAAAGGCTTTCTTCAACCTCAGGTTGAAGTCGTACAGTGGTAACGCTCATCAGCGGGCTCTCCCTGCAAAAGAATGCAATGTATTACATCGTATTACATTGCATTCAGAGTAACAAGAAGAGCCCTTCCTTTAACGAGCCGCCAAGCCCATGGCCTCATGNNTCCTGCCAAGCCTCTTCAACGCTTTACGGCCATGGAATGCACATTGGCAATGGATGCACACGAACAAATCAGATCTGCAGCCGGGCGAGATCATTAATAGGCACCCCATTAAAGAATCGCTTGTAGCCCTTTGTCTGCAATAATATTAAGAAGTTTTAACGCCGGCCCTGAGGGATGCGTTTCTCCTTGCTCCCATTTACGAACGGTTGAGGCCGTTGTATGCAGATGAAGTGCAAAAATGGGCTGGCTAAAGTTTAACTCCTCGCGCAAGTGCCTAATATCACCCGCGCTGAAAGCCCGCACTCTTGGCGGACAGAGCGTGTCAAATTCGCGCAGATTCACTTTACTGACAACACCTGCCTTGTGCAGCGTATCCAGATCGCCACGCAGTGCGTCAATGATTTTGCTCACAATACACCTCCAGCAATACACCCGATTGTAATGCGATATTCAGGTTACTTTCAGACAACTCCAGAAAAACCCCTACCTTGCCGCCAAGCCCATCACCTCACCAATCACCGCGCAGGTCTTGTCGATTTCGGCTTGCGTAAGCGTGGGGTGCGTTAAAAACATCAGGCTGGTTTCGCCCAGTTCTTTGGCGATAGGCATGCGCTCAGTAGGGCGCCACGGGGTGCCATCAAAGGCTTTTTCCAGATACACCTCAGAGCACGAGCCGGAGTAGCACGGCACGCCACGGGCGACTATCTCGTTCATGATGCGGTCGCGGTTCCAGCCTTCGGCCAGCGCCTCCGGCCGCACAAACACATAGGCCCTGTACCACGCATGTTCCGCCTCTGCCGGCACTACCGGCACACGCAAGGCTGGCGATTCTGCACAGGCCGCCATAATGGCGTTGGCATTAGCGGTACGAGCCTTGTGCCAATCGTTCATGCGCGTCAGTTGAATACGGCCAAGCACCCCTTGTACTTCCAGCATGCGCCAGTTGGTGCCAAAGCGTTCATGCAGCCAGCGAAAGCCCGGCGCGTGTTCACGGTGATACACCGCCTCATAACTCTTGCCATGGTCCTTGTACGACCACGCCGCACTCCATACGTCTTTGCTGTTGGTGGTGAGCATGCCGCCCTCACCGCCTGTGGTCATGATCTTGTCCTGGCAAAATGACCACGCCGCCGCCGCGCCCAAACTGCCCACCGGCTTGCCGCACCACTTGGCCCCGTGCGCCTGGGCACAGTCTTCAATCACCACCAGATTGTGCTTAACCGCCAAGGCGTTAAAGCCATCCATGTCACACGGCCAACCGGCCAGATGCACGGCAATAATGGCCTTGGTGCGTGGCGTGATCACCTTGGCCACGGTTGCCGGCGTAATGTTTTGCGAATCACGGCAAACATCCGCAAATACCGGCGTGGCTCCCGCCGTCACAATGGCACTGACTGACGCCAAAAAAGTACGCGGCGTTACGATTACTTCATCGCCCGCGCCAATGCCCAGCACCTTTAAAGCCAAGTCTAGCGCCAGCGTACCGTTNNCTGGGCCAAGGGGAAAACGGGGTATTCAGCATGATGCGTTAACCATTACACACAGCCCATAAAAATTATTGAATAAATTATACAACTCAACAGTTACATCCTGAATTTCAGTTCAGCCGCTGAGTCCGTTACAGCATGCTGGGCTTTCACTAGCAGCTCACGAGTTTCTACTACTAAAAAGTTTAGAAATTTTTGCTGACGCAAGGTGCGTTCTTGCACTTCCATGGGAATAAATCGACTCAGTGTATCGAAAAATTCTTTGCCATAAATGATGTCTGATAAGCGCTCAATCATCTGCTGAACTTTTTGCGTATAATTGCTCACCTGATAATCCACCAGCTTGTGATTCAGCAAGGCAGCATCCACTGTAGCCCCCTGCTGCACCAGCCAGCGTAAATCCCAAATATCACGGTAGCGTACATAGCGCTCACAATTAATCAGCGAAACGAGTTTGTCTGCCATTACCTCTGACAGCGTTTCGGCAAGCACCAGTACATCACCATAGCCATCGGGTAAAAAATCATAATTTTGTACCAACGCACGCGGCTCACGGGTATATGCAGTCACATTGGCAATTTCAATTTTGATCCGCTGGCGTGGCAAATCTGGCCTGTCTGGTGAGGTAATGACACTCACCTGCCATTTATCTACCCGAATATCCGCATATTCCGGCTCCTCCCTAAGCTCATGCGGTTCACGCACGCTCACTTCCAGCGCATACCGTGCGCCCACATACTGCTCCACGCACGACTTGATAGCCGCCATGTCTGATGACGCAAACTGCCGCCCACCAACAAAGTCCAGATCCTCGCTGAACCGTGGCGCGCCATGACACAGCCTGAGTAGCGTTCCACCCTGAAAGGTCAAACTATCCAGCAAGCCCGCCTGCTCCAACGCAAATAAAATATCGTAGTGCAGCAGCTCTTTTTCAATCACTGGTCTCATGTGTGCACGGCCCGGCAGCGCTAGGGCGCGCACAACCAATGCATCAAACTCATTCGCCTTATACATGGGCCAGCTCTGCCATGTTGACCATATGGGTATTACGCCCCACGCGCTTAAGATCCCGCCATGCCGTTTCAGGCAGCGCCATTCGTAGCGGGCGACCAGGTGACCGAGTAGTTGATGCCAAAATGTCCGTCACCGCACGACTGGTATGAGTAAGCTCAACTACACCAAAGGGGGTACGGTATTCACCTTTGCGTCCGGTTGTCATCACCGTTAAACGGTCCATCAGCACCTGCGAGATCAGTCCGTGCTCCGAGAGCATGGACTCCAGACTGACATAGCTGTAATGCCCACGCCGCAGTGCCACCGCAATACGCTCCAGTAACCGGCCTTCTGCCTTGGCCGCCAACGCATTCACATACACACCACGGCAAGCGCGTACTAGCACCCCTGCGCCCACAAGGCGCTCCAGCTTTTTAGCCAGTGCTCCGGGGCTATCCTGCACTAGCAGAGTAACCAAATCCTGATGCGTGAATACCACACGCCCCTGATCGGCCCAGTGCTGCAGTAAATGGATAACCTGGAGCGTATTCATAAATACATTCAAGTGGACAGTTATACCTCATAATAAGGCATAACTGTCCACTTGGCGAGTTTGGTATCGTATTCAATTTTTGCCTGATAGCCCTCAAATGTCATGATATTCATGGCATTACCCCATGTTGCTCCAACCACTTGCAGATACTCGCTACCGCCCCCTTTCTCAGCCTTTAACCAAAGGCCGCGCAGGGTTTCCCACCACTGTTACCCCTGGGGCAACATCCTTGGTGACCACCGCACCCATGCCAACAATGGCACCTTTACCAATAACCAACGGCTTGCCGGGTGACCCTTGTTTGATGATGGCACCCGTACCGATATAGGCATGGTCTTCAATGATTATATTGCCGTTGCACTTAACGCTTGGGCCGAACGTAACGTAATCACCAATCACACAGTCGTGAGCAACATAGCTGTAAATATTGGCATGAAAGTGTTTACCAATACGGATATTAGACGTGATCGTTACAAAGGAGCACAGCAGCGCCCCTGCCCCCAACTCAACCTCATCCATGCAAACCACGTTAGCCGCTTTTACCGACCACTCTTTAACGCCATCGGCTACCAACCGTGATGCCAACTTTTCACGCACCGCGCTATTGGCAATGGCAATTACCGCATAGCGTTCAGATGCTGGCACCAATAAAAAATCAGCATAGCGATACACCAGTCGCCCATTGATACTTTCCGCCTCGGGATTGTCATCAATAAACACCAGCCTNNCCGTAGACCGCATACAATGGCAATGTCATTCTGATTTATTTCCTGTAAATCTGCTTATGATGTTTCTGAGGCTTTCAGCCGCCTGTAAATACTCACGGTGCTGTACGATACTCATCAATGCTTGCGACGAGGTGGCGCCCGCGCTTCAGAATGACCGGTGACCCCCGATACCCTGATCAGAGCGGCCCCGCACTCGGCAAACGTAATGTACTAAGCCAAGCGCCGAACTCATACTGTGGGAATTTTCTCTCTAGCTGCTCCAAGCCTTGCGTCATTCGCTTTCTCCAGCCAGGCCCCCTGGAGTCTATATCCTGCCAAGCCTCTTCAACGCTCCACGGATGACGCTCCCGGAGTACCAGTAACAGGCTGGCGACTTGCTTTAAATCTTTTTCAAGTTTTGCTCTGAATGCCCCTTTTCGTTCGCCATAGATAAGCAATTTGTGCAGAGCGTAACGCGCTGGATCGGGTACGTTGACAAGGACCGCCCGATCACCGGAGAAAATTACAGCTTGTTGTACCCCCTCAAGGGAATACTCCATGAATTTAAGCGGCTGCAGCGTGATGCCCAGACCCTCATGAACATAGGGGCCATCTTCGCGATGCAAGGGAGTAACGAAGTCGAGCCTGAACTCTGGTTCTTGTGGGTTAAGGTAAGTGGCCCCCGTCTTGTCGACCAAGCCACTGATGGGCAACAGACCCATATCAAGTGACTTTATTGCATCGTCCGTATCCAGCTTTAGCGTACTGGGCAGCGCGATGGAGAGGCTGCGCCCTGCATGGGCAAAATCCACATCCTGCGTGCGATCCGGGACACCCCAGCGAACGCCGAGCAGATTGCCATAGGAAATAAAGGCATGCGTTCCTATCAAGACCCCCCCTGCACGAAAGAAGCCGTAATCAGCAAGGCGCTCAATCACCCGGAAATGCTTTGAGGGTACGGGCTCACATCCAAGAACAGTCGCCGAGCGCACCAACCTGCCAATTGCCTCTTGAGAGGCCGGTTTAACCTCTTTTTTGGCGATCAGCGCCTTTACTTCCGGGGTGTCTGGCCCCACATAAACTTGCCGCAACTTGCCCGCAGGCTCGGTGTATTGAAAATACCAATACGTGCGGCCCTTGACCGTTTTGAACGCAAATGAGCCTGGTAAATTGGCGACTGTGCGCAAGAAATCGCCGGTCTGGCAGGCCTCAAAGAGCTGCGCATAGGCGGTCTGGGCGGTGGTAGATAGCTCTGTGTGCATGGTAGTTATACTAGATTGTCATTTGCACGAGTATAACCAAGTTATACTAGCCATCAAACAATATTAGTATAACTCGCCAACACTGCGCCAACCGGGCGGGTTCAGCAATTTGCCTTGCTATAACCAATTCTCAACGACCAAACCGGGGGCCAGCCCGGAGCTTCTCAGCCNNACAGAAGGATTCTTTAGATATCGCATGGCCAACGACAAGCACTCATGGCGAGTGCTTTTGAATATTTCGGCAATATCATCCGTCGTCACTGTAGCCTCAGGGCATCAACAAGTTAAATAATTGCAATTAATGTAGCCCACGGGACACACTGCATCAAACCGAGTGCCGTTAATTGTGGCTTAGCTTAGATCAGCACCTCTAGACCTTTGCGGTCCAGCAGATCAAGCAGCTTCAAAGAAGGGCCGCTAGGGTGCTTGTCACCGATCTCCCACTGACGAACCGTGGAAGCGCTGGTATTCAGTACCGCCGCAAATACGGCCTGACTCAGGTTGTTCCGGGTACGCAGCGCCTTAATCTTCGCAGCGGAGTACGCAGGGATCGTGGCCAAGCACAGAACATCGTACTTTTTCATCTTACGCAGATCGATGAGGCCGGCCTCATGCATATCCGAGGCGCTTTCATGAACAGCCTCCAATATGCGGCTGGCGGCTTTACGCTTGGCAGTCATGACAAATCTCCTCCAAAGCACCCTTGACCACCTGTGCATCAAGCTCCTTTGCCGTGAGCTTTAGCAAGTCTTCTGCAAGGCTCTGTAGTGCCTCCAGTTCTTTGTTCGAAATGTTGGCTCGTTCGTTTTTCTCAAAGCCATAAACAAAGAACCACCGTGAGCCTTTTTGTGTTGCTACCAGCGTTCTGACAGAGCCACTTTTGCCACGATTGGGAAGAGAGACCCGCTTTTTCAGAACATGGCCTCCCAAGTCCGCATCTACCAATCCACGCTCCATCTCGTCAATGGCGGCACATAGCACCGCATTAGTGAGGTCTGTTTTGCGCATCCAGCGAGCAAAATGACGAGTTTTGAACGCTCGACTTTCATGCCCTATCATACCACTAAGTGACATAGTTTCAATGGCCCTCCATGGCGCATTTCAAGACGAAAATGTGTTTTGTAAGCCTCGTTTGCAGGGCGCAAAGGCTTCATGTGCTCTAGGCCATTACCTATCAGGAAATGGCTGGCTCATAAGGGCTGACTCACGATTGATTGGACCCGGTAAACTTGCTCATGGTGGCCTCGCCATCGGCGCTGATGCCATCGCGTATCAAAACTTTTTTAACTGTCATAAACAGGATTTTGATATCCAGCCACAAGGACTGGTTATCCACATACCACACATCCAGTGAAACTTGTCGTCCCAACTGATGGCATTACGGCCATTCACCTGAGCCCAGCCCGTTACCCCCGGCCGTGCCTCATGCCGACGCGCCTGCTCCTTGGAATAAAGAGGAAGGTATTCCATTAACAACGGGCGCGGCCCCACCAAACTCATCTCACCCTTAAGCACATTCCACAGCCCCGGCAACTCATCCAGACTGGTCGAGCGCAAGAAACGGCCAAAGGACGTTAAACGCACATCGTCCGGCAAGACATTGCCCTGCTCATCTACCGCATCCAGCATGGTGCGAAACTTAATCATCTCAAACGGCTTGCCGTTCAGGCCGGGGCGCACCTGACGGAACAGCACGGGCGAGCCAAGATTTTTACGAACAAGATACGCAACACCCAACAATACGGGGGACAACAGCAGCAGCGCACTGGCCGAGGCGGCTACATCAAAGGTGCGTTTGATCATTTTTTCACAACCTCCCACATCATGATCTTCAATACCATTTCAATCGGTCTTTGACTTTGGCAGCCAAGGTAAGTATCCCCCGGGCTCGTCACGCCTTCTCAAAGCCTGTATCAAGTGCGACAGCCTGTGCAAAGAAATCATCGGGGCGACGTTGACGGAAGGTCTCAAGATTGCTCAGCTTCCAGCGCACCGCGGGCAACCGGGCAGCATGCAAGCATTGCAGCAGAGACCAGTCTGGCTCCGCACGAACCAGCCCGCTCAAAAATTGCTTGTGCGCGGGGCTCAGTCGTTGTGGCAGTTCGTGCTTTAGCCTGGCCCGAATATCCAGCAGTGTCTCCAAGGCACAGTCCACTTCCGTCATACCGACAAAGGCGCGTTCGTACTCGGCGGCGATATCCTTGTCGTTACCAAACAACACTTCGTGGGGTGGCCGGTTATGTCCCGCCAGATAGATCACGAAACACTCGATCATGCCATCGCTGATGCCGCCTGACTCGTAAAGTTGCCACACATCGAACAGATCGCGCGGGTGCTGCCGATCCAATGCGGCCACCATCTTGCTGGCATATAGCTCGTCCGGAGCCAGAACCGGTAGCTCAAACTCAACACCGAACAGATCGCTTGTCCTAGCACTCAATGACCGTCGTTCGATGGGCAGCACGCTACCACGGAACACGACGTTGACCTCAATTTTAACCTGACTAACATCGTTCTCGACGATGAGCTTGGTGCCCCCTAAATCCCCGGCACCAACCAATCGTGTCTGTAAGCCTAGTGACGCCACTCGCGTGGCGATGGCAGCCAGCTCCTGGTTAATGGCCTGCAACGCTTCGTCACGTGGCGTCTGCCATGGGTGATACACCACATCAATGTCCACCGACAAGCGTGGCATGTCCTGCACGAAAAGATTGATGGCCGTACCGCCTTTCATGGCGAATATATCGTTGGCGAACACATCAGGCGCCACCGCCAACAATAATCGAACGGTATCCGCGTAAGTCTTATCCATAGGGCTTCAGGCTCAGCAAAGTGCCATCATCAAGTCGGCTCATCCAGCGAGTATTGCTGCCCGTGCGAACCGGATATTGCGCCAGCAGGGCATCAACATCCACCACGCCTGTCTCTCGCGCCCAGGTGAGAAACAGACGCACAGCCTTCACACTGGTGCAGCAGGACAGTAGCTGGCCGAGAGCATCCTTGCGCGGGGAGCGCAACCCATCAAAGACATTGCGGGCTTCCTCAAGGCTTTGCTTAACGCCAGCCTCGTACAGCAGCTCCAGCGCGGCGCGTTCAGGCACCGATACGCGCAGGGAGTCCGGTAGCCCGGGCGGCGTGGTCAGGGTATGGCAGGACAGTGAGGGCTCCCCGTCTGGCCACTCAAACAAGCGAGCATAGGCATAGCGGGCCGGAAAGCGTGAAGTGAACCAGGTTGGCAGCGTGTAGCGGCTATCCCCCCACAACACCAGCGTGTCACGGTTGCCCAGATTGTGCCGCACTCCCTGTAAAGCCAGAGCGCTCTTACCGCCAATATGCAGACCCGGTACGCGCTGCTGCAGGAGTTTCAGCGCCCCGAAGACCCCGAATTCATCGTTCGGGAAGGCATAGACACCGTGAGCCAGGCGCACGAGCCACCCACTGTCAGCATAGTGGGCGGCAAGCTGAGGAGACACCCCAAACTGGCTCAGGGTAGCAAGGTCGAATGGCGCCCCACGGGGTAGCCCCACCTGCAGATGTTTGATTACTTGGTGTCTATTTCCATTCATGTGCTAAAAATAGCACAAAATCCAATCAATCCCTAAGGTTCTCCTTGGATTATGGCGTGAAAATATATCCATGCTGTATTTATAATACAGAATCTAATCGGCAGACTCCCCCTCCGCTACCGGAGCCCTTCAGCACATTCCACAGCTCCGGCAACTCATCCAGACTGGTCGA
>DDBN01000125.1 GCA_002333145.1 Moraxellaceae bacterium UBA2031
CAGTATCGCCGCGTACCAAGCCGTAAGTTGACGCTGGCCGATGGTCGCACCGTACGTGTGGCAACGGTATTTGACGTCAGTGCTGCCGGCCTGAGTATTGATCGTGGTTTGGGTGGCAGCAATGTGGCTCGTGACTATGATGATGCCAGCGTACCGGGCACACCTGCATGGCAGGAACAGATCACCGGTGTTAGCCGCGAAAAAGTAATCCAAGTGGCACGTGAGTTTGCTGACAATGCTGACAAGACTCATGGCAAGTCCATGATCATTGTTGGTGCGGCAATGAATCATTGGTACCACATGGACATGAACTACCGTGGCCTCATCAACATGTTGATGCTGTGCGGTTGCGTTGGTCAAAGTGGTGGTGGCTGGGCTCACTATGTGGGACAAGAAAAACTGCGCCCACAATGCGGTTGGTTGCCTCTGGCCTTTGGTTTGGACTGGATGCGGCCGCCTCGCCAGATGAACGGTACCAGCTTCTTCTATAACCACTCGTCGCAGTGGCGTCACGAGAAGATGAATGTTCACGAGATTCTTTCTCCTCTCGCGGATAAGTCAAAGTTCCCAGAGCATATGCTCGACTACAATATTCGTGCAGAACGTGCAGGTTGGTTGCCAAGTGCGCCCCAGCTTAATCGAAATCCATTGCATATCTGCCGTGAGGCGGCTGCCAAGGGAATGACACCGAAGGATTATGTTGCACAGTCTTGGGAAGATGGCTCACTGCGCTTCTCCTGCGAGCAGCCGGATAATCCCGTTAACTTCCCCCGCAATATGTTCATTTGGCGCTCCAACTTGCTGGGCTCCTCCGGCAAGGGTCACGAGTACATGCTTAAGTACTTGCTTGGCACGCCAAAGCATGGGGTGTTGAATGAAGATAGCGGCAAGAGGGGCGGTCTCAAGCCAACAGATGCCGAGTGGGTAGAGGATGGTGCAATTGGCAAACTGGATCTGGTGACAACACTGGATTTCCGTATGTCATCTACTTGTGTGTATTCCGATATCGTTCTGCCAACGGCAACGTGGTACGAAAAAGACGACATGAATACGTCTGATATGCACCCGTTCATTCATCCATTGTCGGCCGCAATCGACCCTGCGTGGGAATCCCGTTCTGACTGGGAAATCTACAAAGGCATTGCCAAGAAGTTTTCTGAATTGTCAGAAGGCGTGCTAGGGGTAGAGCAGGATCTGGTAACAATGCCGCTGTTGCACGATACCACTGGTGAGCTNNACTTCACTTGGGCCTCTGCTCGAGAAGTTGGGTAATGGTGGCAAGGGCATTAACTGGAATACCGATGACGAAGTTAAGTTCCTTGGTCAGCTGAATCATCAGGTGCTAGAGCCTGGTATCAGTGAGGGTCGTCCACGTATCGAGTCTGCTATTGATGCTGCTGAAGTAATCTTGTCGCTCGCGCCAGAAACAAATGGTCATGTGGCCGTGAAAGCATGGGAAGCACTGTCCAAGTTTACGGGCCGTGATCACAAGCATCTGGCCGCTGGTAAAGAACACGAAGCGATCCGCTTCCGTGATATTCAGGTCCAGCCGCGCAAAATTATTTCCAGCCCAACGTGGTCAGGCTTGGAAGATGAGCATGTTAGCTACAACGCTGGCTATACCAATGTGCATGAGATGATTCCATGGCGCACCATTACAGGACGTCAGCAGTTCTATCAGGATCATCCGTGGATGCAGGCCTTTGGTGAGCAGCTGATGAGTTATCGGCCGCCAATCAATACCCGCACCACTGAATATGTGAAGGGTAAGAAGCCTAACGGCAATACCGAGATCGTGCTGAACTGGATTACGCCGCATCAGAAGTGGGGTATTCATAGCACCTATTCTGACAACCTGATTATGCTGACGTTGAGTCGTGGTGGCCCCATTGTGTGGGTATCAGAAATCGATGCGAAGAAGGCTGGCATCGAGGATAACGATTGGATCGAATGCTTCAATGCCAATGGCGCATTGACTGCTCGTGCAGTGGTTAGTCAGCGAGTCAAAGAAGGCATGGTGATGATGTATCACGCTCAGGAACGTATCGTGAACGTGCCTGGTAGTGAAATGACCGGAACCCGTGGTGGACATCATAATTCGGTGACACGTGTGGTGATGAAGCCAACACACATGATCGGCGGTTATGCCCAGCAGGCATACGGCTTTAACTACTACGGTACAGTGGGTTGCAACCGCGATGAGTTTGTTGTGTTGCGTAAGATGAGCAAAGTGGATTGGCTGGACGGCTCCGATACGGATGCACTGCCACAGCCCCTGCCAACCAGTATTGATTGAGGAGCGATGTAATGAAGATTCGTTCACAGGTAGGAATGGTACTGAATCTGGACAAGTGCATCGGCTGTCACACCTGCTCGATCACCTGTAAGAATGTCTGGACCAGTCGTGAAGGTATGGAGTACGCGTGGTTCAATAACGTGGAAACCAAGCCCGGCATTGGCTACCCGAAAGAGTGGGAAAACCAAGATAAGTGGAAGGGTGGCTGGATACGTAACGCCGATGGTTCGATCAATCCGCGTATCGGTGGCAAGTTCCGTGTGTTGGCTAATATTTTTGCCAACCCGGATCTGCCAGTAATCGATGATTACTACGAGCCGTTTGATTTTGACTACCAGCACCTGCACACCGCGCCGGAAGTAAAGCATCAGCCAACCGCGCGTCCGCGTTCGGCTATTTCTGGCAAGCGCATGGAGAAGATCGAGTGGGGTCCAAACTGGGAAGAAATTCTCGGGAGCGAATTCGCCAAGCGTCGTAAGGATAAAAACTTCGATCAAATACAGGCCGATATTTATGGTGAGTATGAAAATACTTTCATGATGTATTTGCCGCGTCTTTGTGAGCACTGCCTAAATCCAACGTGTGCGGCAGCCTGCCCAAGCGGTGCGATTTACAAGCGTGAAGAAGACGGTATTGTTCTGATTGATCAGGAAAAATGCCGCGGCTGGCGTATGTGCATCAGCGGCTGTCCGTACAAGAAGATTTATTACAACTGGAAGAGCGGAAAATCAGAAAAGTGCATTTTCTGTTACCCGCGTATCGAAGCCGGTATGCCGACAGTGTGTTCGGAAACCTGTGTCGGTCGTATCCGGTATTTGGGCGTGTTGCTGTATGACGCAGACCGTATTCATGAAGTGGCAAGCACGCCAAATGAGCACGATCTGTACCCAATGCAGCTAAGCATGTTCCTCGACCCGAATGATCCTAAGGTCATTGCTCAGGCACGCAAAGATGGCATTCCGGACTCCGTACTCACGGCGGCGCAGCAGTCGCCTGTGTATAAGCTGGCAGTGGACTGGAAATTGGCTCTGCCACTTCACCCAGAATACCGCACGCTGCCGATGGTGTGGTATGTGCCACCACTGTCGCCTATTCAGAATGCAGCAGAGGCAGGCAAGGTTGGTATGAATGGCATCCTGCCAGACGTCGATAGCCTGCGTATTCCGATTCGCTATCTGGCCAATCTACTCACCGCGGGTGACGAGAAGCCGGTCAAGTTGGCTCTCAAGCGCCTGCTGGCGATGCGTGCCTACAAGCGTGCACAAAATGTTGAAGGAATCGAAAACCTGGAAGTGCTGAAGGATGTTGACCTGACCAAGGCTCAAGCCGAAGACATGTACCGCTATCTTGCCATCGCCAACTACGAAGACCGCTTTGTTATTCCGACGGCACATCGTGAAGAAGCCATGAGTGAGGCATTTGCTGAGCGTAACGGGTGTGGATTCAGCTTTGGTAGTGGTTGCAGCGGTTCATCAGAGGTCAATATGTTTGGCGGCAAAAAGGCCAATCGTCGTGATGTGCTGAAGACTGTCCAGCTCTGGGAGGACTAAAGATGAAAATCCTTAAAGTTATCTCCCTGCTGTTGGACTATCCAGACAATGCTCTGCGTGAAAACCAGGCGGAACTTGAGGCGGCCATTGCGGCCGCCCGCGAGATTTCCCCGGCGATGCGTCAGTCCTTGCAAGGGCTGTTGCAGCGTCTGTCGACCGTCGAGTTGATGGATGTGCAGGAGGCTTACTCCGAGCTCTTCGAACGCGGTCGCACGCTGTCATTGCTGCTTTTTGAGCACGTGCATGGTGAATCGCGCGACCGTGGCCAAGCCATGGTTGATCTCATGGGTCAATACGAAGAAGCAGGCTTTGCCATCGGCGTAAAAGAGCTGCCTGATTATATTCCGCTGTATCTGGAGTATCTCGCCAGTCGTGAGGATGCCGAAGCGCGTGAAGGGCTGGCAGATGTTGAGCATCTACTGGCGCTGCTTGCGGCTCGCTTGGATGAGCGCAGCTCTGATTATGCCGCTTGTCTGCGTGCACTTTTGCAAATTGCGGGCGCAGATGAGAAAGCAGCCGTTGAAGAAGTGCGTGAGCAGGTATCAGCAGAAGTGCGTGACGACAGTTTGGAAGCACTTGATGCCGAGTGGGAAGAGGAAATGGTGACCTTCCTCAATGGCGACAAGAACTCAAGCTGTGGTACGTCGGCTGGCGCAAATGGCAAAGCACGTGAAGATGTGGCGGTGCCGGTGCACTGGGTAGATTTTAAGCAATCGGCTGCGCCAGCAGGCAAGGCATAGGAGACAGACATGTCCAATTTTAATTTTCTGTTGTTCGGGGTCTATCCCTATGTGGCACTGGCTATCTGCCTGATTGGCAGCTGGGCACGCTTTGATTTGTCTCAGTACACATGGAAAACGGGTTCTAGCCAGATGCTCAGTAACAAGGGCATGCGGGTCGCCAGCAATATGTTTCACGTTGGCATCCTGTTCATTCTGGCAGGCCATTTTGTGGGTCTTTTGACTCCACATGCGGTCTACCATCATGTGATCAGCACAGAGAACAAGCAGTTGTTGGCCATGGTATCTGGCGGCATTTTTGGCGTGATCTGCCTGATTGGCTTGCTCATGCTGATCGTGCGTCGTATGACGGATGCGCGCGTACGTGCGAGCTCCAGTACATCTGACATTCTCATCCTGTGGGTGCTGTTAGCTCAGCTTTGCCTCGGTCTGCTGACCATTGTGGCGTCCGCCAACCATATGGATGGCTCCGTCATGGTCATGCTGGCCGATTGGGCTCAGAGCATAGTGACCTTGCAACCAATGGTTGCGGCTGAGTCGATTGCTCCGGTGAGCTTGGTGTACAAGCTGCATGTGGTGCTCGGCATGACACTGTTCGTGCTGTTCCCCTTTACCCGTTTGGTGCACATGGTTAGTGCGCCAGTGTGGTACTTGGGGCGTCGCTACCAGATCGTACGCCAGAAGGGTTGAGCCGTTTGTCTGTAGGAGGAGCGCATCATGAGTAATGCCACAATTATTGCTACCAGTGAGCAAGAATGGCCCCATATTCGCATCAATGGTGTGACGCTGGATCAGGAAGCCATTGCACAGGAGATGCAGTATCACCCGGCGGACAGTCGACAGGAGGCAGTGTTCCTGTCGTCTCAGTCGCTGGTGATCCGCACTTTGCTGCAGCAGCGTGCGGCTGAGCTTGGGATAGCGGTGACTCCCGTATCAGATGAAACCGAGGAAGAGGCTGTAATTCGTACTCTGATGGAGCAGGAAATTAACCTGCCCGAAACAGATGCAGAAAGCGTGCAGCGTTTTTTCGATGCAAATCCTGAGCGCTTTACGTCGCCCCCGCTGGTGGCTGCACGGCATATACTGCTGGCAGCTGATCCGAGTGACCCGGATGAGCGTAGTCAGCAGCAGGATGCGGCACTGGCACTGATTGCTCGTTTGCAGCAGGGAGAGGACTTTACTCGGCTGGTAACGGAGTACTCAGCATGCCCGTCAAAGGCGCAGGGTGGAGCACTAGGTCAGATCAGCAAGGGTCAGACAGTGCCGGAGTTTGAGCGCCAACTGTTGCGTCTGCCGCTGGGCTTGGCAACTCAGCCTATCGAGTCACGTTACGGGTTCCATATTGTTTGGGTGGATCTGCGCGTTGACGGTGAGGCGTTGCCATTTGCCGTGGTAGAAAATCGCATTCGTGCTGAGCTGGGTCAGCGTGTCTGGCATAAAGCAGTGGTACAGTACTTACAAACGCTGGTAGGTGCTGCTCGTATCGAAGGCATCGAGCTGCAGGGGGCTACTTCCCCCTTGTTGCAATAAGCGAAAACCTTTTTTCTCACAAGGAAAAGTTGTCATGAGCAATGTTGGGTTACGTGATGGGCAAGGTCGTCTGGTTGACTATCTGCGCCTGTCTGTGACGGATCGTTGCGACTTTCGCTGTGTGTATTGCATGGCAGAGGACATGACATTTTTGCCCCGCAATCAGGTGCTGTCGCTCGAAGAAATTCATCGAGTGGCTCGCCTGTTTGTTGGTTTGGGGGTTGGCAAGATTCGCCTCACCGGAGGAGAGCCTCTGGTGCGCAAAGGCATCGTGGGTCTATGCGAGCGTATCTCGGCGCTGCCAGGATTACGCGAGCTGGTGATGACCACCAATGGCTCGCAACTGACTAAGCTCGCTACGCCACTCGCACGTGCGGGTGTAAAGCGACTCAATATCTCACTCGACAGCCTCAATCCACTCAAGTTCCGTACCATTACGCGCACAGGCGACCTTAATCAGGTATTAGCCGGCATTGATGCGGCACGTGATGCAGGCTTCGAGCGCATCAAACTCAATAGCGTCATCATGAAGGGCCGTAATGATGATGAAGTAAAAAACTTGGTCGACTTTGCGATTGCACGTGAAATTGACATTAGTTTTATTGAGGAAATGCCGCTAGGCCATGTTGGGCGTTCCCGCGGCGAAGCATTTTTTTCTAGCGATGAAGTGCGAGATCTAATTACCCCTCACCATGAGTTAGGTGAGAGTGCCGCCAGCAGCGATGGCCCGGCACGGTATCAGTCGCTATTGCAGCACCCTAGTACCCGCATTGGTTTCATTTCGCCGCACAGCCATAATTTTTGCAGTACGTGTAATCGTGTTCGCCTCACCGTTGAGGGGCGCCTTTTACTGTGCCTGGGGCATGAAAATTCGGTCGATTTGCGCGAATTACTGCGACTTCATCCTGATGATGATGGCCCCTTGCTGGATGCTGTACAGTCAGGGCTGCAACGTAAGCCCGCTAAGCACGAGTTTTCATCCGAAGGTGATGTGCAGATTGTTCGTTTCATGAATGCCAGNNGATGGACAGTCAGTCTACTTTCAGCCTGTGCGTATTCAGAGAGTGATTGAAGCGGCGGGGTTGGCATCAGGGGAGTTCGGGGAAGATATTGCTCAGATGCTAGCGCGTGAAGTGCTTGCTCATCTTCCTGATGGGGGGCATATCCGCATTGAACGAGTAGAGGACCAGATTGAGAAAGTGTTGCTGGAGTCTGGGTATCATGCTACGGCTCGGCTTTGTATTCTTTTTCACTCCCTATGTGCGGCGGAAACTCGCCCAGCAACTCAGCATGCCATGGATGTCATGAATACATTTATGGCCGCATCACGATAGTAAAGTGATTAAACTCCTTCTTTGGTTTCTTCTTGTGTAGCAAGTTAGATACTACTGATGTTGATCATGCGTGGTGAGTTGCCTGTATTGTCGGCAACCGCACTGCCGGCAGAAACATTGTCACTGGATGCATGATTACCATTATCACCAAATTCATTCAGCAAATTATAAACGCTAGGAATGCGTATAGTGCGTCCGTGAATCTCGATTAGGCCCGCGGTACGTAGCCGCGCCATGATGCGTGACAGTGTTTCAGGTTGCATCGAAAGGCGCGCAGCAATCAAGCGTTTTGGTAGCTCTAAATCGATATCAGCACTTTCTACAGAGCGGTCATCCAAGCGCTGTATCAAGAACAAGGCAAAGCGCTGTGTGGCATTTTGGAGCGTGAGCGTTTCCAGTTCACCCAGTCGCTGGTGCAAACGCACACTCATGTGGCCTAACAGATGCAAACAGCTTTGCGGATTTTCCTGCAGTAACTGCAGCATCAGGCGATTTGGAAAACTGACCAGATGCACCGGTTCCAGTGTTTCGGCGCAAACCGGGAAAATAGATTTCTGCATAAACATCACGGCCTCGGCAAATGTTTGCCCAGGGTGAATGATTTCCACTACTTTTTCTTGGCCATCAGCAGAGATACGAAACAGCTTTACACGGCCCTTGAGAACGACAAAGAAACGATCAGCGTCCTGACCCTGTCGAATCAGAAGTGCGCCAGTGTCATGGCTGGATTCTTGAGCAGCAGCCAACATGCGTTCTTGTGCCACTGTATCCAGATGATGGATCAGCGGATTATGCAGGATCAGCCGACGGGTATCGGGAGACTGAATCATGATGTCTTACCCTGCGCACAGTGCCGACAAGAGATGCCGACTTCAATTGTGCCATCTATCTTAATGATACCCTTCGAGGTGCTCGTGATGAATACCTAAATTGGTGGGTCATGGTGAGTATGTTCACAACGATGAGCCTTTCAAGGCCTATGGCATACTCGCAGAGTCGAAATTGGAGTGTTTAGGGAGGGCGCAGAATTACTGATAATCCATGTTATGGTAATGGTCTTTAGGTAAAAGATTAATGTGTAAGTGGGTGGAAATGAAGCTCATTATTTCCAATTTGCAGAGCAGTGGATTAGCATAAAGGCCTCAGTCACATGCTGCTGTTAAAACAGGATATTAATGATGAAAATTACCAATCTGATTCTCGCCACTGCGCTCGCCACACTGCTCGCCGCCTGCGGCGGAAATGAGAAAGCCACAGAGGCTGCTGATGCAGCTGCAACTGTCGAGGCAGTTGTTCCTGAAGAGGCGGTTGTTGTTAATGAGCAGGGTGAAAGTATTTACAAGAAGGTGTGTGCGATGTGTCACGCTGCCAATGTAGCGGGCGCACCAAAGCCAGGCGATAAGGCGGACTGGGAGCCACGTATGGCTCAGGGCATAGAGACGTTGCATAAGCATGCAATTGAAGGCTTTACCGGCACGAAGGGCATGATGCCTGCTCGTGGAGGCAGTCCGGCCCTTACAGATGATGAAGTGAAATCAGCAGTAGATTACATGGTTGCCAAGTCGAAGTAATTTTCGATTAACGCATCGTGCAATAAAAAAATGGAGGCCAATTGGCCTCCATTTTTTTATCCCCTAACGGGGCAAGAGCAAAACAACGGTAGNNAGTGCTCGGAGAACCGCTGCCAAATTGTCTTCTGCCGTTGCAGTGACCTTGGTCAGCGGGTCAGCAATCACACGGCCATCAGCCAGATGGAGGTGATTAGGGTACGTGGACAGCTCTGAGTGAGTCGGTGCGGTATCAATACCTAGCTCCGGTGCATCAGCTTCGATGCTGGTACGCCAACGTAGTGAATAAGCATCGTGGGCGGCATAACGAATGGCAAGAACAACACCATTATTGAGTGTCAGTGTCAGTGCATCCTGAGTGAGCTGTGCAGGAGTGGCAAGATTTGCCGAAAACGCCTGTTCGACGAATGCCAGCAGCGAGGAGTGAGTATCCATCAACGATTAACCTCTTTCACCAAGCCCGCCATGACTTGACGAGCGGCTTGCTGTGTATCGGACAGAATACGGGCAGCCAGATAGTGCTCGTAGGCCGGATGCTCGGCGATAGCGCCAGTGCGAATATTATCTAACAAATCGGCCTCGTCAGAGACATTCATGGCGCTCAGCACCATGCGCCGGTTTTCCCGGCTTTCGTACATCAGGCGCGCGACCAAGGAGAGCTCCATGGCCTGATCTGCGGACAGTTCGTCGTAAATTGTGCTCATGATGCTTCCTTACATTGAGTGGTCGTGCAGCGCACCACCGTCAAGGCTTACCTGGTCGGCCTCAACCTCTCCAAAACGCAGCACTTTGCCGCCATTGGCTTGGGCGAATGCCTGGGCATCAGCCATTGTAGAAAATGAGGCGATGGTGGGGCCCATAGAGCCTGTCTTATTAGAGCCAATAACATAAGTGGCTGTTTTCGCATCTATCCATTGCCCAACCGGTTTGATCCAGTCGGCCTTACCCATGTCCTGCACATAAATAGCAGTAATTTTTCGTGCTTGCTGTGGGTTGAGAACGGTATTAAACATTTCCACGGTGTCACAGAAATAATCTGGTGTTTCCTGACCATCGTAATGAATTTGTGCCTTGGGGCCGGGGTGCTCGGAAAGCAACATGCCATCTAGTGAGCAGCTGGTGCCGGGATCAATCTCGACTGGGGTGACGGCAAGGTTTTTTCCGCTATTGCCATCGCAAGCGGCAAGAAGGCCGACAGTACACAACGCCATCAGGGTGTGGCGGAGCCCGAACAGTCGTGATGCGTGACTTTCTACTTTCATTGTAATGGACATGGTTGTACTCATAATTTTAGAAAAGTGAACGTACAGATTTACTGACGAAATTTCCATGCTGCAATCGAAAGTGGCAATGCAATCCATGCCAGCATGACTAAGCCAAGAAGCCATGGCTTGGCGAGTGCGGGCGGAAATACGGTGGCCAGTCCATAAATATTGCGGACATCATCAAACGTAAAGATATTCAATATACGAAAGACATCTGCAGGGTTAAGCAGCAAGAGGTAGGGAAAAACATCACCACCCCATTGCCCGCCACTGGCAACCAGTGCACCGAGTAGAAGCAGGTCAAATACCAGTACAAAGAAAAACCAAAGTCCTATGGCCAGTCCCGAGGCACGGGTACGGTCGGTCGCAAATACGGATAGCATCACGGCAAGGCTGAGAAAAGTGCAGCCCAGAAGTACTGAGCTCAGCATAAAGCCAACGTAATGAAAGAGAGCAGCAAGATCGAAACGCGTGGACAGAATAATCGCCACAAGNNCCCAGCAAAAGTTCGAAGCGCGTGATCGGCATGGACAGCAATAAATCCAATGATCCTCGTTCGCGCTCACCCACAATGGCATCGAAGCCCAGGATAAGGGCAATCAGCGGGATCAAATAGATCACTAGGCTAACGAGGCTGGCGATAATGACTTCAATGGAGTTAAGGCCGACAGAGCCTTGCTGGGCTGAGCCAAAGTACGCAATGACCAATGCGAAGACAGTAAAGACCAGTGCAACGGCAAGTACCCAGCGATTGCGAATACGATCCCAGAATTCCTTGCCGGCAATGGTGAAGACTTGTGAGAGTTCCATGGCTGCCCCTTAATCCGAAAAGCCGAAGAACACATCTTCGAGTGAAGGTTCACGTACGGTGATATCGCGAACCTTGTCATTGAGTGCAGCAAGCGCGGTAATAACGGCCATCTTGGAATCACGAGGGCACTGCACCGCTAAGCAATCATCACGTATCTCAATGGCGCCAATTGGTAGGTGGCTGAGGGCGCCGCGCACAGC
>DDBN01000128.1:0-778 GCA_002333145.1 Moraxellaceae bacterium UBA2031
GTCAGGCGATATGACGGTCTGCTGTGGCATAATTTACGCCATTACAAATTAACGGGCACTCGGCGCTCAGGCGCAAGGCCTCACGCCAAGGAAGCTCCGGGGTATAACGCATGAAAATTCTGGTTACGGGTGGTGCCGGGTTCATCGGCTCAGCAGTGATTCGCCATGTTATTGGCCATACCGCCGACAGCGTGGTTAACCTGGACAAGCTGACCTACGCCGGCAACCTAGAGTCGCTGGCCAGTGTGGCCGACGATGCTCGTTATGCCTTTGAACGGGTGGATATTTGCAACCGTGCCGAGCTGGATCGTGTGTTTGCACAACACCAGCCGGATGCGGTGATGCATTTGGCAGCAGAGTCTCATGTGGATCGCTCAATCTCTGGGCCGTCGGACTTTATCGAAACCAATATCATTGGCACCTACACCCTGCTGGAGGCGGCCTGTCTGTATTGGTCTGGCTTGGATGAAACACGCAAGTTGGCTTTCCGCTTTCACCATATCTCTACCGATGAGGTATACGGTGATCTGGAAGGCCCAGAAGACCTGTTTACCGAAACCACGCCTTACGCCCCTAGCTCACCGTATTCGGCCAGCAAGGCCAGCTCTGACCATCTGGTGCGTGCCTGGCGCCGTACCTATGGCCTGCCGACGCTGGTAACCAACTGCTCCAACAATTACGGCCCCTGCCATTTCCCCGAAAAACTCATTCCGCTGATGATACTTAATGCCCAAGAAGGCAAACCGCTGCCGGTGTATGGCAAGGGCAATCAGGTGCG
>DDBN01000128.1:786-1185 GCA_002333145.1 Moraxellaceae bacterium UBA2031
CGTTACCAAGACCTGATTACCTATGTGAAGGATCGCCCCGGTCATGACATTCGTTATGCGATTGATGCGAGCAAGATTGAGCGCGAATTAGGCTGGGTGCCGCTGGAAACATTTGAAAGCGGTATTCGCAAAACCGTGCAATGGTATTTGACCAACACGGAGTGGGTGGCGCACGTGAAAAGCGGCAGCTATCAACAGTGGATGGACACGCATTACGCTGGCCANNGGCATGAGAATTCTGCTGCTGGGCAAGAATGGCCAAGTGGGTTGGGAGCTGCAGCGTGCCTTGGCGCCGTTGGGCGAACTGATTGCATTGGATCGCCAAGGTGAAACAGGCCCGTATGGCGTGCTCTGTGGCGATCTGGCTGATCTGGACGGCCTTGCCCGCGCCGTGCGTGC
>DDBN01000128.1:1267-1403 GCA_002333145.1 Moraxellaceae bacterium UBA2031
CTGGGTGCATGGCTGGTGCATTACTCCACGGATTATGTGTTTGATGGCAGTGGCACTACGCCGTGGGCGGAGACCGATGCGGTGGCTCCGCTGAACGTGTATGGCCAGACTAAGTGGGAAGGCGAGCAGGCCATTG
>DDBN01000128.1:1505-8076 GCA_002333145.1 Moraxellaceae bacterium UBA2031
ACCACGATTACGCCTATCCCCACTTCGGCCTATCCCACGCCAGCGCAGCGACCACTTAATTCACGGTTGGCAAACCAAAAATTGCAGTCAGTTTTTGGTTTGCGCTTGCCGGATTGGCAGGATGGTGTGCGCCGCATGCTGACCGAAACTTTAGGTAAATAAACATGAAGCTTGTGCAGACGGCAATTCCTGATGTGGTGGTGATTGAGCCGGCGGTGTTTGCCGATAGCCGTGGCTGGTTTATGGAAAGCTTTAACGAGCAGCGCTTTCATGCGGAACTCGCCAAGCTGGGGCTGCCAGTGCCGCGTGCTTTTGTGCAAGACAATCACTCATTCAGCCACAAGGGTGTGTTGCGTGGCCTGCATTATCAGTTGCCACCGCATCCACAAGGCAAGTTGGTGCGTGTGGTGCGCGGTGCGGCACTGGATGTGGCGGTGGATATTCGTAAGGGATCACCCACATTAGGCCAATGGGTTGCAGTGGAATTAACCGCGACCAACCAGCGCATGTTGTGGATTCCTGAAGGGTTTGCCCACGGTTTTATGACACTAGAAGACAATACTGAGTTTCTTTACAAGACCACTGACTATTACGCAAAAGACTGCGAGCGTTGCATTGCTTGGAATGATGAAACCCTGGCGATTGCATGGTCGGGTGCAATAGAAAAAATCATCTCGGAAAAAGACGCACAAGGTCTTCCGTTTAACGCGGCAGACCTTTTTTGATGTGGCTTTGCGCTACTGAATTGACGATTGGGCAACAAGAGAAACTCTCATGAAAGGAATAGTTCTTGCTGGCGGCTCTGGTACCCGTCTGTATCCCATTACCAAGGGTGTGTCCAAGCAGCTGCTACCCATCTACGACAAGCCGATGGTGTATTACCCGATTTCGGTACTGATGCTGGCGGGCATTCGTGACATTCTCATTATCAGTACGCCGGATGATATGCCGGGTTATCAGCGTCTGCTGGGCGATGGCAGTGAGTTGGGTGTGCGCTTTACATACATCATTCAGCCAAGTCCGGATGGCTTGGCGCAAGCGTTTATATTGGGTGATGAATTTATTGGCAAAGACAGTGTGTGCCTGGTGCTGGGCGACAATATTTTTTATGGCCCCGGATTCTCGGCCAAGTTGCGTGAGGCGGCGGCCCGTCCTAATGGTGCGACGGTGTTTGGTTATCAGGTAAAAGACCCTGAGCGCTTTGGTGTGGTGGCCTTTGATGAAAACCGCCGGGCAGTGTCCATTGAAGAAAAGCCAAAGGTGCCCAAGTCGAATTATGCGGTAACAGGGCTGTATTTTTACGACAACGATGTGGTGCAAATAGCCAAGCAAGTTAAGCCGTCGGATCGTGGTGAGTTGGAAATTACCAGCGTTAACCAGGCGTATCTGGAGCGTGGCGATTTGAATGTTGAGTTGCTGGGCCGTGGCTTTGCTTGGCTGGATACAGGTACGCATGAAAGCTTGCTAGAGGCAGGCCAATTTGTGGCCACGGTAGAACACCGCCAGGGTTTAAAGGTGGCGTGTCTGGAAGAAATTGCGTACCACAATGGCTGGCTGAGTGTGGATGATATTCGTCGCATTGGCACCGCATTAAGCAAGAACGGCTATGGCCAGTATTTGCTGCGCTTGGCGGGGGAGTCGCAATGAGTTTAATTAATTGGCTTGATTTTCAGGTGCTGGGGGATGAGCGAGGCAGCTTGGTGGCACTGGAGCACGGACAAAATGTACCATTTGATATTCGCCGTGTGTATTATATTTATAGAACCGAAAGTAGCGTGAGCCGTGGTTTTCATGCGCACCGAAAATTACGTCAGGTAGCCATGTGTGTGGCCGGCAGTTGCCGTATGGTGCTGGATGATGGCAAAACCCGCGAAGAAGTGGTGATGAACTGCCCAACGCGCGGCTTGCTGATTGAAGGCTTGATGTGGCGAGAAATGCATGACTTCAGTGACGACTGCGTGCTGCTGGTATTGGCCAGTGAGCTGTACGACGAGTCGGACTATATCAGGGATTATGATGAGTTTTTGCGGGAGGCAAAGAGATGACCATTCATTCGCTTGCAGTTGTCTCTGAAAAGGCAGTCATTGGAAAGAATGTAACAATAGGGCCATTCACAATCGTACATGACAATGTACATATTTCAGATAATGTCACGATTGAAGGCTATTGCGAGATCGGTGTGTCCAATCATTTATCAGGAGGTGCTCCGTTAGTGATTGGTGAGTTTTCCCATATACGCTCAAACAGCATTTTTTATGAAGGATCATCATTTGGTGAGCATTTGGTGACGGGACATCGCGTAACGGTTCGTGAAAAAACGGTAGCAGGTAAAAATCTTCAGATTGGTACTTTGTCGGATATTCAGGGACATTGCACGATTGGAAACTATGTGCGCTTCCACAGTAATGTTCATATTGGACAGAAGAGTGTGATTGGGAATTATGTATGGATTTTCCCTTATGTTGTGCTCACTAATGATCCTCACCCTCCCAGTAATTTGATGAAAGGAGTGGTGGTTGAAGATTATGCGGTCATTGCCACGATGTCTGTAGTGCTACCGGGTGTCACTATTGGTAAAGGATCGCTGATTGGAGCGCATTCAGCAGTTAATCGGGATACAGAATCAGAAATGGTTTATGTGGGGTCGCCGGCAAAAAAAATCTGTCCTACAGGCAAAGTTAGGCTGCAGGATGGATCTGATTTGCCTGCATACCCATGGATAAAGCATTTTACTCGTGGATATCCGGAAGGCGTAGTAAGTGAGTGGGCGCGTGGCGACCATGGATTAACTGGCGGGGTTGAAGAGTGAGCAAACAGATTTCATTCCTGGACCTCAAAAAGGTAAATGAATCGTTTCGTGACGAATTGGTGCAAGCCTGTACGCGCGTGATTGATTCAGGATGGTTTATCGGCGGCAACGAGCTGGCCACTTTCGAAAGCGAATTTGCTGCTTGGTGTGGAGTGACACACTGCATTGGCGTGGCCAATGGCCTTGATGCGCTGGTGTTGACGTTGCGCGCTTGGAAACTGCTGGGCCGCCTCAAAGACGGCGATGAGGTGATTGTTCCGGCAAATACCTATATTGCGAGCGTTCTGGCCATTACTGAAAATCGCCTTGTGCCCGTATTGGTTGAGCCAGATGAGGCCTCTTTCAACTTGAGTGCCGCCGGCGTTACTGCTGCAATCACGCCACGCACCCGTGCCATTGTGCCGGTGCATTTGTATGGTCGTCTGGCGGATATGCCGGGCATTATGGCCGTGGCAAAACAACATGATTTGCTGGTACTGGAAGATTCGGCCCAGGCACATGGTGCCAGCATTGATGGTCGCCGTGCGGGTAGCTGGGGCGATGCGTCGGGTTTCAGTTTTTATCCGGGTAAAAACCTGGGGGCACTAGGAGATGCAGGTGCCATTACCACAAACGATGCGGCACTGGCCGAGGCCCTGCGTGCTCTGCGCAATTATGGCTCGCACGAAAAGTATAAAAACATCTATCAAGGCGTAAACAGCCGGCTGGACGAAATTCAGGCGGCCATGTTGTCGGTAAAACTGCGCCATCTGGACAGGCAGACTGAGCATCGCCGCCATATTGCCCGACTGTATCAGGACGGCATTCGTAATCCTGCTATTCGTCTGCCGCAGTGGGAGCGTGAAGAGCAGCATGTGTTTCACCTATTCGTGGTGCGTTGTGAGCAGCGTGCTGCCCTGCAAGCCCATTTGCTAGCTGCTGGAGTGAGCACATTGATTCACTACCCTGTACCTCCGCATAAACAGCAGGCCTATGCCAGCCTTAATAATTTGTCGTTGCCATTGACCGAGCGTATTCATGAGGAAGTGTTGAGCCTGCCCATTGGCCCGACCATGTCTGATGAAGAGGCGGCGGTGGTTATTGCGGCCTGTAACGCTTTCTCCCCAGTTGTGGGCAAGTAGCGCATGACATTGATAAAGACCGGGCTGCTTAATAGTATTGCGGTTGTTATCAAAGTGCTGACATTGCTGGGGTTGAACAAGCTTCTGGCTGTGTACGTAGGGCCAGCCGGCTATGCCGTCATCGGTCAGTTTCAAAATGCCATCACCATGTTTACGGCCTTTACTGCCGGTGCGGTGAGCAATGGTGTAGTGAAATACACGGCAGAGCATTACGAGGAAGAAGCGCGTCAGCATGATGTCTGGCGCACTGCTGGTACGTTAACGCTGGGCAGCACAGTGTTGGTGGGTGTGCTAATTGCGCTGTTCAGTCGGAGCTTGGCTGGCTTCTTTCTTGGGGATGTGGCGCACGCGGATGTTTTTCAATGGTTTGCAGCAGGGCTGTTGTTTTATGCCTTTAATGTGCTGCTGCTGGCCATTCTCAATGGCAAAAAAGAAGTACCTTCTTTTGTAATAGCCAACATAGCGGGCAGCCTGCTGTCGCTTTTGTTGGTGTATGTGCTGGTCAGCTTTATGGGGTTGAAAGGGGCCCTGATCGGTTTTGCTGTTTATCAGTCGGTAGCCTTTTTTGTGACGCTGGGTATTTGCTGGCGCAAATCGTGGTTTCGACTGGAGTACTTACTGGGGCCGGTAGACAGGTCGGTAGTCAAAAGCCTGTCTGGCTATGTTCTTATGGCGGTTACATCAGCAGTGTGTGTGCCGGTGAGCCATATATTGGTGCGTAACCATCTGGGTGAGACGTTCGGTCAGGAATATGCCGGTTATTGGGAGGCAATGTGGCGCTTGAGCGCGGCATACCTGATGCTGGTGACGACGACGCTGAGTGTCTATTACTTGCCTATGCTGTCGGAGCTAAAGTCTTACGCCAGTATTCGCCATGAGATTTTACAAGGCTATCGGGTGATTTTGCCGGTGGCAGTACTCTGCAGCGTGAGTGTGTATCTGCTCAGGGACGCGATTATTGTTGTCTTGTTTACGGATAGTTTCACCAGCATGCGCAGCTTATTTGCTCCACAATTGCTGGGTGATACCTTGAAGATCGGCAGCTGGATTTTGGCATACCTGATGTTAGGCAAGGCCATGTTCAGAGTGTATGTAGTTACCGAAATTATATCGGCGGCTAGTTTTGTGGGCCTAACAATCGTGTTGACGCGCTTTATGGGTTTTGAGGGGGTCGCGGTGGCACATGCGGTCAACTATTTCCTGTACTGGGCCTGTCTGGCTGTGATCATGCGTAGATACTGGAGCTTGCCTTCCAGTGAGGCGGCATGACGTGGTTATTTGCAGTTTAATGAGAAATGGAAAAGTAGCGAAATGATAGCGGGCTTAATGGAACAGTGGAATGAGCTGCGCTCCCATGGTTATGTACTGTGGCAGTTGGTGCGGCAGCAACTTATCTTGCGTTATCGGCGCACAATACTGGGTTATTTCTGGACGCTGATCAATCCGTTACTGATGATGTCGGTAACGGCATTTGTGTTTTCAACACTATTCAAGGTTCCTTTACGCGATTATGCCGTGTTCCTTTTCTCCGGAATGATTGCCTGGAATAGTTTTAGTTCAACCGTGTTTCAGTCGTGTTATGCCTTTATTAATAATGAAGGGCTGATCAAGAAAATTTATTTACCAAAAATGCTGTTCCCACTAGGTGTTTCCGTAGGAACATCAATTGATACGATTTTTTCTTTTGTATCACTATTTGTGATTATTTTAGTACTCGGCGGTAAGATTTCAGTCGCTTTGTTAATGCTGCCATTATCTTTTTTACTGCTGTTTGTATTTTCACTGGGTATAGGGCTGGTTATGTCAGTTCTTACAGTGTTCTTTCGTGATCTGCTCTACATCATTACGATTATGCTGCAGGCCATGTTCTTTCTGACGCCAGTCTTGTATGACAAGAAAATGCTGGGCGGTCCTGCGTCGTTTCTGATGCAAGTCAATCCGCTGGTTCCGTTTATTGATATTTTTAGAGCGCCATTGGCTTATGGACTTATGCCACCGATGGAGTCACTTGTTCTTTGCGTTATATTTGCTGTTGTGTCACTGGCCATTGGGCTACTTGTATTCTCAATGAATGAGAAAAAAATTGTCTATAGGCTCTGATAATCATGTCTAGTGTTCACGTTGAAAACCTGTCGATTGATTTCCGTCGGTATAAAGACAAATCGCCTTCGCTCAAAGATTATATGTCCAGTTTTTTCAAGGGGCATCAAAAAGATCCATTCTCTGAGCACCGTGCGGTAAATAATGTATCGCTGGATATACGCAGCGGTGAGCGCGTAGGCATTATTGGTCATAATGGTGCCGGTAAAAGTACGTTGCTGAAGGCACTGTGTCGTATTTATGAGCCAGCAGAAGGCACTATCCGTATTCAGGGCCGTATTGCACCCTTGTTGGAGATTGGGGCCGGGTTTCATCCTGAGTTTACAGGGCGTGAGAATATCTACCTGAACGGCGCTATTCTCAAATACAACAAAGAGGATCTAAAGCGACTCGAACCTGAAATTATTGCATTTGCTGAGATCGAAGAGTTCATTGATACGCCGGTCAAGTATTACTCGACAGGTATGTACTTGCGCTTGGCATTTTCGCTGGCAACAGCGATTCAGCCAGAAATCCTTATTCTAGATGAGATGTTTGCTGG
>DDBN01000021.1 GCA_002333145.1 Moraxellaceae bacterium UBA2031
GATATCGTGCGCATATCAGTGCCGTCCATGGAGGCAGCCGAAGCCTTTGGCCTTATTCGTCAGCAGGTGATGGGCGTACCGCTGGTTGCTGATATTCACTTTGACCATCGTATTGCGCTGGCGGTAGCAGAACATGGTGCGGACTGTCTGCGTATTAATCCGGGCAATATCGGTACTGAAGACAAGATTCGTGAAGTGATTGCCTGCGCACGTGACAAAGGACTGTCAATTCGTATTGGTGTTAATGCTGGCTCGCTGGAAAAAGATATTCAGAAAAAATACGGTGAGCCAACTGGAGAGGCATTGCTTGAATCTGCAATGCGGCATGTCGATATTCTCGATCGCCATAATTTTCATGAATTCAAAGTTAGCGTAAAAGCCTCCAATGTTTTTCTGACGTTGGACGCCTATCGTTTATTGTCAGCGCAGATTGATAACCCACTGCATCTCGGTGTCACCGAAGCCGGAGTATTTCGCTCTGGAACAGTGAAGTCGGCGATAGCGTTGGGCGGATTACTGTTGGACGGCATTGGTGACACCATCCGTATTTCTCTGGCAGCAGAGCCAGAAGAGGAGATACGTGTTGGTTTCGATATTCTTAAGGCATTAGGAATTCGCTCCAACGGCATCAATTTTATTGCGTGCCCCAGTTGCTCGCGTCAGGAATTTGATGTCATTCGGGTCATGAATGCATTGGAAGCACGCTTAGAAGATGTCCGTGTTCCCATGGACGTATCGGTGATTGGTTGCAAGGTGAATGGTCCGGGCGAGGCCAAGGAAGCGGATATCGGTGTAGTGGGTGCGGCACCGAAAAGCTTGGTGTATCTCCAAGGTGAGAAAAGCCATCTTATTCCAACAAATAACCTGGTTGATGAAATCGAGCAGATGGTGCGTGAGCGCGTGCGCAAGCATGAAGCGGATGCCGCAGCAAAAAAGAGTGAAGACAAAGCCCGAGGGGTGTTTGCCCGTGGCGAGTAAGACATCATGAGTCAGAAAATTACCGCTATTCGCGGATTCAACGACATTTTGCCCGCTGAAACGCCACGCTGGGCTGAGGTAGAAGCCGTATTGCGTGATCTGATGCGTGCGTATGGCTATCACGAGATTCGACTTCCTCTCGTGGAGAGTACGCCGCTGTTTGCGCGTGCTATCGGCGAAGTGACGGATATTGTCGAAAAAGAAATGTATTCGTTTGAGGATCGTGGGGGGGAGGCGATTACCCTGCGTCCTGAAGGTACTGCTTGCTGTGTGCGTGCGTGCCTTGAAAACGGACTAACGTATAACCAGACGCAACGCCTCTGGTATGCAGGCCCTATGTTCCGGTACGAGCGCCCGCAGAAAGGGCGTTATCGTCAGTTTCACCAGTTTGGGGTGGAGACGTTTGGGTTCAACGGCCCGGATATTGATGCCGAGCTAATTCTGATGACGGCCCGACTTTGGAAGGCGCTGGGCGTGGCCGGCGTGGTGCAGTTAGAGCTTAATTCATTGGGTGAGTTGCATGAGCGCGCTAATTTCCGCGCCGCACTGATAGAGTATCTCGAACAGCATCGCCATGAGCTTGATGAGGATTCTGTGCGTCGCTTGGGAAGTAATCCATTGCGCATCCTCGATAGCAAAGATTCATCAACCCGGAAAGTTCTGGAGGGCGCGCCGCGCTTGCCTGATTTTTTGGAAGAAGACTCACGCCAGCACTTCGAACGCTTGTGTGCCGTGCTGCATAAAGCGGGCATTGCCTATGTGGTGAATCCAAATTTGGTGCGCGGTCTGGATTACTATAACAAGACGGTTTTCGAGTGGACGACGACCGCGCTGGGTGCACAGGGAACGATCTGTGCTGGCGGACGTTACGACGGATTGGTTGAACAATTGGGTGGGCAAAAGACCCCTGCGGTAGGTTTTGCTATTGGCATGGAACGGTTGTTGCTGTTGCAGGCAGCTGTGCAGGGCGAGCAAGAGACCACTGAAGCGGATATTTTTATTGCGGCTGTTGGCGAGGGAACGGATGGTGCGGCCCTTTTGCTGGCAGAGAAGCTTCGGGATGCATTACTAGATTTGCGGATTCTGGTGAACTGCGGTGGAGGTAGCTTTAAGTCCCAGTTTAAGCGTGCGGATAAGTCCGGCGCTCGCTTCGCCCTGATTCTGGGTGAGGATGAAGTTAAGAATGGCACTGTCAGTTTGAAGTGGCTTCGTGAGGAGCATGAGCAGCAGTCTCTCGCTCAGGCCGATGTAGCCGCTTTTATGAAAGAACATCATTCGTTTTGAGAATGCCCGATCAGGCCGGTACAAGGAGATATACGTGAGTCAGCATGAAGATGAACAAATAGAGAACCTGAAGCGTTTTTGGCAGGATTATGGAACACCTATTTTGGTGGGTATAACGATTGCTGTGACGGTATTTGCCGGCTGGCGCTATTGGCAGACCGAGAAAGTAAATTCGGCAACAAAGGCGGCGACGGTATTCCAGGACATGCTGGGCGCGGCGCAGCGTAGCCAGTTGAATCCGGATGACAAGGCGGCCACGACGGATGTGCAGCGTCTGGTTAAAGACTTGAAGGATGATTATGCCGGAACACCTTACGCGATCAGTGCAGCCATGGTGGAGGCACGTCATGCGCTTGATCGTGCGGACAACAAGGGTGCAGAGAAGCAGTTGCGTTGGGTGCTAGAGCAAAAGCCAACAGAAGGTATCCGTGTGCTGGCAACGACGCGTTTGGCTCGTGTGCTTATGGCGGACAAGCAGCATGATGCCGCTATCGCCCTGCTGGTTAAGGAAAAGGCCCCTGGATTTGAGCCAACAATAGAAGAGCTCAAAGGGGATATTTATCAGGCACAAGGCAAAATTGATGAGGCTCGCAAGGCCTACCAATCTGCGAGTGTGGCACTTCAGGCACGTGATGAACGCAGTCCGGTACTTGAATTGAAGATGGCAGATGTTGGTGTGGCTCCGATCATTGTAAAAAAAGATAAGCCAGCTGTCACCGAGGTGCCCGCCTCGTGATGCGTCTTTCCCGTTTTCTTCTGCTATTGCCGCTGCTGGTGGTAATCGCCGCATGCAGCAGCAGCCCGAAAGCCCCGAAGCCTGGCCCTCTGCCAGACTTGCCGGCCGAGCGCGTGCAACTTGATCGAGTCTGGAAGGCGCAGGTCGGGAATGGGCCGGAGGCACTGCTTCAACTGCGTCCATCCATTACCGCTCAGCAAATTGTGGCTGCCAGCCATGATGGTGTGCTGTCGGCGCTTGATGCAGAAACGGGAAAGGTACAGTGGCGCATCAAGACCAAGCTTCCTTTCACCGCTGGCCCTGCTGCTGGGTATGGTGTGGTGGTGGTGGGTACTGGCAAGGGTGAGTTGCTGGCTTATAACGCCACGAATGGTGAGTTGCGGTGGAAGGTCCAGTTGGGAGCAGGGGTGCATGCGGCCCCTGTGGTGATGGCTGACCGAGTAGCTGTGCTGACGTCTGATGGCGTGGTGCATATGCTGAATAGTGCAACGGGTGAGCAGCATTGGACTTATAGTACACCGGTTCCTCCTTTGAGCCTGCGTGGTAGTGCTGGGCCGGTGGCAGTGGGCTCTCATCTTCTGGTTCCGACGGCGGCAGGCAAGGTGCTTAGCCTTGATGCAGAGTCGGGCGTGGTGGAGTGGGATACTCGCGTGGCAACAAACACTGGCCGCTCTGAGCTAGAGCGTATGGTGGATATCCAAGGTGAGTTGCTGCTGGACGGCGATAGCAGTCTCTACAGTGTTGGTTTTCAGTCGCAGCTTGCTGCACTGAGTGTTCAGGATGGCCGTCGTCGTTGGCAGTTCGATGTATCGAGTGTGCACAGCCTCGCTGCAGGTCTGGGCAATGTATATGTGGTAGACACTGGCAGCACGGTTATTGCACTGGACCATGAGAGTGGTAAGCCGGTATGGAAACAGCCTGATCTGGCATGGCGAGGCATTATTAATCCTGTCGTACTGGGGCCTGTTTTGGTGACGGGGGATGCCAAAGGTTACGCTCATATCCTGTCGCAAAGTGATGGCACAGCACTCGGTCGCGAACGACTAGTACGAAGCGGGCTGGTCAGCCTCTCCGTACAGGGAGACCTGCTCTATACCTGGTCTGCCAACGGCGTACTGGGAGCCTGGAAGATCAGGTCGCGCTAAGCAGTACTTGTTGATGAATTCCTGTCATTCCCGCTACGGCGGGAATGACTATTTTTGACGTTGAGATTTTCATCATGAAACCCGTGATTGCGCTAGTGGGTCGCCCCAATGTAGGCAAGTCCACTCTGTTCAACCAGCTTACCAAAAGTCGCGATGCGCTCGTTGCAGATTTGCCAGGCCTTACGCGTGATCGCAAATACGGCGATGCCCGTATTGAAGACAAGTCTTTTATCGTTATTGATACAGGCGGTATTGGTGAAGGTGAGAAAGGGATTGATGCCTATATGGCGGAACAGTCTCGCCTAGCGATTAATGAAGCCGATATTGTCCTGCTTCTTGTTGATGCCCGCGCGGGTCTGACACCCGCTGATCAGGACATTGCCGCTGAATTACGCGTACTCGGCAAAAAAGTGCACCTTGTGGTCAACAAGATCGATGGCGTGCATGAGGAAGCGGCGCTGGCGGATTTCTATCGGCTGGGCATGGGCGAACTGTTTGGCATAGCAGCCAGTCATGGCCGTGGCATTCTAAGCATGATGCAGGCGGTGCTAATCGATTTTCCACCGGATGAAGTGGAAGAAGAGGATGCCGAGAAGGGCGTTAAAATCGCTATTGTTGGNNCGTGACTCTATCTACATTCCTTACGAGCGGCGTGGCAAACGATTTACGCTTATTGATACGGCGGGGGTGCGTCGCCGTGGTCGTGTCGATGAGACAGTAGAAAAGTTTTCGGTGATCAAGACACTGCAAGCCGTAAAAGATGCGCATGTCGTGGTGATGGTGCTGGATGCCCGTGAAGGCATTGTCGATCAGGATCTACACCTACTGGGTTTTGTGCTGCAGAGTGGCCGCTCTCTGGTGATTGCCATTAATAAATGGGATGGCATGAGTGAGTATGATCGTAAGCAGGTTAAGGAGAGTATCGATCGTCGTTTAGACTTTGTTCCTTGGGCTCGTGTACACCTTATTTCAGCCAAGCATGGTACAGGCGTCGGCGATTTATACCCGTCCATCGAAAAAGCGTATGCGTCATCGACAATCAAAGTGGCTACGAGCCGCTTAACACAGATACTCCAGGATGCCGTAGAGACGCATCAGCCTCCACTGTCCTCGGGCCGTCGTATTAAATTGCGCTATGCTCATTTGGGTGGGCAAAATCCACCAATAATCGTGATTCACGGCAATCAGACCGAATCGGTGCCAAACGCCTATAAGCGCTATCTCGAAAATATTTACCGCAAGGTACTGAAAATAGAGGGCACGCCAATCGCGATCGAGTTTAAGACCGGGGATAACCCATACAAGGATAAGCAGAATGAGNNAATAGACAGAACAATAGACAGAATACGAAAAAACGCTAAGTACTCGTTTGGCGAGTGCCATTAAATTATTACTTAAAGTAAGCACCGGGATGTGCTTGATGCAGGGGATCTCGATGCGGAACCGCATTCTACCCGGGGTGGCGTGTATTTTTTTCGCGCAGCTGGCTGTGGCAAATGAGTCGCTCGCGCTGCCGTTTTCCCAGAGCGATGATATGCCGATGGTACTGTCGGCCACTCGGCTGCAGCAGTCTTTTTTTGATGTGCCTGCAGCGGTAACCATTATTGATCGCCAGATGATCGAGCAAAGTGGTGTTCGTGAAATCCCTGAGCTACTCCGTATGGTGCCGGGCATGGTCGTTGGCTATGACTCATCATCATCCGCATTTGTTAGCTATCACGGCACATCTGCTGATATGGCCCGGCGCATGCAGGTCCTAGTGGACGGACGTTCAATTTATCAGCCGTTGCTGGCGTCGGTTGACTGGATTGGCTTGCCATTGGATCTAGGCGATATTGAGCGTATTGAAATCATTCGGGGCCCTAATGCGGCGAGCTTCGGCGTAAACAGTTTTCTTGCTGTCGTGAATATCATTACACGGCATCCAGCCGACGTGGCAGGGGCTAGTGTGTCCTATCGTCGCGGTGATGATGGCATAGAGGACTATCAGGCACGATTGGCCCAGCGCACTGGTGAGGTGGATTGGCG
>DDBN01000049.1:0-3879 GCA_002333145.1 Moraxellaceae bacterium UBA2031
TGCCCGTGATCTGGCCATGCGTCTGCAGGCTGAGGGTAAGGGCGTCGTACTTAACCAGTTTGGTAACACGGATAACCCGCGAGCCCACTATGAAAGCACTGGCCCTGAGTTGTGGGAGCAGACGCAGGGCAC
Organism: Moraxellaceae bacterium UBA2031; assembly: GCA_002333145.1. Lineage (GTDB taxonomy): Bacteria > Pseudomonadota > Gammaproteobacteria > Pseudomonadales > Moraxellaceae > UBA2031. The sequence goes on from DDBN01000049.1 coordinate 133, forward strand.
AATCACTCATTTCATCAGTTCCATGGGCACCACTGGCACCATCATGGGCTGCTCGCGTTACCTGAAAGAAAAGAACTCTGCCATTCAGATTGTGGGCCTGCAGCCATCAGAAGGTTCGCAGATTGCGGGCATCCGGCGCTGGCCAGAAGCTTATCTGCCGACCATTTTTGAACGCGCGCGAGTAGATACAGTGGTGGACGTGCCGCAGGCAAACGCCGAAGACACTATGCGGCGCTTGGCGCGTGAAGAAGGCATCTTCTGCGGCGTGTCCTCCGGCGGCTCCGTTTGGGCCGCTTTGGAGTTATCGGCACGTGTCGAGAACGCCGTTATCGTGGCCATTATTTGTGACCGTGGTGACCGTTACTTATCGACGGGCGTGTACACGTCGAACTAAAAATGCGCAGTAAAAAAGATCGCAGAAGGGATAACGGAAAGCGACATGAACAATATTTTTGTCTTTGATATCGAAACCATACCGGATGTAGAGGGTGCTCGTCATATTCACGGGCTGGAAGGCCTGGACGATCGCGATACAGCCAACGCCATGTTCACCTTGCGACGTCAGGAAACGGGCGGTTCGGATTTTCTCCGGCATCACTTGCAGCGAGTGGTCTGCATTTCAGTCGCATTGCGCACGCGCGATGGCCTTAAGGTATGGACCTTAGGCGACGAGAACGCTGATGAGAAAGACATCATTACGCGATTTTTCACCGGCATAGACCGCTATCTACCCACGCTAGTGTCTTGGAATGGCGGTGGTTTTGATTTGCCCGTTCTGCACTATCGCGCTCTCAAGCACGGTATTGCGGCGCCCCGTTACTGGGATCAAGGCGAGGACGACCGCGAGTTCAAGTTCAATAACTACCTCAGCCGCTTTCACTCCCGTCATACCGATCTGATGGATTTAATTGCCGGCTATCAGGCGCGAGCCGTACAGCCATTGGATCAAGTTGCCACGCTACTGGGCTTTCCCGGCAAGATGGGCATGAGTGGTGCCAAAGTCTGGGATGCCTATCTGGATGGCGATGTGGCCGGCATTCGTAATTATTGCGAAACCGATGTGCTGAATACGTGGTTGGTCTATCTGCGCTTTCAGCTCATTCGCGGGCACCTTGATGCCGGTGCCTATGAGGCCGAAATTGAGTTAACCAAGCAGTTGCTTAAGGCCGATGACAAACCGCATTTCACCGAATTTCTGGATGCTTGGCAGAAGAACAAAACTGCCTAAACGCACCAATTGAATGACCTACAACAGAGAACTTCATGAGTCGTCGTAGCGAAAAAACAAAAGCACGTCCCCCGGTAGAATTGCTGATTGATGGTCTAAGCCACGAAGGCCGTGGCCTATCGCGGGTTGATGGTAAGCGTATCTTTGTCGAAGGCGCATTACCTGGCGAACAGGTATTGGCCCAGTACACGTTTACACATAAAAAATACGACGAAGCCCGCGTGCTGGAAATTCGCCACGCCTCGCCAGATCGCGTTACGCCACCGTGCGAGCATTTTGACATCTGCGGTGGCTGCTCTATGCAGCACATGTCGCGTGATGCCCAGATTGCCTATAAGCAAAGCGTACTCGCCGAGCACTTTCTTCATTTTGGCGGGTTGCAGCCAGAGGAATGGTTGCCGCCGTTGCTGGATGACGCCACCGACTACCGCCGCAAAGCCCGTCTTGGCGTTAAGTACGTCATCAAAAAAGAAACCCTGATGGTGGGGTTTCGAGAAAAGAAATCGAATTTTCTCGCGGATATTCGTTCGTGCGTGATTCTGGATAATCGTATTTCATCCCAGCTCTTGGCCTTGCGTGAAGTTATCAATGGCTTGGCGCAGCGCGAGCAGGTAGTGCAGATCGAAGTGGCCGCCGGTGATGATGATATCGCCCTGATCTTCCGTCACATGGCGCCATTGCCTGAGTCCGATGTGCAGGCACTCACGGCTTTTATGGCAGAGCGCAACTGGATGCTCTATTTGCAGCCAGGGGGCCCAGATACGGTGCACCGTGTGTATCCGGAACAGGCAGAGGATCGCCTGTCCTATGCGCTGCCAGACTTCGGCCTAACGATGCACTTTCATCCCACGGACTTTACCCAGGTCAATGCCGGCATCAATCGCAAGATGCTCAATCTGGCACTTGAGTTACTTGATCCGCAGCCGGGTGATCGTGTGCTTGATCTGTTCTGCGGCCTTGGCAACTTCACCTTGCCGCTGGCCACTCGTGCCGGTGAGGTCGTAGGGGTGGAAGGCGTGCAGGCCATGGCCGATCGTGGCATGGAAAATGCAAAGCGTAATAACCTGAGCAATGTCTCGTTTTATGCACAAGACCTCACGGCGGATTTCTCTCAACAGCCGTGGGCACGTCAGGGTTTTGACCGCCTGCTGATTGACCCGCCTCGTAGCGGAGCAGAAGAGATAGTGAAGTACCTGCCCAANNGGCGTAATGGATATGTTCACGCATACCACGCATGTTGAATCGATTGCGGTATTTGAGCGGTAAGCTGATTGTGGTCGCAGGGATACCAACATGGTAAAGGTTCGTGAAGATTACCCGCAAAAGGAAGACGGCTCTGTCGACCTAGACGCATGGATGGCGCGCGTCAGCGTTAAAGTTGCGCTGCATGACCCGGCCGCGCTCAAGCGCGCCTGCGAATTTGCGCAAAAGATGGATGTCGAGAATACGGCGACCGAGCACGTCTGGTCGACACGTACCTCCAGCTTTCTAACCGGCCTTGCCATGGCCGATATTCTGGCCGACTTGCGTCTGGATCAGGAGACGCTTATCGCGGCCGTGCTCTATCGAAGCGTTCGTGAAGGCAAGACTACCCAAGCGATTATTGAAAAAGAGTTTGGCATTGATATCGCCCACTTGATTGATGGCGTTTTGCGCATGGCGGCTATCAGCCAGATTATTAATCCGGACAAGCGCGCCAGCTTCGGGCAGAACCAGCAACAGCTCGACAACATGCGCAAGATGTTGGTCGCGATGATCGACGATGTACGTGTCGCCCTGATCAAGTTGGCTGAACGCACCTTTGCCATTCGCGAGATTAAGGACGCAACGCCTGAACGTCGCCAGCGTGTGGCCCGTGAAATTTTCGATATTTATGCGCCACTGGCCCACCGTTTGGGGATTGGCCACATCAAGTGGGAACTAGAGGATCTGTCCTTTCGCTACCTCGAGCCAGATGCCTATAAGCAAATCGCCATGTTGCTGGATGAAAAGCGGCTGGATCGTGATGAATATATTCAGAATGTGATCAGCACATTAAAAGGCATGCTTGACAGTATGGGCATGCGTTCCGAAGTCACTGGCCGCGCCAAACATATTTACTCCATCTGGCGAAAAATGCAGCGCAAGAAGATTTCCTTTAACGAAGTCTACGATGTGCGTGCCGTGCGTATTTTGGTGCCAGAAGACCGTGACTGCTACGCCGCTCTAGGGGTAGTGCACTCGCTGTGGAAGCATATTCCCCGCGAGTTCGATGACTATATCGCCACGCCCAAGGAGAACGGCTACCGCTCCCTGCATACCGCTGTGATTGGGCCTCGGGGTAAGCCCCTAGAAGTGCAAATTCGTACCTTTAATATGCACGACGAAGCCGAACTCGGTGTGTGTGCGCACTGGCACTACAAAGAAGGCACCAAGAGCGACAAAAATGCCGGTTACGAAAGCAAAATAGCATGGCTGCGTCAGGTGCTGGAATGGCAAGAAGACATGGGCGATGCCCAGCTCGAAGACTTTGCCGAGCA
>DDBN01000049.1:3974-4273 GCA_002333145.1 Moraxellaceae bacterium UBA2031
CGCGATATTATTGAGCACGAGTTTATGCGTCTGGGCATTAGCTTATCCCGCTATGATCTCGATGGATTGGCCAGCAAACTGAATGTTAAAGCAGGCGATGATGTGTTGGCTGGTGTTGGCGCGGGCGATATTCGCGTTAGCCAAATTATCAGTCAGCTCGGCACGCGTGTGGATTCACAGACGCCTGATCTCTTGCCTCAAGATGTGGTCAGTCGGCCACGCCGCACGCATTCCGGCTCGCCCATTCTTATTGAAGGGGTGGGTAATCTGCTCACGCACATTGCCGGTTGCTGTCAGCC
>DDBN01000049.1:4379-4592 GCA_002333145.1 Moraxellaceae bacterium UBA2031
TTGGCCAAGATAGAGCAGCAGCCCAATGTCATCGAAGCCCGACGTCATTCCACCTGATTGCCAAGAGAGTCCTGCAATGTCGGCGATGCAACAGCTTTTGCACATCATGATGCGTCTGCGCGATCCGCAGACAGGTTGCCCTTGGGATTTGGAGCAAGACTTCAACACCATCGCGCCTTACACGCTAGAAGAAGCGCATGAAGTGACCGATGC
>DDBN01000031.1:0-2489 GCA_002333145.1 Moraxellaceae bacterium UBA2031
AGATGACGCGCATGGTTTCGGCATGCTGGGTGCGCAGGGCGGTGGTGTTGCCGAACACTTTGGTCTCGGCGTGCAGAATATACCCGTACTCATGGGCACATTAGGCAAAGGGGCTGGCTCGTTCGGCGCGTTTGTGGCTGGCGATAACGATCTGATTGAATACCTCATTAATACGGCGCGCCCCTACATCTACACCACCGCATTGCCTCCTGCCGTAGCAGCGGCATCACGTGCCAGCCTTGTGCTTATTCGTGAAGGGCAGAAGCTACGAGAGTCGTTGCGTGAACGGATCAGTCAGTTTCGTAATGGTGCCAGTATTTTGGGACTGGATTTAATGCCCAGTGACACGCCGATACAACCCATTTTGCTGGGTAGCAATGAACGTGCACTGGCCTGGAGTGCAGCACTTGAACGTCAAGGCTGCCTGGTAAGCGCCATTCGGCCACCGACTGTGCCGGTAGGTCAGGCTCGATTACGCATCACGCTCACAGCGGCACATCAGGCAGAAGATGTTGATCACTTGCTGCAGGCGTTGGCGGATTGTCGCGATAAGCAGATATGAATCGCTTATTTTTTCAAGATTTTCCCTGTACAGGAAATGCCAATACTAATACGGATGCCCCGGTGCTGGTGCTGTTACACGGCTGGGGAATGCACTCCGGCGTATGGCAGGACTTTATTCCGTTGCTGACACCGTTTACGCAGGTTCGTTGTATCGATTTGCCAGGGTTCGGCCGCAGTGCTGCGGTGGAGGTTCCTGACTCGTTGGAGGATTGGGCCGATGCCGTACATGAGGTTATGCAGGCCCGTGCGGTGGTGGTTGGATGGTCGCTGGGCGGCTTAATCGCCCTTATGCTGGCAGCTCGTTATCCGCAGGCAGTGAGCCATCTTGTGCTGATTGCAGCAAACCCGTGTTTTGTGCAACGAGAAGGCTGGGATGCAGCGATGCCTGCTGAGTTATTCACACCGTTCGCGCAAGCATTGCAGCAAGATAGGGATACAACGTTGAAACGGTTTCTTGCATTGCAGTGCCGAGGGTCTGTGTCACACAAACAGGATCTACGTTTCCTACAAGCCTGTGCGGCGCAGCCGCAGCTGCCATCCTCATCGGCACTGTGCCAAGGATTAGCATTGCTTGAAAAAAGTGATTTACGAGTTTTGCTTGCAGCAATGTCATTGCCGGTTTTATTTCTGCTCGGTGAGCAGGATGCGCTGGTGCCAGTCAGCTTGGCGCAGTCGCTTCCCATGGTTCTGCCTGATGTAGCGGTACAGGTGATTCCAGAAGCCGCGCATCTACCTTTTCTGTCGCACTTACAGTCTTGCAGCGACGCTCTGCTGAAATTTATTGGAGCAAGCGCATGAGCACATTACGTAAGCAAGAAATTGCTCAGCGCTTTTCGCGAGCGGCAGAAGGCTATGCTGAATTTGCAGAGTTGCAGGCCGCTATTGCTGATCGTTTGATGGCGAGTAGCGAGTTTTCTGGTGTGGTGCTCGATGCAGGTTGTGGCCGTGGGCGTGAGTCCGTTCTGCTGTCGGAGCGTAAAGATATTGAATACGTTATCGCGCTCGATATGGCGCCGGGAATGCTGGCGGAACTGCCAGTGACGGAACAGATACAGCCCATGCTGGGAGATATCGAAGCCATTCCGCTGCCTGATGCAAGTGTGAGTCATGTATTTAGTAATTTTGCGTTGCAGTGGTGCGATTCCCGAGAGCAGGCCTGTCAGGAGTTATTCCGGGTGATTAAGCCGGGTGGGCAGTTGCTTGCTGCTGTACCTGGGTCCGCCAGCTTGGCAGCGTTGAGGGCGGATAAGCTGCTGCACATCAATAGCTTTGTGGGTGTGCAGGATTGGGCTGTCGCCTTGATGCAGGCCGGCTTTGGCGAGTGTCATTTTGAGCAGCAAGATTTCGTTATGCATTTTGCGTCTGCGCGAGATCTATTGCATGCCCTGCAGGGGATCGGCGCCGCCACATCGGATGCCCCGCGTGAGCGGTATTTACACGGACGGCAGTGGTTTCAGCAAGTTAGCGCTGCGCTAGAGAGCAGTCGTGAACCGCAAGGTTTGCCGTTGCGCTATGACGTTATTTTTATTCAGGCAAAACGCGAACTCGAGAGTTGAAATGGCCAAGGCTTATTTTGTGACCGGCACCGATACCAGTGTCGGCAAGACTACCGTTACTTGTGCTCTGCTGGCAGCGGCAAAAGCAAAAGGGCTAATAACGCTGGCTTTAAAGCCAGTCGCCTCTGGTTGCGATGAAACACCGGATGGCCTTCGTAACAGCGATGCGCTGGCATTGCAGAAAGCCATGACCGTGCCGCTTTCTTATGCCGAGGTGAATCCGGTTGCATTGGTAGCGCCCATGTCACCGCATCTGGCAGCGAAGGCAGCAGGGCGACGCCTGACGCTGATGCAAATTTCTGGCTTCTGCCGTGGTGCCATGCTGCACAAAGCAGATCTGTATTTAATCGAGGGGGCGGGCGGGTGGCG
>DDBN01000031.1:2626-7182 GCA_002333145.1 Moraxellaceae bacterium UBA2031
TCGAATTTGTATGGTTCAGGCTTTGTACAGGAGCTTGCCGTACTGGAGCCTCATACTATGAGGTTCATGCGGTAGAAGAAGGGGTTTGCCGTGAACTAGCAGTCACCAATAGGGCTGTAGTGCATAGGCGTTCTCTACTAAACTTCTAGCGCTTTTGTGTCCGACAAACATTGCATCTGTAAGGCAAGGTTATACCTGTCGTGACGCATTCCTGACGAAGCGGGCTTTTCCTGCCCCGAGACGAGTGAGGTTAGTTATATGGCAACTCCGTACAAGGCTCCCCTGCGCGATATGCAGTTTGTAATGCACGAACTTCTGGAAGTGGAAAAGCATTACGCTGCCATTCCTGCCTATGCCGAAACCAATCGTGAGCTCGTGGATAGCGTGCTCGAAGCCGGTGCACAGTTTGCTGAAGGCGAACTGTCCCCGATCAATCGTACGGGTGACGAGGAAGGTTGCACCTGGAACGATGGCGTAGTGACCACGCCAAAGGGCTTTAAAGAAGCCTATGCCAAGTTTGTAGAGCTCGGTTTTGGCGCACTGGCCTCGCCAGTAGAGCATGGTGGTCAGGGTCTCCCACCTTCACTGGGCATCGCCATGAGCGAAATGACCGGTACCGCTAACTGGTCCTGGTCCATGTACCCGGGCCTGTCTCACGGTGCGATCAATACGTTGGAAGCCCACGGCACTGCCGAGCAGAAGCAGGTCTATCTGACCAAGCTGATCTCTGGTGAGTGGAGCGGGACCATGTGCCTGACCGAGTCTCATGCTGGGTCTGATCTGGGTACTATTCGGACCAAAGCAGAACCAAATGCTGATGGTTCTTACAGCATAAGCGGCACCAAGATTTTCATTTCTGCGGGCGAACACGATCTGACCGAGAATATCGTGCATATCGTACTGGCTCGCCTACCAGATGCACCTAAGGGCACCAAGGGTATTTCCCTGTTTATTGTGCCGAAGTTCCTGCCGACAGCCGATGGCTCTACTGGCGAGCGCAATGGACTGGCCTGTGGCTCCATTGAACACAAAATGGGCATCAAGGCTTCGGCCACTTGTGTAATGAATTTCGATGGCGCCAAGGGCTTCCTGATTGGCCCGCCAAACAAGGGCTTGAACTGCATGTTCACTTTCATGAACACGGCTCGTGTCGGCACGGCTCTGCAAGGCGTATGCGCCGCTGAAGGCTCCTTCCAGGGTGCTTTGGCCTATGCCAAGGATCGTTTGGCTATGCGCTCTCTCTCTGGCCCCAAGGCGCCTGAAAAAGAAGCAGACCCGATTATTGTGCATCCGGCTGTCCGTAACATGCTGCTGACCCAGAAGGCCTTTGCTGAAGGCGGCCGTGCTTTGGTGTATTGGCTGTCCGTACAAAGTGATCTGGTTGAAGGCGCCGAGTCTGAAGAGACTCGCAAGACCGCTGACGATCTGATGAGCTTCCTGACCCCGATCGCCAAAGCCTTCCTGACCGAAGTTGGTTCCGAAGCCGCCAAGCATGGCGTGCAGGTATACGGTGGTCACGGATTCATTCGTGAATGGGGCATGGAGCAGATTCAGCGTGATACCCGTATTGCCTGTCTCTACGAGGGTACGACGGAAATCCAGTCACTTGACCTGCTGGGCCGTAAGGTACTGCAGACTCAGGGTGCCATGCTGCGCCAGTTCACCAAGATCATGCACAAGTTCTGTACTGCCAATGAAGGCAATGCCGCTATGGCTGAATTTGTGGCGCCGCTCGCGGCCCTTAACAAGGAATGGGCGGATATCACCACGAGGATCGGCATGAAGGCCATGCAGAACCCTGAAGAAGTCGGTGCCGCTGCCGTTGATTACATGTACTACTCAGGATATGTAACAATGGGCTACTTGTGGGCCCTGATGGCCAAGGTGGCCCAGGACAAACTGGCGGCGGGTACCACGGAAGAGGCTTTCTACAAGGCCAAGATTCAAACGGCACAGTTCTACTTCAAGAAGATTCTGCCGCGCACCAAGTCTCATGCCGATGTTATCGACGGCGGACTGGAAGTGCTAATGCAGATGGATGTAGACGCTTTCGCGTTCTGATCTATCCTGCAAAAAATGTGATGAGCACAGTAAAAGGCCCGCACATGCGGGCTTTTTACTGAACCGTTTTTGTGGCGTGTTTTGTGGCGTGGGTGCCTGACGAGCAGTGACCCGCGTAACAACCGAGAAGAGGAAGTTGAGATGGCAGTTTACAAGGCACCCCTGCGCGACATGCGCTTTGTTCTGGATGAAGTGTTCAACGCAACCGCGTTCTGGCAGTCCGTGCCGGCACTGAATGAAGTGGATCGCGATACGGTCGACGCTATTCTGGAAGAGTCTGCCAAGCTAAATGAAAACGTCATTTTTCCGCTTAATCGCAGCGGCGATGAAGANNGACCCGCGTTGGGGTGGTGCTGGTATGCCAAAAACGGTGACGGCGCTGACCGATGAGATGCTGTTTTCGGCCAACCCTTCTTTTGCTTTGTATCCATTACTGGGTATCGGCGCTGCACTGTCCATGTCGCAGCATGCAACAGACGAAATTAACGATCTCTACTTGCCGAAGATCTACTCAGGCGAGTGGGCCGGCACCATGTGTCTGACTGAGCCGCACGCCGGTACCGATCTGGGCATTATCAAGACGAAGGCCGTCCCAGAGGCTGATGGCTCCTACAGCATCACCGGCACCAAGATATTCATCACTGGTGGTGAGCACGATCTGGCCGACAACATCATTCATCTCGTGCTGGCCAAGCTGCCCGATGCACCTGCTGGCTCAAAAGGTATCTCGCTCTTTCTAGTACCAAAGTTCATGGTGAATGCCGACGGTACAGTGGGTACTCGTAATCAGGTGGGTGCCGGCAATATTGAACACAAGATGGGCATCAAGGCTTCAGCGACTTGTGTGATGAATTTTGATGGCGCCAAGGGCTTCCTGATCGGCAAGGTCAACGAAGGTTTGGCGGCCATGTTTGTCATGATGAACTATGAGCGTCTGTCCATGGGCATACAGGGGCTGGGTGCCTCTGAAGTGGCCTATCAGAGTGCAGCAGCCTATGCGCGAGACCGTTTGCAGGGGCGTTCTGCCACGGGCGTGAAGTCGCCAGAAAAGCCGGCGGATTCATTGCTGGTGCACCCTGATATCCGTCGCATGCTACTCAAGACACGCGCTCATAACGAAGCCGCTCGTTGCTTTGTGATGTACACCGCGAAGTACCTTGATCTGTCCAAGTATGCAGAAGGCGAAGTGGCTTCTGCGGCAGCTGACCGTGTTGCACTGCTGACGCCTGTTGTTAAGGCATTCCTTTCGGATAAGGGCTTTGAAGGGTGCGTTGATGCCCAGCAGGTTTTCGGGGGTCATGGCTTTATCCGCGAGTGGGGTATGGAGCAGTTGGTTCGTGATGTGCGTATCGCGCAGATCTATGAAGGTGCCAACGGTATTCAAGCGGCTGACCTAATGGGCCGCAAAGTGGTAAAGAACAAAGCCGCTTTTGTGAAAACCTATATTGCTGAAATGCGTGAAGTAGCAGATCGCCTGAATGCGCCGGAAACGGCTCGTCTTAAGTCTGCTTTTGTGACGGCGGTTGATCGTCTTGAAGGTTTGACTCAGCGGGTAATTGAGCTCTCTGCCAGTAACCCGGACGAGATCAATGCGGCCGCAGTAGACTACTTGCATGTATTCGGTCTGGTCAGCTATGCCTATATGTGGGCCTTGATGGCTGAAGCGGCTGTCGGCAAGCAGGCAGATAGCTTCTATGCTGACAAGCTGGCGTTGGCTGATTATTTTGCCCTGCGCGTACTGCCAGAGATGGAAGGCCGTGCCCGTATGGTAGAGGGTGGTGCTGCGCCCCTCATGAGCTTCGGCGAAGCTTATTTCTGATCTGAACTCGCCGGATCAAAAAGGCTCGCTTCTGCGGGCCTTTTTGTTTTACGGCGGATTGTTTCCCGCTGGTAGGCAATGCACTATCAGATCAAGATAAGAAGAAAGCAGACACCAATGTACTCACCCAGGCAATACTCATGAGCGCGCAAGGATACAGTGATACTGAAAATCCATACGCCCGATTCCGAGAAGTACGATGCGGAGTGCTTGCTTTTCTGCTGGTTCTGGCGGGGGCACTACACGCGGATGAAATGGGTACTATTTCTGATGGCGAGGCTCACACTGATGCTGTTTCTGTACCGGTCGTTCCTGCCCCTATAGAAGTCACAAAGTTTAAGGGGCAGAAGAGTTGTATTCGGCGTGATAAAGAAGGGCGCTTTGAGGGTTGGATGGACTATCAGCATTGTGTGTATTCGGGACGCTCTGTGGCATCTGCGCGCTGGTTTGATGATTTGTTCGGAGACTGGAGCGACGAGCAGGCCGATATGTTGGTGCGAGTCATCAGCGTGACTGGTTGGGATGAGGAGAATGGCTGGAGTGCAGCCGCCCGTGTTCGAGCTCGGGTTGCTTTGCCCAACGCTAGTGCGCGAATGCGCCTTGTGATAACAGATGAAGACGATGATGTCGGAGGAACGACCCAAAAAGAGCGAGGTACTCCAAGGGTACGACGTAA
>DDBN01000031.1:7238-10021 GCA_002333145.1 Moraxellaceae bacterium UBA2031
GACGATCATCCGGATGGCTTTGTCTGGTCGCATGGAGTATCTATGTCGCATGTTTTCGAGAATTTCCGCGATGCCTCTTTGGGGTATGGCTACTCTATAGCTGGGCATACTCGACCAAATGATCGTATGGAAAGCTATGGGTCGTGGCTGCTCTGGCGGCAGTCGTTTCTAAGGAGTTGGCTCTATTATGAAGTCGAGCCACGGTTAACACGATATCGTGAACTGAGCTGGGATGCAGTCCCTTCTATAGAGATTCGGTTAGAGGCACAGTTTGGGCACTATAAAAAATAGTAAATGCTGACAGTGGTAACGGGGGGAATTATGTCTTTACAGCTGGTACTTAAGGAAAAAATGTCGGGCTGGATTGCCTTTAATCCAGACAGTGGTTTCCCTGAAGGGCGTCACTCTTTTGTTTTGAATGTGGATGCAGTTACTGAGGAGCTCTTCAGTTTTGGTACGCAACGGCGTTGTTCTGGGCAGGTAGAGTTTGGTGCCGTTCATGCGCCGGTACCTGTTCAAGGTGAGTTGGTGTTGCAGCTTACTGGGCCATCCTATGATCTTCACTTTTCCTTAGAAGGTGTTGGAGACATTCAAGTGACAGGACGAAAAACCTATGACATTCGTAATCTGCTGGAGTCGATGATCACGTTGCCACTTATTGTTTATCGGAATAGTCAGGTGATTGGTGAGGCTGAACTGGTTTATCGCGACTCAGTTCTGACGTTTCCGCTTAAGGCTCTTCGGTTGCGCATGGGTTGAGGAGGATTAGCAGATGATTGATCCGGTTAGCTTTGCATTGCCTGAAGCTCGTAATGGTCTGTATGAGTCTTTCTATTTTCGCGGCACGAGCACTGACGGTCGTCATGCCTTCTGGCTGAAACATAATTTACTCCGCAAGAATGGCCAATCAACGGTTGTGGTGGAGAATGCCTTTGTCATTTTTGATCGCACCACAGGTGAGGCCGAAGTGGTTTATGACAAGGAAGAACTATCGAAAGCCGCGGCCGCTTCTTTTTTTCGCTCTGGTAGTTGGGAGCAGGCCAGTGCCAATTTTTCGACGGGGTCTTTCTTTTCTATCAGTCGTGAGGGCTTGCGTGGAAAATTGCATACATCCCGTGGAACGGCACAGTGGGATCTGGTGCTAAATCGTTCTGATGAAGTGCTTTATCAGTTTGCGAGCGATCGCCTTTATCGCTTGCCCTGGCCAAAAAAGAAAATCATCACACGAGATTGCTTTCTCCGCTTTAGTGGGCGCATTTCCTGTGCAGGGATTACGGTAGAAGGTGATTTTCTTGGCATGAATGGCCATAACTGGGGAACTGAGCATGCCCATGAGTATGCTTATGCAGACTGTAATTTGTTTGCCGAAGACGCGGGGGCATATTTTGATGGGTTCTCGGCAAAAATTGCGTTGGCGCGTGGCTTAGTTACCTCACCCTATCTCAGTATGTGCTCCCTTAAAACGGGAGGACGCTGGCACCATTTTAATGCGATTTCAGCTAGCTGGAAGCAGCAGGTTGAAGCACTGGATGACTACCGATGGATTGTCGATTTTGCCAATGCTACACATCGTCTTGAGGTGCATATTAATGGCCAGAATCCACGTATTGAGCCTTGGGTGGCGTTGCATTATGACCATCCGGGTGGGGCACGCGCTGTGGTGAAGAACACCAAGTTTGCGCGGGGGACTTTGCGTCTGTTCGATAAGAAAGATGATCGGCTACTGCAAGAGCTCAATAGTGAGTTTTTTGAACTGGAAACGCTTTTGCCTGGGAATATACCGTCAGGGAAAGGCTATGCGGGCATAGCCTGATAGTAATGTTTGAGACGAAAAAAATCCCCCTGACTCTGGGGGATTTTTTCTTGCGAAGAATGCCTGCGGCTATGGAATGATCTTGTGCTGGCGAGGAGACCATGTCAGCAGAGCATTTTGCAGTTCAGCCAATTCTACTGGCTTAGAGAGATGGGCATTCATACCGGCCTCACGACTCTTCTTCTTGTGCTCATCCAAAATGTGGGCTGTTAGCGCAAGAATGGGTATGGGTTTTCTTCCGGTTAGCTTTTCCCATTCGCGAATGGTCTGTGTTGCGGAATAGCCATCCATAAAAGGCATATCACAGTCCATCAGCACAACATCATATTCATGACGGGTAACCTCTTCGACGGCCTCGCGCCCGTTAGCAACCACCGTGGGAGTGACGCCTAGCTTGGCTAGCATGCCGCGAATCACCTTTTGACTCAGGTGATTGTCTTCGGCAATCAAGACACGGAGTTCTTTGAGTCGTTCAAGATCGGGGCTGCCCAGCTTGGCGGTCTGCTCTTGCAGTGTTTTGAGATAACCCAATTCTTCNNATACCGGTCAGCATCATCATGATGACGTCATTACGGATAATGGGGTCTTCCTTGATTCGGGCGGCCAATTGCAGGCCACTCATGCCAGGCATGTTGTGATCGAGCAGAATGATGTCGAATGGTTCGCCAATGTTGGCCGCATTACGGGCTAAGGCAAGCCCTTCTGCACCATTGTCAGCCATGCGCACGGTCATGCCCCAGCGCCCCGCCTGCTCTTCAACGACACGATTGACTGTCTGGTTATCATCTACCACCAGCAAACGCATGCCACGCAGCCATTGATCCAGAACAGGGTCTTCTGGTTGGCTGGCGGTTTGTTGCATGAGGGGAAGCTCAAACCAGAAAGTAGAGCCTTGACGGAGTTGGCTGTTGACGCCGATCTCGCCGCCCATCAACTCGACCAGTTCTTTACAAATTGACAGGCTGAGCCC
>DDBN01000133.1 GCA_002333145.1 Moraxellaceae bacterium UBA2031
GCTACGTCCGCTCAAAGTAGTGTTGACGAATTATCCGGAAGGTCAGGCAGAAGAAATTCGCGCTGCCCGTCACCCGAACTTGCCAGAGATGGGTGAGCGTGTGATTCCGTTTACGCGTGAGTTCTTCATTGATCGCGCCGACTTTGAGGAAGTACCGCCGAAAGGTTTCAAGCGTCTTATTCCCGGCGGAGAAGTGCGTTTGCGCAATGCCTATATCGTCAAATGTGATGAAGTGGTTAAGAATGACGCTGGCGATGTTGTTGAGTTGCGTTGCTCGTGCGACATGAATACGTTGGGCAAGAATCCTGAAGATCGAAAGGTGAAGGGCGTTATTCACTGGGTGTCGGCCGATAAGGGTATTCCGGCAGAAGTACGCCTTTATGAGCGCCTGTTCACTGATGCGGCTCCAGATCGTGGTGATGTCGACTTTAAAACACTCATCAATCCACAGGCACTGGAAGTGGTGCAGGCCATCATTGAGCCATCATTGGCTAACGCACAGCCGGAAGAGCGTTTCCAGTTTGAGCGCGAAGGCTATTTTTGTGCAGATTTGCGCGACAGCCAGCCCGGCAAGCCTGTTTTTAATCGCACAGTAGGCTTGCGTGATTCCTGGAAGCCGGGGGCCTGATTTATGTTGGTAATCCATAACTCCGAAACCAAGCGCAAAGAACCTCTTGCCCCGATTCATCCGGGCGAAGTGCGTATGTACGTCTGCGGCATGACGGTCTATGACTACTGTCATATTGGTCACGCCCGCGTGCTGGTGTCTTTTGATGTGGTCACCCGCTGGTTGCGTCAGTCTGGTTTGAAAGTGACGTATGTCCGCAATATCACGGACATCGATGACAAAATCATCAAGCGTGCCAATGAAAATGGTGAGGACTTCAATACCCTTACTGAGCGTTTTATCTCTGCCATGAACGAGGATGCCGATGCACTCGGCGTGATTCGTCCAGACAGCGAGCCAAAGGCCACTGAGTTCGTCGATGAAATCATTAGCATGGTGCAGGCGCTAATTGCTAAAGGCCACGCTTACCCAGCACGCAATGGCGATGTTTATTACAACGTATTGTCTTTCAAACCTTACGGTCGTTTGTCCAAGCGCAATCTGGAGGACTTACAGGCGGGTGCTCGTGTTGAGATCGATGAGATCAAAACCAATCCGCTAGACTTTGTATTGTGGAAGGCAGCCAAGCCCGGTGAGCCCTCTTGGGATTCTCCATGGGGCAAAGGCCGCCCTGGCTGGCACATCGAGTGCTCGGCCATGTCGACCTGCTGCTTGGGTAATCATTTTGATATTCATGGTGGCGGTGGCGACTTGCAGTTTCCGCATCATGAAAACGAGATTGCTCAAAGCGAAGCAGCGACTGGCGAAAAGTACGTTAATACTTGGATGCATGTTGGTTTTGTGCAGGTCAACGAAGAAAAAATGTCCAAATCTTTGGGTAACTTTTTCACCATTCGTGATGTGCTCAAACTATATCAGCCAGAAGTACTGCGCTATTTCATTATCGCCAGCCATTATCGAAGCCCGCTCAATTACTCTGATGATGCATTGAATAATGCCAAGGCATCACTGGAACGCTTCTATGCAACGCTGAATGGGCTGAAGCTGGATGGAACGGCCGAGCCTGAAGCGGCGACTGATTTTGAGGCGCGCTTTACGTCAGCCATGAACGATGACTTCAATACACCAGAGGCTCTGGCGGTATTGTTTGATATAGCTCGTGAGATTAATCGCCTAGTTAAGGCAGAGAAGCTCGAAGAAGCTGCCAAGTTCGGTGTATTGCTTCGTCGCCTTGGGGGCGTGCTTGGCCTATTGCAGCAGGACCCGGATACCTTCCGTCAGGGTGGTACTATCGATGCCGGCTTTATGGCAGAAGTAGAAGCAGTTATTGCCGCGATTAGTGAGGCTCGCAAGAACAAAGACTTTGCACAATCGGATCTGCTGCGAGACCAACTCAAGGCGCAAGGCGTTATCGTTGAGTTTAGTCGTGAAGGAATCAAGTGGCGTAAGGCTGATTGATGAACGCGCAATGAACTAAGTAATCAACAAAAGGCCGTGCATTGCACGGCCTTTTGTATTTGCACTCTTATATTTTTCCGGAGACATCTGCCAAAGAGCATGCCCGTGCTTTTGCCGCTTTCTGCTCTTCAGGTGTCAATGTCAGTGTACGCATGGTTAGCTTTCCATCCTGAAAGCAAACCAGCTCACCACATTCCAATGATGTCCATGTTTCATCATTAGTCAGCGGTTCAGTGGCAATGACAGCCACACGATCTCCTTGCCCTGCATATTGGGAAAAGTCGATGGCCACGTCGGCATCAATCAGATGCGCTTTGCTAAAAGGCCATTCTCGGACCACGTATTGCAGCCGAGTAGTGGCATAGGCAAATAAAGCCTGCCCATTCGATAACAGGATATTGAAGGTGCCGTACCGGCACAGTGTCTTGCAAAGCTCTGCCAGTGCATCGAACAGCATTTCCATCGGTGGCGGCGTGTTGCCAAAGCGGACCCTGATGCCTTCCAGTAAATAGCAAAAAGCCAGCTCGCTGTCGGTTGTGCCAATGGGCTGAAACTGGCCATTGAGTACCGGGGAAAAGCCTTCTAGATTGCCGTTATGGGCAAAAATCCAGTGTCGCCCCCAAAGCTCCCGCTGAAAAGGGTGGCAGTTCTCCAGTTCAATGGAGCCTTGAGTGGCTTTTCGGATGTGGGCAATGACATTACGCGACTTGATCGGATAGCTCTTTACCAGCCGTGCAATGGTCGAAGTAGCTGCGGACTCCCGATCAATGAACAGGCGACAGGCTTTGTCCTCAAAGAAGGCAATGCCCCAGCCATCGCTGTGATGGTCTGTTTCTCCTCCGCGCGCGGCAAAGCCGGTAAAGGAGAAGGTGATGTCAGTGGGGGTGGCGCAGTTCATGCCCAATAGCTGGCACATGGCATTCCTGATGAAGATTGACGATGGCCTAGGATAGCCGTGAATGGCCTACTTTTGTCAGGTCTCTTGTTTCTCCGTATCATGAGGCCTCCGGCGCCCCGGCGTCACCCAAGATGGACTCATGGACATTCTGTTTATCCTGCTATTGATTTTGGTCAATGGCGTGTTTGCGATGTCAGAAATCGCGATCGTTTCCTCTCGCCGTATCCGGTTGCAGCAAAAAGCAGAGGAGGGCGATCGTGGCGCGCTTGCCGCTCTGGCCTTGGCCGAGCATCCCACCCGATTCCTCTCCACGGTGCAGATTGGCATCACCATGATAGGGGTGCTAAGCGGTGCCTTTGGCGAATCCGCCATTACCCAGCGGCTTATCCCTGTTTTTGCCAATATCGAATGGCTTGCGCCTTATGCCAAATCACTAGCAATGGCCTGCATGGTCATCATGGTGACGTATGTGACGATCGTTGTGGGTGAGTTAGTGCCTAAACGTATCGGCATGCATTCACCTGAGCGTGTTGCCCGCGTGGTCGCTCCATTTATGCAAGGTTTGGCTTGGTTTACGTTGCCGGTCGTGTCGTTGCTGTCACGTTCTACCGATTTTTTCCTGATATTGCTGCGTATTCGTCAGCATGTCGATGCGCCAGTCACTCACGAAGAAATTAAGGACCTAGTGGCAGAAGGTACCGAGTCCGGCGTTTTCGAAAAAGCTGAGCAGGATTTGATCGAAAACGTTATGCGTCTGGATGACTATCAGCTCGGACACGTTATGACGACCCGTGCCGATGTGATTGGCGTGGATCTGCAGGACACGCCCGAGGAGCAGCAGGCTGTAATGCTGTCAGCGCGCCACAGTTATTTGCCTGTATTTAATGGCGGTATTGATGATGTTGTGGGGATGGTGGCGGTACATGATTTGTTTGCCCAACGCTTGGCGCATCAACCACTGGATATCGAGGCAGTAATGCAGTTTCCGGTGTTTGTACCTAGCTCTATTTCGCCCTTGACCCTGCTTGATACCTTTCGTGAGCGCAAACAGCATATTGCACTGGCTGTTGATGAATATGGCAGTGTGCAGGGGTTGGTTACTCTGAAAGACGTCATGGATGCGCTAGTAGGTGAGATGAGCACTGAGGACGCATCTGAACACGACCCTGACGTCGTTCGTCGTGATGATGGCAGTTATCTTTTAGATGGTGCGATTACGATGGAAAAGTTCAGGACACTTTTTCCGGTTGAATTGGCTGATGTGGAAGAGGGTGGGCGGGATTATCAAACCCTTGCCGGGCTAGTGTTATTTTTGGGCGAGCATGTGCCAGAAACAGGTGAGAAGTTTAACTGGTTAGGGCTGCATATTGAGGTAGTCGACATGGATCGTCGTCGAATCGATAAATTGTTGGTGATGCGTCAGGGCGATGGGGTACTGCTTCCAGACTGAATGATCTTGCTGATAATAAAAAGCCCGCATTACGCGGGCTTTTTCATGGCAAATAGCAATCAGCCAATTAACTTTTCACCGGCTTCAACTGTCTGCGTCATCAGTGTGACGATTGTCATTGGGCCTACACCGCCAGGTACCGGCGTCCAAGCACTGGCGCGATCCCTTACTGCAGAGAGTTCAATGTCGCCTACGCCGCCGGGGTGGTAGCCGGCATCCACTACAACAGCGCCATCTTTGATCCATTCGCCCTTGATAAACTCAGGCTTACCGACGGCACCAATCACGATATCAGCCTGACGAATCAGATCCGGTAAATTCTGTGTGCGTGAATGGCAAATTGTGACAGTACAATCAGCCGCCAGCAGCATTAATGCCATAGGTTTGCCCAAAATTGGGCTGCGACCGACGACGACGGCATGCTTGCCAGACAGGGGAATATTATAAGACTTGAGAATGGTCATGATGCCCGCGGGCGTGGCTGAGCCATAGGCTGCTTCGCCCA
>DDBN01000083.1:0-757 GCA_002333145.1 Moraxellaceae bacterium UBA2031
ATGCGTGGGCAGATGCAGCGACTGGCATCATGACGACAGACACTCGCCCTAAAGGCGCTAGTGAGCAGGTAGTTATTGATGGTGTCACCGTCACTATCACGGGTATCTCCAAAGGGGCCGGCATGATTCGCCCCAACATGGCGACGATGCTTGGTTATGTTGGTACAGATGCTGCCGTCACTCAGCCGGTACTTGATGCCTTACTTAAAGAGGCAGTGAATCAAAGCTTTAATCGCATCACTATTGATGGCGATACATCTACTAATGACTCCTGTGTGTTGATTGCCACTGGTGTTGCAGGTAATCCTGTTATTGGTACTGCCTCGGGTGCTGCCTTCGACACATTGCGTGCCGCCATCAACCGCGTATTTGCCCGACTGGCGCAGCTTATTGTGCGTGACGGAGAGGGCGCAACTAAGTTTATGACCGTGCAGGTGGAAGAAGGGGCCAGCACTGAAGAATGCTGCGATGTGGCCTACAGCATTGCGCATTCACCACTGGTAAAAACAGCCTTCTTTGCCTCTGATCCTAACTGGGGGCGTATTGTTGCCGCGATTGGCAATGCGGGCTTAAGCGCGCTTGATGTCAGCAAGGTGCGTGTTTATTTGAACCAGGTGTGTATCGTGGAGAACGGCGGCCGTGCATCGGCTTACACGGAAGACCAAGGCTCGGCGGCCATGAAGGAAGAGGAAATTACCATTCGGGTGTGCTTGGGCCGTGGCAGTGCCTGCGATACGGTCTACACCTGCGACTTCTC
>DDBN01000083.1:868-2664 GCA_002333145.1 Moraxellaceae bacterium UBA2031
TTTGAAGGCGAGCCACACGGCCGAGAAGGGCAAGCAGTTCGTTGGGTAACAGAGGGCGAACTAGCGCAACACGCATTCCCCGCCGCCAATCAGCCGATTGTTGCCGCCGCACGCCTGCCAGATCGCTACCTGATTACGCCTGATGGGATGTCAGTATCTGAGCGTCACCAATGGCTGACGCAACGTCTTGCTCAAGGAGCTAGGCTGGTGCTGTTCCGTGCACCTTCCTTATCGCCACAGGCCTATGCCGCAGAGGCGGCAGCGTTGCGGGCGCAATGCCATGAAGCAGGTGCGCAACTTTTGTTGCACGGTGGCCCAGAGCGGCTAGCCATGACAGCAGCCGATGGCCTGCATCTACCGTCTCGCCTACTGGCGGGCTTTGCATCACGGCCTGTGCAGGCAGGGGTCTGGCTGGCGGCGTCCGTGCATGATGCAGCGGAGCTTGAGCAGGCGCAGCGCCTAGGAGTCGATTTTGTAGTGCTCAGTCCGGTGGCGGCGACGGCCAGCCATCCGGACGCAGCACCAATGGGCTGGTCAGCATTTTCTGCTTTAGTGCAGACGGCAACTGTACCGGTCTACGCATTGGGAGGCATGGGGGACAAGGATGTGCCATTGGCACTAGAAGCAGGGGGGCAAGGTGTGGCGGGTATTCGTGGCGTGTTCACGCGCGGCTAAACCAGCCTCCTCAAGTTTCACACGCAGATATCACCCTTAGAAATCATCCTCACTAGCGGGCGGTAGATCATCACCAGGAATACGGTGCGACTCACTGGCCCAAGCACCCAGATCAATTAGCTTGCAGCGTTCACTGCAAAATGGGCGAGAGGGATTGTCTGCTGCCCAGAGAGCTGGTTTGCCGCAGCTTGGGCAAGGAAGGGTTGGAGCATTTGTGCGTAGAATGGGTTTGATATCGGCAGTCATGATTATTTGGTGCTGGGGTCAGATATAGACATGGAGTGTGATTCGGCAGTGGCCAAGGCTAAATAACGTTGGTGCAAAGCCTCTATCGCCGCATGAAGATGGGCGAGTTCACCATCATTAAGCAGCACATCATCGGCGCGCTTCAGGCGCTCATCCCGGCTCATCTGCACCGCCATGATCGCCTTGATTTGCTCCTCGCTCACACCATCACGTTGTGTTGCTCGTTGCTGTTGCAAGGCCTCGCTGGTATCGACCAGAACAGTACGATGGGCAAACCGATGTTGCCCGCTTTCAAACAGCAGGGGGGAGACCAAGATGGTATAAGGAGAAGTACTGGCCGCCAGTTGCCGGGCAATTTCCTCGGCAATACGTGGATGCGTGATGCGTTCCAGCTCTTTGCGTGCCTCAGGGCTAGCAAACACAATTTCGCGCAGGCGAGCACGGTTCAGGGTGCCATCAGGTAGCAGAACATCGTTACCGAAGTGAGCAGCTATTTCCTGCAAGGCGGGCATTCCAGGAGCCACGATGACACGAGAGGCCAGATCGGCATCCACAATGGTGATGCCCAGCTTAGCAAAGTGATCGGTTGCCATGGTTTTACCGCTGCCAATGCCACCCGTTAGGCCAATAACCAGCATGACTTAACCGAGATACCAGGACAGAAGCGGTTGCCCCCACAGCAGGGCAACAAAACCAGCAATAGCAATATAGGGGCCAAAGGCAAACGGTGCGCTTTCTTTGCGAATGGCCAAATAGCCAAGGCCGATAACAGCCCCCACAACGGAGGACAGCAGTAGCACGAGCGGCACCATGGTCCAGCCCAGCCAGGCACCCAGAGCCGCCAGCAACTTGAAGTCGCCATAGCCCATGCCTTC
>DDBN01000041.1 GCA_002333145.1 Moraxellaceae bacterium UBA2031
CGGCTTGATCCGCGGGCCAAGGCCAGCAATCGACGCATTACGGTTTATGCGGGGGTTGGGAATGCAGATCAACGTCTGCGCGGCGGCCTCTTTGCCAAGGGCAGCCTCGTGGATGAAAACTCTCCATCGGGCCTGGTGATTCCTCTTGCCGGTGTACAGGAAAAGAACGGACAGGCTGGCGTGATGGTAATTCGCCAGAGCCGTTTGGTCTGGCAGCCAGTGGAGCTCGGCCAACAAAACGCACGTACTAATCAGGTTATTGTGACGAAAGGATTAGCGGAGGGTGAAAGCATTCTCTCCACTCGTGTTTCGGTGAAAAGAGAAGGTGCACCGGTACGATACGTAGGGCTTCCTGCTGCTGCACAAGAGGGGTGAGTCATGGGACTAACCCGGCTCTGTATACGTTACCCAGTGTTTGCCATCATGATGATGCTGGCACTGATGGTACTTGGGCTTTTTTCATGGCGAGGCCTCAGCGTCGAGGAATATCCTGATATCGAGTTCCCTTATGTCATCGTAACCACAGATTATCCCGGCGCATCCCCGGAAGTAGTGGAAAATGATGTTACTCGTCGTATTGAAGAAGTGATCAATACGGTGGCGGGCGTCAAACGGCTTATTTCAATATCGTATGAAGGTCGTTCACGTATTGCGGTTGAATTTGACCTCGGTGTGCCCGTCAGTGTGGCGGTACAGGATGTGCGCGATAAGGTTGCCGCAGTCAAGACCCGCTTTCGTGATGAAGTGCGTGAGCCATTGATCGAACGTTATCGTCCCGATGAGTCCCCCGTCTTTTCCCTCGCGTTTCGTTCTGACAGTCTTTCTCCGCGAGAATTGAGCGCTCTTGTGCAGCAACAGGTTGTGCGTCGCCTGCAGAATGTCCCTGGCGTGGGCCGTGTCGATGTGGTTGGNNGCTTTGCGCCGTGATAATGCCGAGCTTCCCGCTGGAACGGTATCTTTGGGTGCACAGGAGCGTGTTGTTCAGATTACCGGCCGCATTGAGGACCCTGAAGACTTCCGCTCTTTTGTCGTGGCCACTCGTGGCCAGACGGCAATTACGCTGGATCAGGTTGCCCGCCTTGTAGATGGGGAGCAGGAGGCTCAGTCATTGGCCTTACTGAATGGCCAACGCGCCATCAGTGTGGATGTCGTTAAGATGTCCGGTGCAAACACGATTGCCGTCGTTGATGCATTGAAGGAACAAATTCCTGCGCTGCAAGATATTCTGCCAGAAGGTGTTGAGCTGATTCAGGTGGCCGATACCTCGCGTTCAATACGTGCATCGCTTGATGATGTGCAGAAAACATTGATCGAGGGTGCGATACTGGCTGTTCTTATTGTTTTTCTCTTTCTTGGCTCTTGGCGCTCCACCGTCATCACGGGCTTGACGCTTCCTATCGCGCTTTTGGGAACGGTTTTTTGTCTTTATCTTTTTGGTCTGACCCTCAATAGCATGACGTTGATGGCACTGTCTCTGTGTGTCGGGCTACTGATTGATGATGCGATTGTGGTGCGAGAAAATATCGTGCGTCATGCCGCCATGGGCAAAAGTCATCAGCAAGCTGCACTGGATGGAACCAGAGAAATTGGATTGGCGGTGTTGGCGACAACGTTGACGATCGTGGCGGTATTTTTACCCGTGGCATTCATGGGCGGAATTATTGGCCGCTTCTTTTACCAGTTTGGTATTGCGGTTTCTTGTGCCGTACTTTTGTCTATGCTGGTGAGTTTCACACTTGATCCTATGCTTTCCAGTCGCTGGCATGATCCCGATGCGCATGGTCGCAAAGGCGACAGTCATTTGGATCGGTTTTTACGTCGTTTTGATGCCGGGTTGACTCGACTGGGTGATAAGTATGACCAAGCGATCAGGTGGGCGTTGGTCAATCGCAGTAAAACCATCGGTATTGCCGTCCTTTCTTTACTGCTAGCGATCATTGTATCCAAAGGGGTGGGCAGAGAGTTTGTGCCAGAGCCAGATCTGAGCGAGATCGGTATCAAGTTCTCCACACCAGTAGGTTCGACGCTGACGCATACAGAAGCAAAGGCGCATCAGGTAACCGATATATTGCGCAGTTATCCCGGCGTCGTGGATGTGTACGCCACTCTTAATTCCGGTATGGATATCGGAAAGCAGCGTGTTGCCTTACGCGTTTTGCTTAAGCCGCGTCACGAGCGTACCCAGTCGCAGTCTGATCTTGTCAAAGAGTTCCGTGATCGTTTGCAAGAAGTGGCAGGAATTGAAGTCACTTCTGTTGCCGCTGCACGAGAGTCTATCGGCAGCCTCAAGCCTATCCAGATCTCCTTGCAAGGACGCGATCTCAATGAGTTAACGCGTCTGGCGACGGAGTTTGAATCGAAGGTTGACGGAGTACGCGGCCTGATTGATCTGGAAAGCTCGTTAAAAGACTCTAGGCCTACTTTGGCGTTACAGATTGATCGGGAACGCGCGGCAGATCTCGGGCTGTCCATTGGTCAAATTGGCAGTGCCCTGCGGCCGTTGCTGGCGGGTGAGGTGGTAACCACATGGCAGGCAGTGGATGGTGAAAACTACGATGTGAGTGTGCAGTTGCCGGCAGGACTGCGTGAAAGTGCGGCAGATCTAGCATCCTTGCCGATCGTGAGCAGCGTCATAAACCCAGTAACAGCTCAGCCGGAAATGATTGCACTGGGACAGGTGTCGCGCATTGCCGATATGAATGGTACGGCTCAGATTAACCGTCGTAATCTTTACCGCGAGGTTCTGTTTTCAGCCAATGTTTCCGGTCGTCCTGCTGGGGATGTGGGTGCCGATCTTGAAGCAGTTATCGCGACGATGAAGTTGCCAGTGGGTTACCGATTTGTCACGCAGGGTGCCAACAAGGACATGAAGGAGTCTGTAGGGTACGCCACCACAGCACTAGTGCTAGGTGCGCTGTTTATCTACATGCTG
>DDBN01000106.1:0-1635 GCA_002333145.1 Moraxellaceae bacterium UBA2031
AACTGTGCCAGCAGGCTGCGACCCAGGGTTTCGGCGGTAATACCCGTGCCGTCGGAGACAAAGAAAACACTGCGTATCATGGGAACATCCTTTTTGTGCAGTTTCGCCCGGGGGCAGGGTAGACATTCACGGACAGTCCGAATGGGCTTTATGCCGTTTAAGTCTGGGTGCAATAGGCAAATTCTGCCATTTTTCGGCAAGCATTTTACGCCGAACTTGAGTACAATTTAGCCTCTCGGATCGGGGTCATACGGCAGTAAACAGGGCCTGCGACCGCCCCCGAGTGTATGGTCAATCGTCTGTTTTGAATAGCGACATAGATCAAAAAACGCTTTCTTTTCAGGTGCTTGTGGTCGGCAATCACGACCTTCACATAGATTTAGAATCCGCTAGGGAGTCCAGCCTTGGAACCGTCCGTCATTTGGTTTGAACAGCTCGGCAAGCATGATGTTGAAAAAGTAGGCGGAAAAAACGCCTCTTTGGGTGAGATGATCAGCAATCTTGCGAATGCTGGGGTATCTGTCCCCGGTGGTTTTGCTACGACCGCCCAGGCTTATCGTGACTTCCTGGAACAGTCCGGTCTTAACAAACGCATCCAAGACACNNCTGCCTTCCTTTGAGCAGGAAGTTCGCGATGCATTCGCGAAGATGGCCAATGGCAACGACAATATGTCTGTCGCTGTGCGCTCGTCAGCGACGGCAGAAGACTTGCCTGATGCGTCGTTTGCGGGTCAGCAGGAAACCTTCCTGAATATTCGTGGCATCGATAATGTCCTGATCGCTATCCGTGAAGTGTTCGCCTCGCTCTTTAATGATCGCGCCATTGCCTATCGTGAGCACCAAGGTTTTGAGCACAAATTAGTGGCTCTGTCGGCAGG
Source organism: Moraxellaceae bacterium UBA2031 (assembly GCA_002333145.1). Taxonomy (GTDB): domain Bacteria; phylum Pseudomonadota; class Gammaproteobacteria; order Pseudomonadales; family Moraxellaceae; genus UBA2031. Next base: position 879 of record DDBN01000106.1, read on the forward strand.
TATCCAACGCATGGTGCGTTCGGAAACCGGTACGGCAGGGGTGATGTTCACGTTGGATACCGAATCAGGCTTCCGTGAGGCAGTCTTTATCACCTCGTCATATGGCTTGGGTGAAATGGTGGTGCAGGGGGCTGTTAACCCAGACGAATTTTATGTGCATAAGCCGACGCTNNATTGAGTGGGCTCTTGATGGCGATGACGGCAAGATCTACATCGTTCAAGCCCGCCCAGAAACGGTAAAGAGCCGCCAGAACGTTGGCACGATGGAGCGTTACCTGCTCAAGCAAAAGGGCAAAGTCGTTTGCGAAGGCCGTTCCATTGGTCAGCGCATCGGCTCTGGTACCGTGCGTGTGGTGCATTCCATTAAAGAAATGGACAAGGTTCAGCCCGGTGATGTGCTGGTCTCTGACATGACTGATCCTGATTGGGAACCGGTGATGAAACGCGCCAGCGCTATCGTGACCAATCGTGGTGGCCGTACCTGCCATGCCGCCATTATTGCTCGTGAGCTGGGCGTGCCCGCCATCGTTGGTTGTGGCAATGCGACTGAAGTATTGAAAGATGGCATGCAAGTAACCGTGTCCTGTGCCGAAGGTGATACCGGTTTCATCTATGAAAATCTGCTGGATTTTGAAATCCAGAAGAACTCGATTGAGTCCATGCCCAAGCTGCCGTTCAAGATCATGATGAACGTAGGTAATCCTGATCGTGCGTTTGATTTTGCCCAGCTGCCGAACGAGGGTATTGGTTTGGCTCG
>DDBN01000106.1:1664-2430 GCA_002333145.1 Moraxellaceae bacterium UBA2031
ATGTCGGACTTTAAGTCCAATGAATACGCCAACCTGATCGGTGGCAAGCTGTATGAGCCGGAAGAAGAAAACCCGATGTTGGGTTTCCGTGGTGCGAGCCGCTATATCTCCGACAACTTCCGTGATTGCTTTGACTTGGAAGTGCGCGCCCTGAAGAAGGCACGTAATGAAATGGGTCTGACCAATATTGAGGTCATGATTCCTTTTGTGCGCACCACTGGTGAAGCCAAGCGTGTGATGGAATTGTTGGCTGAGAAGGGTCTGAAGCGTGGTGATAATGGTCTGCGCGTTATAATGATGTGCGAACTACCAACCAATGCGCTGCTCGCTGATGAGTTCCTTGAGCACTTTGATGGATTCTCTATTGGCTCTAACGATCTAACACAGCTGACGCTGGGTTTGGATCGCGATTCCGGTATTGTCTCGCACCTGTTCGATGAGCGTGACCCTGCGGTGAAGTTCTTGCTGGCACGTGCGATTGAGGCGTGCAAGAAGGCCGGTAAGTACATCGGTATCTGTGGCCAGGGCCCATCGGATCACCCGGACCTAGCCAAGTGGCTAATGGATCAGGGCATCGATACGGTGTCGCTGAATCCAGACTCAGTGCTGGATACGTGGTTCTTCCTTGCGGAAAACCACGGCCAATAAGCTGCTGTACGAGCAATAAAAAAGACGGATGACTCCGTCTTTTTTATTGCCTGAATTTTGAGTGAGTGCACACATGGATGACGAAATGGAAGTTATTTTGGTGGAGAGGATGAGACGG
>DDBN01000106.1:2442-2678 GCA_002333145.1 Moraxellaceae bacterium UBA2031
CGCTTTACATAGTCCTGAGTTTCGGCAAATGGCGGTATGCCGCCGTACTTCTTCACGTTGCCTTCGCCAGCATTATAGGCGGCCAGTGCAAGCTCTAGATTATTGTTATAGCGATTGATCAGATACTTGATATGCCGAGTACCAGCACGAACATTTTCGGTTGGATCATACGCATCTCCAACGTTGTACATGGCTGCTGTAGCGGGCATCAACTGCATGAGGCCCTGTGCACCAGG
>DDBN01000106.1:2689-4389 GCA_002333145.1 Moraxellaceae bacterium UBA2031
AGGCGGGTGTATTGCTTGAAGTCTTCGCCTGAAGGTTTTTTGCGCCCGTTCACTACGTTGGTGAAGAGGATATTGCCGTCAGCATCCCTAAACTTGTAGACGTTGCTAGCCATCACGGGAGCAGGGGCTCCCATGAAGAGTACTAGGCAGGTCAGAACAAGTAGTCGTGTCATAAGGGNNATGATTGCTCTGGTTAGAGTTTGCCAATAAAGCAGGTAAAAGCCAAGTCTATACACTGGCTATTTAACTTTAATATTAATGTTAATTTCTATTAAAAACAATACGTTATAATTAAAATATAAAGTAGTTTGTTTGATTTTTTTTAAACTTAAGATGGCTTTTTGGGGATTTAGTACGTGTCTAGCAGGACTGGCAGCTTTTTTGCTGGGAATAAAGGAGGGTTTTCCATAGAATCCCGGCCACTTTCTAGGAAATGTGGTCATGGATGAACGGAAGGTATGTCTGGTAAGGATAACCGGGCTGAAGGATTCGATATTTTCGCGCCAACAGGCGATCGCGGCTTTTGCCGCCTTACTGCAAATCTCTCATGATGAAGCAGGCTCTCGCATTGCCAGTGCTCCCTTTACCGTTCGGTCTGGCCTAGCGGCAAATGATGCAGCCAAGTATTTCAAAGTCCTTGAGCGAATGGGGTTTGATTGCCTGGTTCTCGAACAGGGTACGAGCCCCTCTATAGAGCAGCAATAAAAGAGCATCAATAAAAAAGGTGCTGCTGCTCACCCTTGCTGACTAATTTACTATCGCGTGTGCTGGATAAATATTAACCAGTTATCTTGCGTTGATCTTGTTGCGCTCGACCTCGCCATCTTTTTGCACATGAGTGGAATGGCTGCCAGTGGCGGACACATTCGCAGTGCTCTTTTTACCCTCCAGCTGATTTATCTTCTTTACCGTGGCCATCTTAATGCAGGCCGGGGAGGGGGTAATGTTGTTTGCAGAGTAGGCCGTCTTTTTTTAGGGTAATACGAACTTAAAGGGTTTTCACAGCATCACTTAAGAAGTTACTTTAAGTTCGTTTAGGTTTTTTGCTTAAGTATCATTTTGGCAAATGTTATTCACTTTGTCAGACAAGTGGGATGTACCTGTGGATTGATTTTCTTTGTAGATTCAAATAAGTGACTAGCAGGAAGTCTTTAAAAATTAAGCTGCTGATTTAATTAGACTTTGTATTCGTGTCGAAAAAATCGCCAAACTGGTGCGAAGCTACGGCTGGCGCGACTTGGCGGGTATCTGTGCAAGACTGTACACAAACTTATCCACAGAAAATGTGGATAGCTCTTTTTCTAGAAATAACATTAAGCCGTACGAAATATAGCCATATCTGCTGTTGCCCCTTGAGCCTTGGTGGTGATTCGGTTTCACTTGCCGCTTTGCAGATGTCTGCTCATTATTTTCAATACTTCACGAGTGTTCAGGCTTGTGACAGGGATGATTCATGCTGAACCGCATCTGGCTGGGCTTCTTTCTGATTGCCTTTATCGCCTGTCTCTACCAAGCCACCTTGGGTGGACACCCCGAAGTAGTGGCGTCGGCGGTTGAGGCCAGTTTTAAAGCAGCAAGGACATCGGTTGAGATTGCCTTGGGGTTGGCTGGCTTGCTCTGCTTCTGGCTGGGGCTTTTTCATATTGCTGAGAAAGCTGGGCTAATTGAAAAGATGGCGTGGATGTTGGCGCCATTGTTTC
>DDBN01000153.1 GCA_002333145.1 Moraxellaceae bacterium UBA2031
AATTCTGGCTGACGATCAGCACGCAAATCCTCATCACGGAAACACTTGGCAATTTGGTAGTAACGGTCAAAGCCCGACACCATCAGCAGTTGCTTGAACAACTGAGGCGATTGCGGCAGGGCAAAGAATGAGCCCGGCTGAGTGCGGGAGGGCACCAGGTAATCACGGGCACCTTCTGGAGTGGCACGCGTCAGGACGGGTGTTTCCACATCCAAGAAGCCATTTGTGTCGAGATAAGTGCGAATCTTCGAGGTGACCTTGGAACGGAAGCGCATGCGCTCCAGCATTTCCGGGCGACGCATGTCGAGGAAGCGGTACTTCAGACGAACCTCTTCACCGACATTGGAGAAATCGTCATTAAGCGGGAAGGGCGGGGTCTCGGACTCGGCCANNGGGGTATCCGGATCAATGACCACTTGGACCAGACCGTCGCGGTCGCGCATATCAAGAAAGATTACGCCGCCATGGTCACGACGACGATGGACCCAGCCGGCAAGCGTAATAGTCTGGTCGATGTGTTTTTCGTTCAGTTCGCCACAGTAGTGGGTGCGCATCATGGTGTTTCTGCCCCGAATGATCCGACCACACGGTACATCCCGTACGGTCTCCAAAGGGGAGCGATTATAGCCACAGCTGAGCGTTTACGGCAGCAGTGATGAACAACTTGTGAGCCTTTATCCTGTGGCTAAAAAGTACATTTGGTTGTCAAAAAGTGATGTCTGAGCGTTTCTTGCACGAAAAACCCTAAAAACACAGGGTTTTTGTGGGTGTCACTATTGCTGCTCTTCTACAAATCCCCTATAAATCCAAGTCAGTTCAGCTGTTTTTACTCGGTATAGCTGAACAAAGCGCCATATTGCTAGCCGCCGGATGAGCGCTTTACCCGGACTCTCTCTCAGATTAGGAAGACCATAATGGCTGTAAAGAAGACGACTGCTACCAAAGCCGCACCCAAGAAGCCAGCTGCCAAGCCTGCCGCGAAGGCTGCTCCGGCCAAGAAAGCGGCTGCAAAGCCAGCTGCCAAAGCTGCTCCAGCTAAGAAGGCGGCTGCCAAGCCTGCCGCCAAAGCTGCTCCAGCCAAGAAAGTAGTTGCCAAGAAGCCTGGCTCTGCTATTGCCGAAGCCATGTCCAAGACTCAGTTGCTCATTGAGCTGGCTGAAGCCACCGAGCTGACCAAGAAGCAGGTTTCCGCTGTTCTTGATGAGCTGGCTACCGTGATTGAACGTCACGTTAAGAAAAATGCAGCGGGCTCTTTCACCATGCCTGGTCTGTTCAAGATTCTGGTTGTGCGCAAGCCGGCCACCAAGGCTCGCAAGGGCATCAATCCTTTCACTAAGGAAGAAACCGTATTTAAGGCCAAGCCGGCCAGTAATTCGGTGAAGATTCGTCCTTTGAAGAAGCTGAAGGATTTCGCTGCCTGATTCCAGGTAACGTATCTTTCTAAAAAACGGCCGGTCTTGTACCGGCCGTTTTTGTTTTGTTCAGACGTTCTTTTATCTCCTCGCTTTACAGTCTGGTTTCTTTCACGTATACAGCCGGAAAGGTGTCATTTCTAGGTATTGAGGTAGCCATGGCCGGTGGAAAATCGGACGAGATTGAACTGGAAGACGGTTTCGAAGAGAGCGGTGATTCAGACAGTAATGCCGATGTGGCTAAAACCAATGGCAATAGCGTCAAGAATGCCCTCGTTAAGCGTCGAGTCCTTGATGATTTGCTGGAAGAGCGCCGCCTGCAGCGAAATCTTCGTGATTATGACTACGATCTGAAAGACGACGATTAGCAGGATTTAAAGAGTCGGTCGAGTTTAAATCGTGCCGTCTCTTTTTTGTGGGCTGGTAAATTGCTGCCCATCCGCTACAGTTGCATAATCCATCTCGTAATGTCGTACAGGCATCCCCCTTTTAAATTAATCAAAGGACAACAGGAACCCATCATGTCTATTGAATTGCCGGCACTGCCGTATGAAAAGAATGCACTGGAACCCATCATCAGTGCCGAAACTCTGGATTTCCATCATGGCAAGCACCACAACGCCTATGTCGTGAATCTGAATAACCTGATCAAAGATACTGATCTGGCGAGCAAGAGCCTGGAAGAGATCATCGCGATTTCGGCTGGCGATGCCTCTAAGGCTGGGATGTTTAACAACGCTGCCCAAGTCTGGAATCACACCTTCTATTGGAACTGCATGAAGCCTAACGGCGGTGGCAAGCCTACTGGCGCCATTGCGGCCAAAATTGATGCTGATCTTGGCGGTTATGACAAGTTCGTTGAGCTGTTCAAGACAGCGGCTACCACCCAGTTTGGCTCCGGCTGGGCTTGGTTGGTGCTGAATAAGGACGGCAAGCTTGAAGTCACCAAAACGCCGAATGCTGACCTGCCGTTGGCTCATGGCCAGAAGGCGCTGCTGACTATTGATGTGTGGGAGCATGCCTACTACATCGATTTCCGCAATCGTCGTCCAGACTACATCAGCACCTTCCTCGAGAAGTTGGTGAATTGGGACTTCGTGAACCAGAACTTGGCGTAAGCGTCTAAAGAATTCTGGTCGCTTGACCCTCGTCCCAAAAAAAGGTGTCCTAGCGGCACCTTTTTTAATGTCTGCTATTTACGGTGATCATGTTTTACATGCTGAGTAATGACGCCAGTGCGCATCAGCGTAATTTGGCCCGTCTTTGTCTTCTTCGCACCATCCTGCTGGCAGGCCTGCTGTTAGTACTGGGACTGGCGGAGTGGGGCCTTAATGTATCGGTATTCTCTGATCCGGCCATTGTGGTTGCCCTGTTGCTGTTGACCATCTTCAATGGTTGGAGCCTGTGGCATTTGCAGCGCCAATGGAGTGTGACAGAGGCATTTTTGTGCGCCCAGTTGGTCGTAGATGTCATCCTGATGACCATTATTCTTTATCGTACGGGCGGCTCTACTAACCCCTTCGTGTCTTGGTATCTCGTGCCCCTGACGATTGCGGCGGCTACCTTGCGTATTGGGTTTACCGCGTCCTTGGCTCTCTTAACGTTGGCTACATACAGTTTTCTCCTGTTTCGTTACATCCCCTTTGCCCCTTTTGGCGGAATGCAACTTTCACAGGGAGAGATGTTGATGCCAGATAACCCCCATGCCCATCATCAGATGATGCTGCAATCCGCACAGAGCAATGGCGTGGAGGAGGCGGGTTTTAATTTGCACATCTTTGGGATGTGGCTCAATTTTGTTCTTAGTGCAGGGTTGATCACTTTCTTTGTGTCACGCATGAGTCATGCGTTGCGTGAGCAGGACAAGAAGCTGGCAGAGCAACATGAGCACCTGCTGCAGCGCGAGCAGGTAGTGTCGCTTGGTGCACTGGCAGCGGGGGCTGCTCATGAACTGGGTACTCCTTTGTCCACCATGACGGTAATTGCCCGTGATATTGAGGATGAGTTGCCAGCGGATTCTCCATTGCGTGAGGATGTCGTCATGCTGCGTCGTCAGCTTTCACTGTGCAGGGACATCTTGCATGATTTGCGTGACCAAGCTTCCGGACAAGGACTGCCGAGCTCGCTGAATGGACTAATACAAGCTGCCGTTGAGCGTATGGAAGTCATGCATCCGCGATGTCAGTTTGGTGTAAATCTTCTGCACGATGATGTCGAAATAACTCCGCCACCTACCTTACTGCAAGTTCTGGTTAATTTGCTCGACAATGCCGCGCAAGCGGCTCAGCAGCACGTCAGTATTGCATTGCAGGATGAAGGGGCCATATGTTGCATTGATATTTGTGATGACGGCAGTGGTATTGATCCAGATGTGGCCGCGCGTCTTGGGCAACCGTTTGTGACAAACAAGAAGGATGGCATGGGAATTGGCTATTTTCTTAGTCATGCCAGCATCAATACCCTTGGGGGTCGTATTGAAGTGACCGCCCGTTCCGAAGGGGGTACACGTACCCGTTTGTACCTGCCCTGGAAGGCATTAAGTGTTAAACGAGGCTGAGTCATGACGCAGACAATAAACAGTATTCTCGTTATCGATGACGATGAAGCCTTTCGCTATACATTGGCTAAATCCATTCGGCGTCGAGGCATGGAAGCATTCGAGGCGGCTAATGGTGATGAGGCATGCCAATTATTAAACGCAAAGCAGATTGATGCCTGTGTGCTGGATCTTAAGTTAGAGGGCGAGTCGGGATTACACCTTCTGCCTGAGTTGCTTGGCCTGCATCCTAAGTTGGCAGTAGTCGTACTGACAGGCTATGCCAGTATTGCCACCGCAGTTGAAGCGGTAAAAATGGGGGCGATTAATTACCTCAGTAAGCCAGCCGATACGGATGAAATTCTGGCGGCGCTTGAGGGGAATATACATGTAGAGGAAGAAGCGGTATTGGATGCCCAACCCATGTCAGTAGACCGCTTAGAATGGGAACACATCCAGCGTGTATTGGGTGAAAATCAGGGCAATATTTCTGAAACAGCGCGTGCGTTAGGTATGCACCGTCGTACCTTGCAGCGCAAACTGCAGAAACACCCAGTTAGAAGATAGCCTTCTATGTCTCGTTATCGTCCGCCCAGTGATGCTCCTCCTCCCACGGCATTGATTACGCCTGAAGGGTACAAAGCCATGTCCGATGAGTTGGACTGGCTGTGGCGTGTGCGCCGACCTGAGGTTACGCGTGCGGTGTCCGAGGCGGCCGCCATGGGAGATCGCTCTGAAAATGCGGAATATATTTATGGCAAGAAGTTGCTACGGGAAATTGATCGTCGCGTAA
>DDBN01000141.1:0-4785 GCA_002333145.1 Moraxellaceae bacterium UBA2031
GCTGCCTCATCACCAATCCGCTCAAGATCAGTAATCGACTTACCAATGGCAATTATGAAGCGCAGATCAGATGCAGCGGGCTGGCGTCGTGCCAGAATCCGCACTAACTCTTCATCAATCTGACGTTCCATTTGGTTGATCTGCTTATCTGCCGCCTGTACTTTCTCGGCCAAATTAGAATCCGCATCAAGAAGAGACTGGATGGCATCCACCACTTGCTTTTCAACCATGCCACCCATGGTCAGAAAGTTGCTACGAATGTCTTCCAGCTCGGCATTAAACTGTGCAGAAATATGCTGGGTGTAATCATCTTTCTTGACCATTATAACTGCTCCTTAACCCACTAAATATAACTGGAATATCTCTAAAATATTCATGCTTCTAAAGCCAACCTCGAAAGACGAACACCTTCATCCATAGCGGCCCGTTATGTAGTCCTCCGTCTGCTTATTCCCTGGGTTTGTGAAAATGGTATCCGTATTGCCATACTCAATGAGCTTGCCAAGATACATGAATGCTGTGTAATCAGAGACTCGGGCTGCCTGTTGCATGTTGTGCGTCACAATCACAATCGTAAATCGTTCCTTCAACTCATGTATTAGCTCTTCAATTTTGAGCGTGGAAATAGGATCGAGTGCTGAACATGGCTCATCAAGCAGCAGCACTTCTGGCTGAACGGCTATGGCACGGGCGATACACAATCGCTGTTGCTGCCCCCCAGAGAGACCAAGTGCAGAGTCATGCAGCCGATCCTTAACCTCACCCCATAACGCCGCGCTTTTTAGAGACGCCTCTACTATATCATCCAGATCACGCTTGTTATTTATTCCTTGGATTCGAAGGCCATAGGCAACATTTTCATAAATAGATTTAGGAAACGGGTTCGGCTTCTGGAATACCATGCCAACACGTCTGCGTAAATTTGTTATATCTTCACTTCTGTCGAAAATATTTTTCCCGTCGATCCTGACTTCACCTTCTACCCGACAACCATCAATCAAGTCATTCATGCGGTTAAAGGTGCGCAATAATGTTGACTTTCCACAACCAGAGGGGCCAATGAATGCTGTGGCTCGGTTGCGCGGAATTTTCATGCTGATGTCGAATAGCGCCTGCTTATCGCCATAAAAAAGCTGAAGATTGTTTGCCTCTAGGCAAACGGGCTCTTCGGCTGGATCAGGATGCCGGTCGGCCCGTCCAGGTATGCCGGCCCTTCCATTAATGGAATGATGATTCTCATCCATTCCGGTAGTTTTTCCTGACTCGCTCATGACTGAATATCCCATATCAAAAACCATTGTATTGTCTCGATGCTGTTCAGCGCTTTATCAGCATCAGGATTCAAGTGCCTTGTACTTTTCACGCAGACGATTGCGAAGGCCAACTGCTGAAAGATTAAGGGCCGCCACCACCAGCACCAGCAAGAATGCCGTGGCATACACTAATGGACGCGCCGCTTCGACATTAGGGCTCTGAAAGCCGACATCATAAATATGAAAACCAAGATGCATAAACTTGCGATCCAGATGCAAAAATGGCGCATTCATGTCGAGCGGCAGGGTGGGTGCCAGTTTCACTACACCCACCAGCATTAGTGGTGCCACTTCGCCCGCCGCACGTGCGATTGCCAAAATCACGCCCGTCATGATGGATGGCGTCGCCATCGGCAGCACTACTCGCCACAAAGTCTCCGCCTTGGTTGCCCCCAGCGCCAACGAGCCCTCCTTGAGGGCGCGTGGAATACGGGAGAGGCCTTCCTCTGTTGCCACAATCACTACTGGCAAGGTTAATAAGGCCAGCGTAATGGACGCCCAAAGCAATCCTGGTGTACCAAATACCGGCGATGGGGCCGCCTCCGGATAAAAAATGCGGTCCATGGACCCGCCCACAAAATACACAAAGAAGCCCAGACCAAAGACGCCATACACAATCGATGGCACGCCGGCCAGATTGTTTACGGCAATCCTTACTGTCTGGGTAATAAAGCCCTGATTGGCATATTCACGTAGATATATTGCGGCAATCACCCCTAAAGGGGTTACCAGAATGGTCATCAGCAACACCATTAGTACCGTGCCGAAAATAGCGGGGAACACGCCACCTTCGGTATTAGCTTCTCGTGGATCACCCGACAAAAACATCCAGACATTATGAAAGTAGGTCGCTAGCTTGCTAAAAATATTCATGTCGTTTGGCTTGTGTGCTGCCGCAATTTTGTCGAGCGTTATTTCCTTCTCAATACCGTCCGCCGCCACAAATACTGCAGAGTCGCGCGCAGCCTTGTCCGCCAAGTCCTCCAGTGCCAGGCGAACACCTTCATATTCCTTCTCAAGTTTTTCTTTTTCCGCCGTAAAGCGCTCTACATCTGCAGCAGTCAGTGCATCTCGCAGCACTAGTCGACGCTCTTCTAAGCGGAGTTGATCCAGTGCGTAATTGATGCGACTCACATCTCCTTTCTCCAGACTGGAAATTTTTTTACTTAACTCTCCNNTCTTTGAGACGACCAAAAAAGCTACCCCATTCGTAACGCTCAAGAGCCACGATATCAGCTGGATATTTTATATTTTCTAGGCGATCTGCAAAGACCCACTTGAAGTCTGCGCCACCCAAATCACGGTTACCCACCTTCAGGGAATAGCGCACCACTGTTTCAACTGCCGCAGGAATCTCGACGCCTGCTTCGCGCAAGCGTTGGGCCGTATCTATTTTTTCATCATACACTTCAGCTATCAAAATTTTCTTGCTGCCGTCCATTTCCGTATAGCTAGCTTGCATCACATCCGCAGGCCAGAAATACCCAAGACCACGCACCGCGATCAGCCCCATAATCCCGACCACCATGATCAAGGAAATAGTGACAGTGCCCGCATTCAGCCACACCCACGCATCACCAGACCTGAAGTACTCGCGCAATTTCATCTGTCAGTTCCCCGTGGACTTCTTAAAGTGAGCCGTATTTTTTGCGCAAACGATTGCGGACAGTTTCTGCCGCCGTATTAAGTATAAATGTCAGCACAAACAAGACGAGTGCCGATAAGAACAGTATTCGGAAGTGCGTGGAGCTTACCTCTGCCTCTCCCATCTCAACCGCCACATTGGCGGATAAGGTGCGCATGCCTTCAAAAACATTCCATTCCATGATGGCCGTATTACCAGTGGCCATCAGCACAATCATGGTTTCACCCACAGCACGCCCAAATCCGATCATCAGCGCTGAAAAAATACCTGGCGACGCTGTCGGCAACACCACGCGAATGAGTGTCTGCCACTGCGTGGCACCTAATGCCAATGAGCCATTGGTGAGGTGGCGCGGCACCGCAAACAGCGAATCTTCGGCAATGGAGAAAATCGGGGCAATGATGGCAAATCCCATCGTCAAACCAACAATAAGTGCATTGCGCTGATCGAAGCCAAGACCGGTTTCTGTTTGTAGCCAATGCCGGATATCACCATCGAAAAATGCGATTTCTATTGGCCGCGACCACTCGAATGACAGCCAGCCGCCAAGCAAGATGGGGACTATCAGTACAATAGGTGCCCAGCCTTCTGGCAACATGCTACGTTTTTCAACGGGCAGCTGAGACCATGCAAAACCACACCCAAGAATAATCAGTGGCGTAATGATGAGCAGGCTGAAAATTCCGGGCAAGCTGCCTTCAATAGTAGGTGCCAGCCACAAACCGGCGAGAAACCCAAGAATGACCGTAGGCAATGCCTGCATTAGCTCCACGGTCGGCTTTACCTTTCGACGCAATCCCGGCGCCATAAATACAGCGGTATACATGGCACCACAGATAGCCAGTGGCGCGGCCAGCAACATGGCATAAAATGCCGCCTTCAGTGTGCCGAATGTTAGCGGCACCAACGACATCTTGCCTTCAAAATCAGAATTTCCGGAGGTTGACTGCCACGTATATTCTGGCCCATCGTACGACTCGTACCATACCTTTCCCCATGCCGTTTTCATGGAGATGTCAGGATGATTAATATGCATATTCCAAAAGCTGGCGCCTTTATCGCTTTGCACATAGACGCCTTCTGAGCGCGCCGAAATAGCCAATGCACGAATCGGAGCATTCGCGGCTTGATGTACGCCTAAGCTACGCTCCGAGGTGGTATAAAAATATCCAACTTGTCCTTTCTCATCACCGGCAATGAAGCCCTTGCGTTTGGCTTCTGGCGTGATGGCCGTGATGGGAGCATCTCCTAAGGTAAATTCGCGGATTTTCTGCAAGCTGAATACATCAACTTCGGCGTGCTTATCTCGCACTAAAAACCATTGTGCAATCTGGCCTTTACTGTCGCCCACCAGCAACGAAATATTGCCCTGAAGGGCCGCCAACACGGTTACTTGCTCACTTCCGCGTGTCAGTGATAACTGCTGATACACCACCGGCCCGTCTTCTGTCACTTTGAGAACCGTCATCTGCCGGTTATTCGACAATACATACGCCCAGCGTGCATCCTGACCAATAATCAGGTTCTGTATCGGGCCGGCAGGAGTGGCTAATGCCGTTTCGTCTGCTCGCAGAAAGACCTTTGGCCCGTCATCTGCTTCCGCCTCGCTGGTCAATCCAAATACTGCTTCCGTCGCTCCAGTTTCCACTTTTCTTTTATAAATAGACCACACTAGTCGGCCAGTATTGATGCCAATTATTTTTAATTCGTCATCATTGCCGCGCAGAGCAAAATGAAGTGCTGGCTGGCCACTGTCATCTAGTGCTACAGGTGTTTCGCCATAGGGAAAGCGAACACCCGGCACAACCGTTCGGGCATCATTGCTGC
>DDBN01000141.1:4876-5883 GCA_002333145.1 Moraxellaceae bacterium UBA2031
GTGATGTTTGCCAGTCGATCTTTTATCCGACGCCGGCGCGCCATTTTTGCCCTCTCGCTGGCAGATGGCATGACCGATTCAATGTTGTATGACATGGATAGTGCCCTGTAAGAATTCAGCTTAATGTTCACACATGTTTCATTACTACAAGCTCGGCCTAGTGCGCTCACATCTACGCATGAAATGTGAGCGCACTAGGCCGAGAAAAAAGAGACATTCGCCCCTTCCTTCCCAGCCCGACCCAATCTGCCTTACAAACCCAGCTTGGCTCGAATCTTTTTTACCTCTGAGGAGGGCAGNNCCACTCAGTGCATTCTTTTCATTAGCCTCGTGAAACTCGCCATCTGCACCCTTCAACGGTACCGCACGTACACCCGAGGTCTTGTAGCCGATGCCTGAATAACCAATACCGTTAATTGAGGTGGCGACAGACTGCACTACCGACGCAGAACCTGGCTGCTCGTTTACATTATTTTTGAAGTCCCCTTTGCAAAGGGAATGTTCTTTAAAATATCCATATGTGCCCGATACCGAGTTGCGGCCATAAATCTGTAGCTCGCGGTTCGCCCAAGCACCTGTTAATCCCGCTTGTCCCCACTTAGTGACATCACGCTCCATGCCGCACTTGCGCGTTGAAGAAAAGATGGCATCCACGAGTGGCATCGACATACCCTTGACAGGATTGTCTTTGTGTACAAAGACCGCTAAGGCATCCACTGCTACAGGCACAGCGACGGGCTTGTAACCATATTTTTTTTCGAAGGCCTGAATTTCAGCATCCTTCATGGGACGCGACATAGGGCCGAAATTGGCCGTGCCCTGCTCCAGCGCAGGTGGCGCCGTGGATGATCCTGCCCCTTGAATCTGGATATTGATATTGGGATATTGCTTCTTGAAGCCTTCTGCCCAAAAGGTCATTAAGTTGTTCAGCGTGTCCGAGCCTACGCTCGACATGCTCCCTGAAATACCGGAAGTCTTTTCATAATCCGGCAGCTTTGGATCGACGG
>DDBN01000048.1:0-5310 GCA_002333145.1 Moraxellaceae bacterium UBA2031
ACGAAGTCACCCGAGAGATAAAGCGAGGGGATAATGCGATGGCTAAAATGACAGTCTTCGTTAAAGACATGAGGCGTTGGCGGCAACATACGCAGTTGCACACGCCGACCAGCTTCCTGATCTTCTTTCAGCAGTGCCAAACTGCGCTCTAGCTGCTCGCGAATCTGACGATTTTGCTTGAGCAGGTGCCCACGCTCTAAGGCTCGGCGCACCGAATGCTCAAGCACCTCCATCTCGATAAGGGGCTTGAACAAGTAGTCTACGGCGCCGTTACGCAGCGCAGTCACTACGTCATTCATGCTGCCCTGCCCGGACACAACAATGACAGGGGTTTCCGGTGACTCGCTGTTGATGGCTTTGAGTACATCCAGACCATCAACCAGCGGCATACGCAAGTCACAGATGACCAGATCAGGTTGAATATTACGGAAGAGTGCCAAGCCTTCGTCACCGCTACTGGCGGTGTTTACTTTAAAGCCGCTGTCGCTGAGATAGACCGCAAGACTTTCGCATACCACAGGCTCGTCATCGATAACGAGAATGTGATCCTGGACTGGTTGTGACATACCGGCTGAGTGAACCTGATTTACTGCATCAGGCAACACTACTCTCCCCTATGCAGGCAAGCAAGATGGTGTCGGACACAGCGTCAGAACTCCTGACGATCTGTTGCTGCCGCTGCATGCAGGGCAACTGAACTGGATGCTTCCATTAGTGAAGTTTGCGAATCATCACTGGTCGCTTCTTTAACGTCATCTAAGCGGTCTTCTTCTGGAGTGCCTGCCTCTGTATCAGGCATTGCATCCGCACCAGCAGCCGGAGACTCTTCAGCTGATGTGCCCTCTTCTGTCTCTGGCACTTCATCCATGCCGTAATCATCGTCTAAGAAGGGGTCGTCCTCAATGAGGCCGTCCTTGATCAGAAAGTTGCGACGCTGCATCCAAGCATCACGGATCAAACGATAACGGTCACCGGTCACCTGCAATGACTCTTCCATGGGAATCAGGTCGGCTCGAGTATCTACCACATTCAGTGCCAGCACGCCGGTAGTCTCTTCCCAGCCAAAATTGAGTGCATTCTCATACAGCTCACTCATGTACATGGCATCCGTGCCATAACCGGCACCATCACGAATCGTCATACCCCAGAGGAAGGGCACCACAACATAGGGGCCTGAAGGTACGCCCCATTTGGCCAGGGTCTGGCCGAAGTCTTCTTGATGACGGGGAAGCTTGATATGGCGCGCCACATCAATAAAACCCACAAGGCCCACCGTGCTGTTTACTACAAAACGACCCGTGTCTTGGGCAGACTGCTTGATCTTGCCTTGCAACAGATCGTTAACAACGGTGACAGGCTCGCGCAGGTTGCTGAGCAGATTGGTAATGCCATCATCCACAAATTGAGGCGTGACCTTGCGATAGCCCTTGGCGATGGGCTTGAGGAAGTAGCGATCTATCCGGTCGTTGAATGCATAGACCTTGCGGTTGAAATGCTCCCAAGGGTCAGGATTGGGGGCCGCATCAGCAGCCAGTACCGGAGCGGAGAAGAGCACGAGGAGAGCTGCCGCCCCCAGAGTTCGATTCATCATCAGTACTATCCTGTACCTTCGTCAGAGGCGTGCATTCTAGGCGGCATAGCGTCACAAGGGAACGGTACGAATCAGGCCCGAATACCACGCAGGATGCCTTGTGTCCGTAAGTCGGTCAGCATGGCCTGCCCTGCCGCAACAAACCCGGTAACATCACTGTGACCTACCTCATCGGCAAGCCGCTCCAGTACCACTCGCCCTGACTGGCTGTTATCACCCTTCAGCAGCTCGATCAAACGCACCGTCATGGCACTAACCTCAACAAAGTGCGCCCTGTCTTTGTCGTCACGGTACGCAATCAGACACGTTGGCGTTGCTGGAGGTTCATCCTGAGGACGCCCCTCATCTATCAAGCGGTGCACGGGCCAGCGATATGCCAGTGGCCATACGCAAGCAGCAACAACCGGTACGCCGTCGAGCAGATTGCCATCAGGCGCTACCGGATCATCCGACTCGCCCTCCTCTGCACACTCAACGGCCAGCTCCATCCATTCAAAGTGCAGTACTTCTTGTATCCAAGGATGTGCCTGCAACAGCTCAGGCTGACGGGATTCCATCCACGTACGAAATTCCAGAGAAATATCGCGAAAATAGGGGCTTTTGCATCGATGTTCGGCAAAAAACTCATCAATCAAGGCCGACCATTCGCTTGCGAGCAATAGGCTTTTCAGTAGTGGGTAGGCGTTTTCGACAAAGTCCCGGACATTATTAAAAAAAAGTTCGCGGTAAATAGTGAGCCGGCGAAGCTCCACATCGGGCGCTGGCTTGCTGTCTGGCTTGCGCAACCAGTCCGTCATCTGCTGCTGCAACTGCTGGAAACGGGGTATCGGTTCAGCCGACATGGCGACCCTCACTATCCGCATGGCGGTGCGCTGCTTGATGGCGACGAATCTCACTCAGTTCCTGAAGCAGCACAGGCAAAGAAGGAATATTGAAGTCACGCTCTAGCAAAGTGGGCAGAACACCCATGCGTTGATAGGCCCGCTCCAAAAGCAACCACACCTCCGGGATTACATCGGCTCCGTGGGTATCCACTTTTAGATCGGCCGCCTCATCGTAATGACCCGCGATGTGAACATACGACATTCGCTCGATCGGCAAGGCATCCAGAAAGGCATTCGCGTCGTAACGATGGTTGATGCTGTTGACGTAGATGTTGTTCACATCCAGCAATAAGTCACAGTCAGCACGCTGCAGCACTTCCAGCAAAAAATCGAGCTCGGACATTTCCTGGCCAGGTGCGGCGTAGTACGACACATTTTCCAGGGCAATGCGGCGCCCGAGTGTCTCCTGCACCTGCTGCACACGGCCGGCTACATAGCGGGCGGCCTCTAGCGTAAAGGGGATTGGCAACAGGTCGTAGAGCTGGCCATCATCCGTGGTGTAACTCAGATGCTCGGAATACAGAGGGATCTGATGCGCCTCTAGGAACCGGCGCAGGTCAGAAAGAAAGGCCATGTCTAAAGGTTGTGGCCCGCCGATAGACAGTGACAGTCCATGGCAAACAATCGGATAACGCTCAGCCAACTGGCGCAAAGAACGGGCATACCGCCCTCCCATGCCCATCCAGTTCTCTGGGGCTATCTCAAGAAAATCGGGAGCCTCATCAACTGCCCCCGTCATCAGTTCATTCATAAAACTGCGACGAAGACCGAGGCCGGCACCATGTACGGCAAAATGACTATCCAGCGCTGTCATGGTGCGGCCTCGTAAGAGCAGAAATATACGGTACTAACGATCAGTTCACGCCGTAGGTCTTAGTTCCGCATTTGCCTTCGCCACACTTGCCTTCTTTGCTGGCCTTGTCAGTCTTGTCGGTTTTTTCAGTTTTTTCGACTGGAGCGGCAGGCTTTTTATCTTTCATGCTCCCGCACTTTCCCTCACCACATCTGCCTTCTTTATCGGCTGCAGTTGTCGTCTTCTCTTCCTTATTAGCATCCTTGCTAGTGTCATGATGAGCAGCCAGCGTGGTGCCTGCAGACAGTGACGTAGTGGCAAATGGGTTTTCAGCGGCATGGCTTACGCCGGCCAAGGAAACAGCCAGCACGGCAGCAATAGGGGTCAGGGTGCTGAGTTTGGACATGGTGTCACTCCTTTCAAGATTAACGCCTTATGGCGCAATTATTTAAAACCTGTTGGGTGGCAATGCCTTGCCGCGTCAGATGCAGTGTTAGCTACCATGATACCAGCAGCAGCCGAATACAATGCGACAAGCCATGCCGACACTGGCTCCTTATATACAAAAAGGCCGCACTCTAATGATGCGGCCTTTTCGTATTTGTTTGTAACTGGCTGGTAATCAGCGCTTGCGAACGACAATGCTGCCAATCGAATAGCCTGCGCCAAAAGAGCAGATTACGCCGGCATCACCCGCCTGAATGTCATCACGGTACAAGTGGAAGGCAATAATGGAGCCCGCCGAGCTGGTATTGGCATAGCGATCCAGAATGACCGGCGCCTCTTCACGCGTAAACTCACGACCCAACACCCGCTTGGCGATCAGGTCATTCATGCTCAGGTTGGCCTGATGCAGCCACATGCGCTTTACCTGATCTACCGGTACAGCAAGCTCACCCAAGTGTTCAGAAATCTGTTCAGCCACCATAGGGCAGACTTCCTTGAATACCTTGCGACCATGCTGCACAAACAGCTTGTCACGCGTACCCTCAGCAGTGTCATCGCAACGGTTCAGGAAGCCAAAATTATTACGAATGTTATTGGAATACTGGGTTTGCAGCTTGGTGCCGACAATATCGAACGCGCCAGGCACGGTACATGTATCTTCTGCTTCCACTATCACTGCTGTGCAAACATCACCAAAAATAAAGTGGCAATCACGGTCACGCCATTCGAGGTGAGCGGAGCAAATTTCAGGGTTAACCATCAGCACGCATCGGGCTGAGCCAGAACGAACCGAATCAGCTGCCATCTGCAAACCGAACGTGGCCGATGAACACGCCACGTTCATATCAAAAGCCCAGCCTTTCATGCCCATGGCAGCTTGGATTTCGATAGACATTGCTGGATACGGTCGCTGCATATTGGAGCAAGCAACAATCACTGCATCAATGTCTTCTGGGGTTTTGTTGGCTTGCTTCAGCGCTTCAGTGATAGCGGCAATAGCCATCTCGCACTGCAAGGAATTCTCTTCATTGCTGCGTTCCGCAATTACTGGAAACAAACGATCCGGGTCGATAACACCGGACTTATTGATGACGAAGCGTGACTTGATGCCGGAAGCTTTTTCGATGAATTCAGAGTTCGATGGGCCCATGGCCTTAATCTCGCCCCGCTCGATGGCTTCGGCATTGCGTTCGTTAAAACGGCGGCCGTATTCATTGAAGGATTCGACCAACTCGTCGTTGCTGATGCTTTCGGATGGCGTGAAGAGGCCAGTGCCGCTAATTACAATCTGCTTCATGAAACTCTTTACCTATGTGCGGGCAGAGCCCTTTTCATTTAGGAATCTCACCCCAGAGTTTGTCGAGACGTGTGGCCGATACCGGCACTGCTGTCTTTACAGTCTGGGCAAACAGTGAGACACGATACTCTTCCAGCAACCACCGATAATCCGTAAGGGTAGTTGAGTCGATATCACGCGCCATCAGTTGCTGGCGACGTGCATCATATTCTTGCCAACGTCGGGTCATTTCGGCCGACGCCAGATCATCTTTCACGACATTATTGGGCAGTTTGTCGAGACGCACCGCAAGAGCATT
>DDBN01000048.1:5344-8984 GCA_002333145.1 Moraxellaceae bacterium UBA2031
GGCCACAAAGATTTGGTCGGACAATCCGGCGGCAAATAATGACTCAAGATCCGCTTTCTTCCCATACGGTGCAAATTGCAGGGCCAAGGTTTTGTTCTCACCTACGCGCTTGGCCGCCTGCCGAAACTCGGTGCTGCACTTAAGCCTGAATAGAGCATTAAGGCCACGGGGATGAGCTGCCTCGGCCTCGCGCCGTGTCGCAAACAGGCGCAGATCTATCCTGCCCTCTGCATCAACCAAGGCAGGATAAGCCCGACTCTGCATGCCTTTGATGGCCATAACGACAGATTCGGGAATATCGGTATCAGGCCAATCCGTTAGGCCGGTACGTTCCAGCCCAGCAACCGCCGGGGTCTGAATGGCCTGCCCACTCTGCTCGCGTAAGCCACGACGCAAAGCCAAGAGATCACGGCCCTCCGCCAGAACCTGCTGCTTTTCTCCCAATACGCGAATATTGAAGCGGCAATGAGCCGACAGATCAGCCTCGGCCAAGTCCTCATCCGACAGGGAGGCGCCACGGCGGCGTAATGACGTTAGCAACCGTGCGATCAACATGCCCTGCCCGTCTGCCAACTCCTGAATCAGAGCAGCCGCCGTATCCGGTACCGGCACCAACAAGCGACGAACCGGCTTGGGCAAGTTCTTAAGTAGCGCCTCTATCTTCAGGGGCAGCAACCCCGGCACTAACCAAGAGAGGCGGGATTCGTCCACTTCGTCCAGCAGGCCCACTGGCACCAGTAANNGCATCGTCGCGCGCCAACAAGTATTCACGGGTAAGAAAAAGGTGCTGAGGGTCTTGTCGTTCAGCAGTGGTACGCCAGCCTTCAAAACTGGCCAAACTGGCAATATCAGCCGGGATACGCTCGTCGTAAAAGGCAAACAGCGTTTCTTCATCGATCAGAATATCGCGACGACGGGCCTTGTTCTCTAGCACGCGTACTTCTTCAATGAGTTCACGGTTATTTTTGAAGAATGCTGCCTTGATTTGGGCATCACCCTCTACTAACGCCGCACGAATAAAAATGGTGCGTGATTCTTCGCGGTTAACACCTTCGTAGCCCACCTTACGTTTTGGCGTCAGGATAAGGCCATAGAGCGTGGTCTGTTCGTAAGCCACCACACGGCCTTGGCGTTTTTCCCAGTGCGGCTCAAAGTATTTACGCTTGAGCAGATCACCGGCAATTGCTTCGGCCCACTCTGGCTCAATTTTGGCCACCGTACGCGCATACACGCGCTGTGTTTCCACCAACTCAGCTGTCATCAACCAAGGCGGGCCTTTTTTGGCAAGCACAGACCCCGGAAAAACAAACGCTTTCTGCCCGCGAGCCACCAAA
Source organism: Moraxellaceae bacterium UBA2031 (assembly GCA_002333145.1). Lineage (GTDB taxonomy): Bacteria > Pseudomonadota > Gammaproteobacteria > Pseudomonadales > Moraxellaceae > UBA2031. Next base: position 6,679 of record DDBN01000048.1, read on the forward strand.
TATTCGCGGTCTTCCTGCTTCTGCGCGATACGCGATAACAAGCCGGCCAACAGAGAACGATGCACCGCTTCGTAATTAGCCTCTTCCTTGTTTTCACGCCAATCCATTTCCTGACAGAGCAACTTCAGTTGCCGATGCGTTTCGCGCCATTCACGCAAACGCAGCCAAGATAGAAAATGCTTGCGAGCAAAATCACGACGCTGACTTTCGCTGAGGTCACCACGCTGTACCTCCAGCGTATCCCACAACTTTACATACCAAAGGTAGTCCGATTCGGGATGGCGAAACTGGGCATGGCGTTCATCCGCGGCCTGTTGCTTATCTTGCGGGCGATCACGAGGGTCCTGGCTGCCCAGTGCTGCCGCTATTATCAATACTTCGCGCAGGGCACCACGCTCACGCGCCTCTAGCAGCATACGAGCAATGCGTGGATCGACAGGAAAGCGCGCCAAGGTTTTACCGACAGCCGTGAGTTGTCGATCGGTCGTAACGGCACCCAGCTCTTCGAGCAAACGAAAACCGTCGTTTATATAACGGGAATCAGGCACATCAAGGAAGGGGAACTCTTCAATGTCTCCCAGATTGAGCGATGCCATCTGTAGGATAACTGCCGCAAGATTAGTGCGCTGTACTTCAGGAACAGTGAACTCATCACGACCGATAAAATCGGCCTCTGAATACAAGCGAACACACACGCCAGGCGCAATACGACCACAACGACCTTTACGTTGATTTGCACTGGCCTGCGACACTGCTTCGATAGGCAGGCGCTGCACTTTACTGCGATAGGAGTAACGGCTGATACGGGCAAAGCCGGGGTCAATCACATAATGAATATTGGGAACTGTGAGTGATGTTTCTGCAACGTTAGTCGCAATAATAATGCGGCGTCCACGCCCCGTCTGGAATACTTTTTGTTGTTCGTTCAGTGAAAGGCGAGCATAGAGTGGCAGCACCTCCGTGTGCGGCGGGCCATACTTGCGCAACACATCCGCAATCTCACGGATTTCGCGCTCATGACTGGAGAAGACAAGAATATCACCCTGCCCACGCTTGCCTTGGGCACGCTCATGCTCTAGGCACTCCTCGACAGCCGCCAGCACTGCGCGAGGAATGGCTTCTTCAATTTCGTCGAAGCCCTCATCTTCATCCGACGTAACGACATCCGCACTTAATGGACGGTACAACACCTCCACTGGGTAGGTTCGCCCCTCCACCAAAATAACTGGCGCATCATTAAAATGACGACTGAAGCGCTCCACATCGATGGTGGCAGAGGTAATGATGACTTTTAAATCGGGGCGCTTTGGTAGCAGTTTTTTTAGTACGCCGAGCAGGAAATCAATATTAAGCGAACGCTCGTGTGCTTCATCAATGATCAGTGTGTCGTAGGCATTGAGGTAACGATCCTGCGACAGCTCCGCCAGCAGTACGCCATCGGTCATCAGCTTGATGTAGCCATCCGAAGAAAACTCATCGGTGAAGCGCACCTTGTAGCCAACCTTGTCACCAAGCGGCAGCTTGAGCTCTTCGGCAATGCGCGCTGCCACCGAGCGAGCAGCAATACGACGCGGCTGTGTATGCCCAATATAGCCATGCACCCCACGACCGGCCGCCATGGCCAGCTTGGGCAGCTGCGTTGTTTTGCCAGAACCTGTTTCGCCGGCCAACACCACCACTTGATGATTACGAATAGCAGTAATGATGTCTTCAGCTCGGGCTACCACCGGCAGATTATCCGGGTAGCTCACGGCGGGAAGGCTGGCCTGACGCGCGGCTACTGTGGCCTGCGAGCTCGCAATCTGCTGCTCTAGTGCGGCGAGTCTTGCTGTTTGCTGCTCGAGTACCTTGATGCCATCCAGCTCACGCAAGCGCTTGCGCAAGCGCGGCCGATCGCGGGTCAGACAGGCATCAATCGCCTCACGCAGGCGGGCTCGGGGAAATACAGCAGACATAGGTGCAATACTGGAGTGGGTAAAACCAATGATAACGGACTCCGCCTACCGATATGAATGATCATTCGTTAATAGACATTCATATCAGCAGTGAAATATCCGTCAGGAACCATGCAGGACTTAGCCGCTACTCTCCGTTGTAGTCTGCCCTGATCAAGCTAACGCCTTCTTGTAAGCACTTCTGGCAATGATGGCCACCAGATTGCGCGGCATAAAGCGCGTAAAGAAAAGCTGGGTACGATTGATCGTTCCTGGCACATACAAGGCACAACGCGACTGCATAGCCCCCAAACCGTCACTCGCACAGGATTGAACATCCTGCATAAAGGGGGTGTTTTCAAAGTAGCTAAG
>DDBN01000105.1 GCA_002333145.1 Moraxellaceae bacterium UBA2031
CTCGGAGGGCCATCTTTTGACTTATTGGGATTAAAGTTAATCCATCCCAGCAAGGATGCAACCACCGGCACCTTCGTCAACCGTAACCATCTGGCAGGCTATCTTGAAATGAGTCTGGCAGCAGGGATCGGCCTACTGATGGCCAAACTTGAGTCCAGCGCCCCAGACATGGGCTGGCGCGAGCGCAGTCGTCGAATGTTACGTGCGCTACTAGAAGGTAAAGCTAGGGTTCGTCTGTTCCTGGTCATCATGGTCATTGCGCTGGTCATGACCCACTCCCGTATGGGTAACGGCGCTTTTTTTGCCAGCATGGGTATTAGTGCTGTGATTGGCTTTCTTGTTTATCGCAAGGTATCTCGTTCACTGGTGATTCTGTTTGCGAGCATGATCGCAATTGATCTGTTCATCGTCAGTGCCTGGTTTGGTTTGGACAAACTGGCTAACCGTATCGAGCAAACCCGGATCAGTGAGGAAGTCCGCCTGGATGTTAATGCCAATGCATGGTTATGGATTCAAGAGCACTGGCTGAGTGGCTCTGGAGCGGGCAGTTTTGGCAGCCAATTCCCCGCTTACCGGACCGCTGATGTAAGCCCGTTTTTTGACTTCGCACACAATGATTATCTACAGATACTGGGCGAATATGGCGTCATCGGCTCAGCGTTCTTTTTGATGATAGTGCTAAGCAGTCTGTGGGCCGCAATCATGGCGCAAAGACAACGCCAAAATCAGGTCCTGCGAGGCATGGCCTTTGCCGCCATGATGGGAATAATCAGTCTGATGATTCATGCCTCCGTTGACTTCAATCACTACATTCCTGCGAACGCGATGCTTTTTGTACTGCTCTGTGCTTTTGCTTGGGCGTCACTCTCGATGGACTCATCTCGTCAGAAACGACGTCAGTCCTGATTGCGAACTATCCGATAACAAAAGTGAATTGCATCCAGCACCGTTTAGGGCGATTTTCAGTGAATTGCGGCACGCGGCCTCCCATGACTATACGGGAGGCCGCGTGCATAACACCATCAACGTACCCCACCACCCTCGGAGAAGTCATGAAAGCGCTTTCTACACGATTAGCTATCGGCTTGCTGATGACCAGCACTTCACTGGCTGCATTTGCCGAAACGCCTATTTATCAGCGCGTTGATTTTTCGACAGAAGTAGCGCGCGAAACAGCAAACGACCAACTCAATGCAACCCTGTTCATTGAACTAAGTGACAAGGACCCTGGCCGTCTCGCTCAGCAGTTAACGACCGTAACCAACGACGCCCTAAAAAAAGCGATCGCCTTTTCGCAAGTAAAAACCAGCAGTGGCAATCAGCGCACTTGGCCCATCTATGGCAGTACGCTGACCTCTAGCAGCAAACTGGAAAGCTGGCGGGGGCGATCTGAGATTCGCCTTGAGTCTCGCGATTTCAAGGCCGCCGGTGAGTTGATCGGCAAGCTCCAAGAAAAGTTCCAACTGATGGGTATTAACTTCTCTGTTGCCGCAGAAACTCGACGCCAACTGGAAGATAGCCTTACTACAGAAGCCATCGGTAGTTTCCGAGCACGTGCAGAGTCAGTACAAAACGCATGGGGTGCCAAAGGCTACAAACTAGTACAGATGAGTTTGGGGACGGCTGGTGGTGGTGGAGCCCCTCAGCCCTATTTGATGCGATCCGCAAAAGTAATGGACGAGTCCGCCACACCCGACTTTGCTGGCGGCGAAACGCGTCTTACCGTAAATGTATCTGGCTCTATCGAGCTACAACCCTGATCGGTAAGACTGGAAAATTACACATGAACAGGCAAAAGCGACTGAGTTATTTTAAATCTAAAAAAATACTGATTACCGGTGCCGGCAGCGGCATCGGCAAGGCGACAGCACTACAGCTGGCCGAGCTGGGCGCTTACCTGATCATTACCGACTTAAATCCGGACAGCCTCGAACTCACCGCCGTTGAAGCTCGTCAGTTAGGCGCTGCAGGTGTGGATACACATGTTGTCGATGTTTCTGATTGGGATGATATGCAAGCGATGGCAATCAAAGTGCGCAAACAACACAGCGCACTAGATGTCCTCATTAACAATGCCGGTGTTGGTTTGGCTGGTGACTTTCTCAGCACGACCGTCGAAGACTGGCAATGGATATTGAGCATCAACGTCATGGGTGTTGTGCATGGCTGCAAGTTATTTGCTCCTGACATGATCACCAACGGCCGAGGCCATATCGTGAATCTGGCTTCTGTCGCAGGCTATTATGCAGCCCCAGACATGTCAGCTTATTCCGCCAGCAAACATGCTGTCCTTGGCATGAGTGAGTCCTTGCGCGCTGAGATGGCAGAAAAAGGCGTCGGTGTCAGTGCTATTTGCCCAGGAGTGGTCAACACCGGCATTGTTGCAAGCAGCCGTATGCGAGGCGCAACCCGCCAAGCTCAGGACAAGATTGTGGCATTCTACAACAAGCGTAATTATGGCCCTGAGTTGGTTGCAGAAGCCATTCTGAACGCCATCGAGCACAATCGTGCGGTGGTGCCCGTCAGCCCAGAAGCATGGGTCATGTACGGTGCCAAGCGTTTCGCACCAAACGCCCTTGATTTACTGAGCCGAAGCCCTCTGTTGCGCAAACTCCGCCCGGGCAGCTGATACCGCACAACAAAAAGCCGGCAGTTGCCGGCTTTTTGTTGTCACTGAGCCCAGAACAATCTCATGGTTTCAGCGCCATAAGGTACGCCTCTTGGCGTGACTGCTGCATAAGGCTCTTCATGTCACGCACAGCCGTTGCAAGACCGCTGAAGACCGCCCGGGCAATGATGGCATGACCAATATTGAGCTCGTTGATTCCCGTCAGCGCCGCAATTGGCTGCGTATTATGATAGTTCAGGCCGTGTCCGGCATTAATCACAAGTCGGCTGCTGGCATACACAACCGCCTCACGAATACGTGCAAACTCACGTTGTATTGCCTCAGTTGACTCTGCCTCTGCGTAAGCGCCCGTATGAATTTCGATGGTAGGGGCTCCCGCTTTTACGGCCGCATCAATCTGCGCCGCATCCGCATCGATAAAAAGTGACACATCAATCCCTAGTCGCCCAAGGCGCTGACACGCGACCTTCACCTTTTCAAACTGCCCAACAACATCCAACCCGCCCTCCGTCGTCAGTTCCTCACGCTTTTCTGGCACCAGACAGACATGAGCAGGTCGAATCTCTTCAGCAAAGCGCAGCATTTCTTCAGTTACCGCACACTCAAAATTCATACGTGTTTGCAGAACCTGCGCCATCAAACGCAAGTCACGCTCTTGAATATGCCGGCGATCCTCTCTTAGATGCAGCGTAATACCATCAGCACCCGCCTCTTCTGCCACCAATGCTGCCTGTACTGGGTCAGGATAACGCGTCCCCCTTGCCTGACGCAGGGTTGCCACATGATCGATATTAATACCAAGCAGAATAGGACGGGACATAAGAACCTCTTTGATAAACTAACGTGGCGCCTGAAAGAGTTCACGACTCTTGAGCGGACGATTTCCGAGAAGTCGGGTCAGCGCCAGACGATGAATGATTTTGAGAGCCAGCAATGCATCAGGCTTCTCGTTGCAGCCTCCCGCTAGCGTCAACAGCAACTCGCCAGAAAAGCTGGATGCACCCCGAGGGGCGCGGCTAAAGCCCCTTTCAGGATGGAAGTCATAATATAGCGCGGCATCAATCGTCGCGCCCGCACTGGCATCATGTGTGTAGTCGATGCTATAGCCAAGCGCCAACAACAACTCCTGCTCAAAAAAACGCAGCCTTGATTCAATCGCTGCACCCTCCGCCAACTCACCCAACACCTGTGCATAGCAGACAAAAAGCGCCACCTGAATCTCATCACGAGGAAGCAGGCGATTTAACAATTCATTGAGATAAAAGCCGCTAAAAAGTGCAGTGCCCGTCAGCATGAGTGCAGGTCCTGCAGGTTCTATCTGGCGCAGGGTCTTGAGCTCACTACTGCCCTGAATATCGATAAGTAGAGGCTGAAATAACTGCGGCGAAGCGCGTGAGCGGCGGCTTGATCGCCACACGCCAGAAATCCGCCCCGACTCCACGGTAAAAATATCTGCCAGAACACTGGTTTCACGATATGGCCGCGAATGCAGAAAATAGGCATGCAGCAACGCCGTCATTCGAGATTAGCCTTAATCGTCGTAGCCCAGGCTTTTCAGGGCGCGCTCATCATCCGACCAACCACCCTTCACTTTCACCCAGAGCGTCAGCATGACCTTGCAGCCAAACAGTTTCTCCATATCAAGCCGAGCATCGGTGCCAATTCGCTTGAGCCGCTGGCCACCATCGCCAATCACAATCGCCTTCTGTCCATCTCGCTCAACCAAAATTAGCGCGCTGATCCGTTTCAGCTTTCCCTCTTGCTTGAACTCTTCGATTTCCACTGTGATTTCATAAGGCACTTCATCGCCTAGCTGGCGCATGACTTTCTCACGAATAGCCTCCGCTGCCAGGAAGCGTGAGGACCTGTCCGTAATTTGATCTTCACGGAAAAATGGAGGGGAAAATGGCAACCGCGACTCTACAAGCTCCTGCAAACGCTCGACGTTATGCCCCTTAAGGGCAGACAATGGCACCACCTCAACAAAGCCGTACGTTGCAACAAGCTCATCAATGCGCGGCAGTAATGTCTCTTTGTCCTCGACGGTATCAACCTTGTTGATTAGCAGCATCACCGGCGCCGATACCTTGCGGATTTTCTCCATGACAAGCTCGTCATCTGGCGTCCACTTGAGGCCATCGACCACAAATAACACCAAATCCACATCATTGAGAGCAGCAGTAGCGGTCCGATTCATATAACGATTGATCGCCTTGCGCTCTTCTCCATGAATACCCGGCGTATCCACATATACGGCTTGTGACTTCTCTTTAGTGACAATGCCGAGAATACGATGCCGAGTCGTCTGAGGCTTGCGCGAGGTGATACTGAGCTTCTGCCCAAGAATATAATTCATCAGCGTGGACTTGCCGACGTTAGGTCGCCCAACAATGGCTACATAGCCACAACGAAAATCGGCCATTGCGTCGGCCGATTTTCCAAAGAAACTATTGATGACATCGTTGTCATTACTCATCATTAATACCCAATAAGTGAAGTGCTTGTGCGGCAGCATTCTGCTCCGCAATACGACGACTCAGGCCACTCCCCTCCGTTGGAGAGACCAGCCCAGCAACCTCGCAACGCACCTGAAAGCTCTGGTTGTGTGGTTCACCTTCAACTGCCGTTACTGTGTAGGTTGGCAGAGCAAGATGCCTTCCCTGCAGGTACTCTTGAAGACGACTTTTTGAATCCTTGATAACTGCTTCTTGCCCCGCATCATCCAGACGAGAACCAAACCAATCTTGGATTCGGTCCGCGCAAACACGCATGTCCCCGCAGTCCTGATAAATAGCGCCCAATAGAGCCTCAACGGTATCGGCCAGAATGGAGTCTCTGCGAAAACCACCGCTCTTAAGCTCACCGGGGCCCAGCTTCAGATAATCCCCCAGCTTGAGGTCGCGAGCCACCAAGGCCAGTGTCTCTTGATTGACTAATGACGAGCGAAGGCGCGATAGCCGCCCTTCTTTCTCTTGGGGAAATCGATCAAAAAGATAATCGGCAACAACAAAATTCAAAATGGAGTCGCCCAGAAACTCCAGCCGTTCGTTATTGCGCGAGCCACTGACACTTCGATGTGTCAGTGCAAGGTCTAGCCATGCAGCATCACGAAACTCGTGCCCAAGCACCTTGGTCAGGCGCCTATGCTCCTCAATTTGCTGATATTTACTTAACGGCATACGTTTTCTTGAAGTGAACAATCACGTCCAGATTTCCCGTCATATTTTTGCGAACCTCATAATCCAAATCAACAATAAGAGAGTTGCCATCCATGCTGTACGTAAATTCGTCTACCGATCGATCGCGAAGACCATTGATAGAAAACCGCTCTCCGAGGGCACGCTTGAAGTCGTCAATATTTGTAGTACGACCATCCCTGTAAAGTGATTCTATAATTTTATCGATCGTATAGTAGTCGTAATACGCCGGCCCAACAGCGGACACAACCTTAAGCAGGCTGCCAATAATCAAGATGAGCACCATCACACCAATGTACGATATGCCTGTCTGCTTCTGACGTGTAGCCATGACTTACCCCTGTAATATGCATTGCCACTTTTCAGTGGCTCAAATGACCTTACCATTGCGATTGAAGGCCGGCAAATTCCAACCGGGCTTCTTGTGCATCCATATAAAAAAGGCTTTTCCGACGATATAACGGTCTGGCAC
>DDBN01000072.1:0-20775 GCA_002333145.1 Moraxellaceae bacterium UBA2031
TTATCAGCTCTCCGTCAGCAGCACAGCCACTAGCATTGGTGCCAGCGGCTCTGCCACAGTCGCCGCTACCCTGCTCTCGCCTACAGGAATTCCAGTGGTTGGTGCCAATATCGCCTTTGCGCGTAGTGGTGCAGGCTCTCTGTCCAGCAACTCTGCCACAACCGATGCGGCAGGTGCTGCCTCCGTTACTCTGAGTGGCACCGCCGCGACAGCCGGCAGCGGCACTATCATGGTGTCTTTCAGCGACCCCGAAAATAATATTGCTACTCGCAGCCTGACTTACACCATTACTAGCGGTGATCAGGTCATTCTCTTCTTGGACAAAGTACAAGTTAAGTCGGGTGTTGGCGACAGCGTAACAGTGACCGCCAAGGTAACTGACTCCAACGGTGCATTTGTTCCTAACCGTATCGTGACCTTTACCCGTACCGGCACCGGCGACCTGCAGGTTGTTAGCGCAACAACTGACGCAACCGGCACAGCAACTGCTACCTACACTCCCGGCACCCTCGACTTCAGTAACCGTACCGTCGATATTGTGGCCACCACCACCGGCGGCGGCGGGTCAACAAACGCTATCGAAGGCCGAGCCACTATCACGGTGTATGGCACTACCGTTACGTTAAGCAGTGAGCAGGGAACCAATATTACACTGGGCTCTTCATCTAAGATGACTGCTACCCTGCTTGATGGCAATGGCAATCCGATTCCGAATAAAGCACTGACGTTCAGCTCTGCCAACAGCAACGCCTTCACACCGTCAGCCAGTGCCACTACTGATGCGCAAGGTAAGGCATCCACAACTGTGGCCGTCGCGGTTGCCGCAGGTAGCAATGAAACTATTACAGCGACATCAACCTCCCTTGGCGCTTCTGGAAATATTACTTTGGCTGTAACTGGCACCCGCTTTGAGTTCACTGTGCCCGCCATCAACACCGAGCTGGCAATCAATGGCGCACGCACCATTACCGTTAACTGGAAAGAAAATGGCGTGGCGCAGAATGGCCAATTGATTACGTTTAGCAGCACACGCGGCACTCTATCTGCTAGCACACAGGCAACCAACGCTGCTGGCAATGCCTCAATCACAATCAACTCTGCATCCGCCGGCCAAGCCACGATCGAGGCCAGAACAGCAACCGGCCTGCAGATATCTCGTACGGTTGAGTTTATTGCTACCGCGCCTACAGCCATTACCACACAAGTAGCGCGCAATGTGCTGGCCCCTGGTCAGCAGACATCCGTCACTGCAACCCTACGTGATGCGCTGAACAACCCCGTCAAAAATCAAACTGTAAACTTCTCTCTGCCGTTTGATGACTCCAATGGCAGCCTTGCAACTGCGACGGCTGTATCGAAGTCTGATGGTACCGCTACGGTGATCTATACCGCCGGTCCTACTTCAGGCAGTACTAATGGCGTCACAATACGTGCGGCTACTACTACCCCTGCACTGTCCAGCACTGCACAACTGACCGTAGGTGGCGAAGCAACCTTTATCACCCTCGGTACTGGCAACACGATCCGTGAAGTNNCAGCCTATTGCGAACACTTCAGTTACCTTGTCCATCACTCCGGTGAGTTACTTTAAAGGAAACTATGTACTGCCATTAATTGGCGAGTCGTGGATCCCGGTCGCTACCGCCGAATGCATTAATGAAGATGCCAACCGGAATGGCAAGCTGGACAGCAATGAAAATGATGGCTCTGCAACTGCTCCAGATGACAATGCTGATGGCATTCTCTGGCCAGGCAATGTCATCACAGTATCTGCCGGAACCGTGACAACCAACGAAAATGGCTTTGCTAACTTCGAAGTGCGCTACCCACAGCAATTCGGCAACTGGCTTGAAGTAGAACTTAAGGCCAGTCGTATCGTTTCTGGAACTGAGTCTGTTAATACAGCCACCTTTGTACCGCCAATCTCTGCCGAGGACGCAAAGACCGTACAAAGTCCTCCTGGTCGCTCTTACTCCAATCCATCGGCAGTTGGCAGCCCCTTTGGCCGTGGGACTGACTGTCTATTAGTTGATTGATCGCTCATCAATAAGAAGGCCGCCTTCCGGGCGGCCTTTTTATTTCTGGACTAATACGCCATCTGGAAAACAACAAAAAGCCCGGCACATAGCCGGGCTTTTTGTGTTTAACGAGTAGGCTTAAAGCGAGATTCTGATACCTGCACTGACAGCCTTGTAGCCATCAATGTATTCAACATAGTCTGCGCCTACACGGATATTTTTAGAGATCTTCAGATCAGCACCACCACCGAAAGATGCTTTCTTCTGAAAGCCGCTGGTGGATGGTGTAAGTGGGTTGCTAGGAGTACTGGAAGTTGCCTTCATGTCTGCATAGGTATACCCGAGCAAACCATAAATAGAGACGACATCACCTAGGTTAATCTGTGGCCGAACAAAAACCGCATACAGAGCATTCAACTCAACCTCATAGCTCGTCGGCCCAGCCACCCTTAACGTATCACTATCCGCACCAATTGCGGCATGTGCTTCAACCGCCAGCATGGGCGCCAACTCAGTGCCACCGCGCAAACGAATTGCTGTCGGCTCTGCAGAGGCACCGCTCTTCTGCTCAAAAGTACCAATCTGGTAATCAATTCCAATATAAGGACGTTCGGCGGCGTATGTATCAGCAAAAGACGGCGCGGAAATGGCCGCCACAACTATGGCGAGAGCAAGTCGTTTCATTGCAGTTCCCGTTTGTGATGAGAAGTTCGTTGTATCCCCATGTCTTGCGGGGCATTTTCCCCCCTATCCTAGCAACTCACCTCGGCCTTGAATAGCCTGCCACTGATGAGTAAGAAAATCAGGAATACGGCTTTCCAGATAGTAGGCTGGTGCGCGGGGCGTTCCTCCCTCGATAAACCCCACATGACCGCCTCTTTGGCATAGCTCGAAATGCACTGCCGACGACAACTCTTGAATACCCGGCAATACCTCCGGCGTCATGAAAGGGTCATCAGCGGACTGAATCACCAGTGTTGGGCGCGTGATGCTGGATAAGAACTGGCGCGGGCTGGCGCGATGGTAGTAGTCATGCACATCCTGATAACCGTGCAGTGGCGCCACCAACTCGTTGTCATACTGCCAGAATGACTGGAACGGCCCTCGTGCCAACTGACCAAGAACCTTCTCTGCAGACTCACTGTCTCCTAGTTGCTCTAAATGCACGGCCTTGTCACGCCAGTGCGCTACGAGCGTCTCCATAAAGTGCTGTCGGTATACCCTAGAAAAGCCGCTATCCATGCGATCTGCACAGAGCTCTAACTGCAGGGGCACTGATACAGCAACCGCGGCAAATACTGGGGCCTCATGCTGTTGTTGCCCCATCAGGGTCAGCGTCATGCTGCCGCCCAGCGAATACCCTACCAGCGCCCGTGGTGTTTGCGGGTAGCGTGCGACCATGTGCTGCAGTACCGCCAGAATGTCGTCGCTAGCACCCGCATGGTAGGCGCGGGGACGGTTATTGGGGCGGCTTGCTCCGCGGCAGTTCATGGCCACACTGGCCCAACCCTGTTTAGCCAATGCGGCCTGCAGCCCCAGCACATAGTGCGAGTCACTTGAGCCGGATAAGCCATGCACCACCAACACCAGCGGAGTAGCACCCGACCACCCTACAGGGCCGTGCCAGTCGAGATCGAGGAAGTCGCCATCTGGCAGGAGCAGTTCTTCGCGCTCACGCGCTAAAGATGGAGGCTTCCGGAAGAAGGAAGAAAAGAGCGTCTGGGCATGAGGGTTACGTAACCACCAAGCCGGCCTAAAGGCACTTTCAAACATTCCTTGCGGGAATGGTGAGCTCACTCTGCTACCTCTGGCCGATACCGCGCAAGAAAGGCATTGACCGACCCTGCGCGGGTTGATTTGAGCTGCTGGATACTCACGGGCAGTGACAATGCCTCCCAATCCAGTTCGGATTCAATGTAGAGCAACGCCTCTGTGCGTAGCAGGCCTAATTCCAGCAACTGCTGTACGGTCTTCTGTACCAGTCCTTTGTTGTAGGGCGGGTCAAGAAACACGACATCAAAACCAGCAACGGGCCGCCAGTCTCCGGCTTTCGCCAGCAGGCTATCCGCATACCCTAGCAAAATACGGGCACCGTCTGCACCCAACTCAGCAGCGGCCGCCAACAATGCCTGATGCTGTAATCGTTCACGCTCAATCATGACCGCCGTCGCCGCACCCCGAGATAACGCCTCAAAACCCAGCGCCCCACTGCCGGCAAAGGCATCGAGGCAATGTGCGCCGGGGATCTCAAACTGCAGCCAGTTAAACAGTGTTTCGCGTACGCGATCCGGTGTTGGCCGCAGACCGTCGGCATCAATAAACCGGAGTCTGCGGCTGCGCCAGCGCCCGCCAACAATCCGCAGCGTATTGCTGCTGCCTGGCCGGCTCATGGCGCTAACTTGCCTACCGTTACAGCCAGCAGGCGGTCCGGCTGGACATGCTTGCGAAATGCCGCACGGATGTCCTCAACCGTCACCGCTTCAATACGCCCTAGGTACTGATCAAGGTAATCCAGCGGCAGGTCATAGAAACCGATCGCACCCAGATAACCGACGATGCTGGCGTTGCTGGCGGCACTCATGGGAAAGCCTTGCACAAGGCTGGCTTTCGCTTCTTGCACGGATGCTGCATCTGGCCCATTTTTCACAAAGTCGGCCAGTATCTGTCGGGTCAACCGTAGCGCCTCTTGGCTCTGATCGGATCGGGTCGATAGGCTAATCATGAATGGGCCTTCTGCGCGCATGGCTGTAAAACCAGAGTAAACGCCGTAAGTAAGCCCTCGCTTTTGACGAACCTCTTGCATCAGCCGAGAGGTAAAACCTCCGCCTCCCAGAATCTCATTGCCGACTTGCAGTGCGTAATAGTCTGGATCACCACGGCGCACACCCGCTGCGCCGAGCAGAATATGGGTCTGTTGCGAAGGGAACTCATGATGAAGGTAACGGGCTTTTTTCAGACGCGGAGCCGCAGACAGTGCTGGTGCCGGCTCACCGGCGGGCAAGGCGTTACTGACGGCTTCTGCCACCTGCTCAGCCTGCTCCCGATCCACGCTCCCTACCAGCGCAATGGTCAGGTTACGGGCCACGTAAAAGCGCTGATGAAACTGTACCAAATCCTCACGGGTCAGCTTTGATAGCGTGGCGCGAGACCCGGACGGTGGATGAGCATAGGGGTGGCCCTTGTAGAGCTCCTGATAAAAAATACGGCTGGCCAGCGCAGCAGGAGACTGATCCTGTTGCCGCTGCCCCACCTCACTGCCCTGCTGAGTGCGTGCAAATGCGTCGGCAGGAAATACCGGATGGGCGATCACATCACGGAACACGTCCAGCGCAGGGGCAAGAAAAGCTGGATCACTCAGCACCCTCAGCTCAGCTACGGCCATATCGCGATAGGAAGACGCCCCAAAACTCGCGCCTACTTGCTCGAATGCGGCCGCAATGGCAGTTGTATCCCGTTGAGTTGTGCCTTCATCTAACATACGACTGACGGTAGACGCCAAGCCGCCCATCTCGCCATCTCGGGCAGCACCCGCATCAAATACCAAGCGAATATCCAGCAAGGGGAGTTCTTCAGCTTGCACAAACAGCACACGTGCACCATTAGTGGTTGTCCACGTTTCGATGGCGAAATGACGGCGCGTTGCAGGAGTTGTTGAGAGCGTCTTGGGGCTGTCGAGTCGCTCAAGCGCCGTTATCGGCCCCGTCGGGCTACCTCCATTGGCCTTATATGCCTGAGCAAGTGGCGCGGTTAGTGTGGCCGCCATCACCATGCCCCACATTAAACGACTCATTGCAGCGCCTCCGTTTTCAGATCCGCAGTCTCCAACCGCAGTAATGCCCTTTGTGCTGGCACCAACCAATGAACGGCTGCCTGCTGTACTGCTTCGGGGGTAATGGCGCGTAATGCTTGTGGCCACTCTTCTAGCAAGCGCCATGAGCTGCCTACGCTCTCCAATCGTCCCATGCTACTGGCCTGTTCGCGCACCGAGTCACGTGAAAAGACATCTTCTGCCAGTAAGCCTGCATAGACGCGTTGTAATTCGGGCTGGGTTACCGCTTCTGTTTTTAGGTTTTCTACCTCCGCCAGAACCGCCTGCTGTAACTCATCCAGCGTCTTACCCGGCGCAGGAATGGCGGTCACGACAAACAGCGTATCGCCACGGGCAAAAGGGTCGTATGCCGAACTGACCGCCGCCGCCACACGCTGCTCACGCACCAGACGGGTCTCGAGACGCGCACTAAAGCCGCCATCAAGCACCCCGGCGAGCATATGCAGCGCCTCTGCCTCACCCGGACCCGCCGTATGGCGAGAAGGCACATTGAATCCGACATACAGGGCTGGCACTTTACCCGGCAAGCGCAAGGTCATCTGACGCTCGCCTGGCTTGTCCAGTTCGCGCGGAGCCCTGACCAAGGGCAAAGTGCGGGCCGGAAGGCTGCCGAAATAGCGCTCGGCCAATGCTTTTACCTGGCCGGGGTCCACATCACCCACCACCACCAGCGTGGCATTATTGGGGGCATACCACGTCTCGTACCAGTGTTTGAGATCCTCTAACGTCAGGGCCTCCAGATCGCGCATCCAGCCTACTGTGGGCTGGCGACTGGCGATGGTCGGCCACGCTAACGTATGAAAACGTTCCAGTGCCAAGGCTTGGGGGTTGTCGTCGGTACGCTGGCGCCGCTCTTCCATTACCACCCGCAACTCTTGCGCAACTTCTTCCGGCTTGAACACGACGTTTTGCATACGATCCGCCTCCAGCTCTAGTGCCAGAGCCAACTTGTCGGCGGTGTAAACTTGGTAGTAGGCCGTGTAATCATCGGTGGTGAACGCGTTGTCCTCACCGCCATACAGGGAGACGATGCGCGAGAATTCGCCATCCGGCACCTTTATCGTACCCTTGAACATCATGTGCTCCAGCGCATGTGACATCCCCGTAAGGCCTAGTGGCTCATAGCTGGCACCAACGCGATACCAGACCTGAGCCACCACTATCGGCGAGCGATGATCTTCACGCACCAGCACCTTGAGGCCGTTGTCGAGGCGGTACTCCGTCGTGACAGGAGGAGCCGCCAACGTCAGGCACGGCAGGAGCATCAGGGCCGGTAGCAGTCGGCAGAGAAAACGTGGCGACATGAGAATCCCGCAAAAGACTGTAATAAATACTGATACAGAGGACGTTAGCCGTCATCCGTCGAGGCTGGTAGCATAGCCCATCCCGCTAACGGGCTGCAGCGCAGCCTGGCTTGAGTTTGTTGCATTCATGTCTGATTCGAACAACCCCGAAAATACCGGCGATAAATCGCTGGGCGCTGTCATGAAAAGCTGGTTTGGCCGTAAACCGGACACTCCGGCGAATCCGGTCGAGCCCGCCTCAACAGCTGCTACTCCCACACCTCCCGCTGAGACGGCAGTCAATACACCTATCGAAACGACCAGCACTCCTGCGGTGCCGCTGCCCACTAGTAATACCGTTGCTGAAACCAGCGATACTGGCGGCAGCTTCATGGAGCGCATGAAGGTAGGCCTGTCTCGCACCCGGTCGTCATTCAGCAATGGCATGGCCACGCTGCTTATTGGCGGTAAAGAGATCGATGACGAACTGCTCGAAGATATTGAAACCCAAATGCTGGTGGCTGATATTGGCGTCGATGCCACTCGCCGTATCATTGATAAGCTGACCGAGCGCGTCTCGCGCAATGAGCTCACGCACTCCACTGCCCTATACAAGGCACTGCAAAGTGAACTGACCGACCTGCTGTCTCCGCATGTTGCTCCGCTGGTGATCGATAGCAGCAAAAAACCATTTGTGATTCTGATGGTGGGTGTTAATGGCGTCGGCAAGACCACCACCATCGGCAAACTGGCCAAACGTTTCCAGCGCGAAGGCAAGAGCGTAATGCTGGCAGCGGGAGACACTTTCCGTGCCGCTGCCGTAGAGCAACTGACCATCTGGGGTGAGCGCAACAACGTACCTGTGGTGGCTCAGGGCTCAGGCTCCGACTCTGCCTCAGTAATTTTTGACGCGCTGACCAGCGCCAGGGCCAAAGGCATTGATGTGCTGATTGCCGATACCGCGGGCCGTCTGCATACCAAGACTAACTTGATGGAAGAACTGAAAAAAATCTTCCGCGTTATGCAAAAAATAGATCCCTCCGCTCCCCATGAAACCATGCTGGTGGTGGATGCTGGAACGGGCCAGAACGCCCTGTCGCAGGTTCAGGAGTTCCATCAGGCTGTAGGCCTGACCGGTCTCACGGTTACGAAACTCGACGGGACGGCAAAGGGTGGTGTGCTGTTCAATATTGCTAGTCGTACCAACGTCCCTATTCGCTACATCGGTGTGGGTGAAAAAATCGACGATCTGCGCCCTTTCGAGGCCAAGGATTTTGTGTCGGCCCTGTTTGATGACGAGCACTGATTTTAATGAGCATTAAGTCCGTATGATTGTTTTCGACAACGTCAGCAAGACCTATCCCTCCGGGCATGAAGCACTGAAAAATGTGAACTTCACGCTGGGCACGGGCGAAATGGCTTTTCTTACCGGCCACTCCGGTGCAGGCAAATCCACCCTGCTTAAACTGATCCTGCTCACCGAACGCGCCAGCAAAGGTCGCGTTGAGGTGAACGGCTATGATTACGCCAACATTAAAGGTCACGGCATTGCCCTTGCCCGACGTCAGATTGGTATGGTGTTTCAGGACCATAACCTGCTCGACGACCGCAGCGTTTTCGACAACGTTGCCCTGCCCCTGATTATTAATGGCCTAGATGTTCGCGAGATTCCTCGTCGCGTTCATGCGGCGCTGGATCTGGTCGGCCTGGCCCATCGCGCCAACGCATCCCCCGTGACCCTGTCCGGCGGTGAACAACAGCGCGTCGGTATCGCCCGTGCCGTGGTCAGCAAGCCACAACTGCTGCTCGCGGATGAGCCTACCGGCAACCTTGACCCGGATTTGGCTGCCAGTGTGATGAACATTTTTGAAGAACTGTCCTCTGTGGGCGTGAGTATTCTTATCGCCACCCACGACCTGCCCTTGATTGCCCGTTATCGCCACCGCCTGCTCTCCCTGCACGATGGCCAGCTGGTGCGTGACAGTCACCTGATGGAGGGATCGTCATGAGTACCGGCGCCCAAAAGCCACGGCAGAATGCCTCTACTATGTTCGCCCACTGGCGTGCCCACCATTCCCGCGAGTCCCGTGCCAGCTTGAAACGATTGCTGGCAGCGCCCGTCGCCACCACCATGACCATGCTGGTAGTCGCATTGGCGCTGGCGCTGCCCGCCAGCTTCTCGTTGCTGCTCGACAATGCCCGTCATCTGGTTGCACGCTGGGATGGTCAGGCACAAATTTCACTGTACCTGCGACAGGACCTTCCCCTGCCCGCACAGCAGGAATTGTTTACGCGACTTGAAGCTCGCCGGGATATTGCCCGCGCCAAGATGATCACGCCGGCACAAGCCCTGGAAGAGTTCCGTACCCTGTCAGGCTATGGCGAAACACTGAACCTGCTTAACGAAAATCCGTTGCCGCCGGTGATTGTGGTCTGGCCCAGCGATACCGGCACCAAAGCCGTCAGTGGGCTGCGTGACGCACTCGCTGCCGTGCCTGAGGTAGAAGGGGCCGATATCGACCTTGCTTGGGTACAGCGCCTTAATGTCTTGCTGGAACTGGGCGAGCGCCTGCTACTGGCCTTAGCACTCGCATTGGGAGCAACCGTGTTACTGGTAGTGGGCAATACCATCCGTTTGGGCTTTGAATCGCGCCGTGACGAGGTGAAAGTACTGAGCCTGCTGGGTGCCACTAACTCCTTTATACGTCGACCGTTTCTGTACAACGGCCTATGGACCGGCCTTGCTGGCGGCATACTGGCAACCGGCGTAGTGACATTAGTGTTCTGGTGGCTGCACGTGCCAGCAGAAACGCTGGCCAGCCTCTATCAGAGCTCATTTGCCCTGCAAGGCCCCGGCATCGGCACCATTATCGTTCTCGTGCTGGGTAGCGCCCTGTTAGGGCTTGCTGGTGCTTGGCTTGCAGTCACGCAACTGCTGCGCTCCATGCCCCGCTAATCCGGGGCGACGTTACAAAACGCCATCAGATCCACCATCGTCCGGCCTTTAGCACTCCTGTGACGGGAGTGCTAATATAAACAAATGAAGAACCATCATGGAGTATCCCCAAAGATGTCGACCCGCAAAGCCGTAATGCCGCTTGCCATGTCGGTGCCCGGGGCCAACCTCGGCGCCTACATGACCTCCATCCACAGCATTCCTTTGCTGACGGCAGAGGAAGAACGCGTCTTGGCTGAACGCTATGTCAACGACGAGGATGTGGATGCCGCCCGCCAACTAGTGCTGTCGCACCTGCGTTTTGTCGTGCACATTGCCAAAAGTTATGCCGGCTATGGTCTGCCGCAAGGTGACCTGATTCAGGAAGGTAATGTCGGCCTGATGAAGGCAGTAAAGCGCTTTGATCCCGACATGGGCGTGCGCTTGGTGTCCTTTGCAGTGCATTGGATCAAGTCAGAGATTCACGAATACGTCATTCGTAACTGGCGCATCGTCAAAGTCGCTACTACCAAAGCGCAGCGCAAACTATTCTTCAATCTGCGCAGCAAAAAGAAGGGCTCTGCCAGCTTGAGTGCGGCCGAGGCTGAGCGCATTGCCATTGATTTGAATGTGACGCCAGAGCAGGTCATCGAGATGGAAGGCCGGCTCTATGCCTTTGATGCCTCCTTCGATGCGGCTCCGGATGAAGATGAGGATCGTATCGGCCAAGCGCCGGCCTACTATCTGGAAGATAACCGCTATGACCCCGCTGTGCAGCTTGAAGAGGCCGACTGGGAAGCTGACTCTACTGAACGCCTGCAAGCTGCCATGGGTAAACTGGATGCGCGCAGTCAGGCTATTTTGTCTCGGCGCTGGTTGGCCGAGGACAAGGCCACTCTGCACGAACTGGCCGCAGAATACGGCGTATCGGCTGAGCGTATCCGGCAGCTGGAAAAGAATGCCATGCAGAAGATTAAGGCGTCATTGACGGCCTGACTTGTCCTGCAGAGACCGTTACACTAACGCCGCGCCCAACGCGGCGTTTTTTATTGCTGTTCACCAGCCTTCCCGAAGCAAGGGAGCGGACGCACGTGATGCCTAATTTTATCTCCATCGCCAGCCTAAACCTGCTGCTGGCCGTCACTCTGGGAGCCTTTGGCGCCCATGGCCTAAAAGCGCGTGCTACGCCCGAGCAAATGGCTTGGTGGCATACCGCCGTGCAGTACCACTTTTGGCATGCCCTAGGCCTGTTTGGTATCGGCCTGTTGCTGCTCAACCAACCCACTCTATCCGGCGTTCGCCCTGCCGGTTGGTTGCTCCAAGCAGGCATCGTAATTTTTTGTGGCACGCTGTATGCGATGACGCTGGGGGCACCGCGCTGGTTCGGCGCCATCACTCCCATCGGTGGCCTGCTGATGATCATCGGCTGGGCCATGCTGACGTGGGCAACCCTCAAGCTGGGAGCATGATATGCAGATCCATTTGAATGGCGATAATCATGACTGCGCCGATGGCACGACACTGGCTGCCCTCATTACGACGCTGGAATTAAGCGGTAAGCGTATTGCCGTGGAGCTGAACGGCGAGATTGCTCCGCGCAGTCAGCATGACAGTATCGCACTCAAAGAAAATGACCGCGTGGAGATCGTCCACGCCATCGGTGGCGGCTAATTAACGACAACGTTTCTGCGCTATCCGGCCAAACCTCTCACGTACACAAGTGAATGAACATGACTGATCTCCTAACCCTTGCCGGCAAAACTTACTCCTCCCGCTTGCTGGTTGGCACCGGCAAGTACAAAGACTTCGATGAGACGCGCGCGGCTATCGAAGCCTCTGGCGCAGAGATCGTCACCGTGGCGATTCGCCGCACCAACATCGGTCAAAACCCCGGCGAGCCTAATTTGCTGGATATACTTTCGCCGGAAAAATACACCATCCTGCCGAACACCGCCGGCTGTCACACCGCCGAAGATGCCGTACGCACCTGTCGCCTCGCGCGCGAACTGCTCAACGGCCACCAGTTGGTGAAACTGGAAGTGCTAGCCAACGATCACACGCTTTATCCAAACGTGGTTGAAACCTTAAAAGCCGCCGAAGTGCTGGTGAAAGATGGTTTTGATGTAATGGTGTATACCTCCGATGACCCCATCATTGCCAAACGCCTAGAAGAGATCGGCTGTGTAGCCGTAATGCCACTGGGCTCACTGATTGGCTCGGGCCTCGGCATCGTTAACCCGTACAACCTGCGTATCATCATTGATCAAGCCAAGGTGCCCGTGTTGGTGGATGCGGGGGTTGGTACCGCCTCTGATGCCGCCTACGCCATGGAGTTGGGCTGTGAGGCCATCTTGATGAATACCGCCATCGCCAAAGCGGGCAACCCAATACTCATGGCTTCCGCCATGAAAAAAGCCATTGAAGCCGGGCGAGAAGCATTTCTGGCCGGACGCATGGAGCGTAAAATATTTGGGTCGGCCTCCAGCCCTATCACTGGCAAATTTTTCTGAAGTAATGACACGTCGCGTCGGCTAACGGCGCGGCTCTCCCTTTTATTTTTTGCCGGACGCCACCGTGACCGATACTCTGCCGACGCCCGAATCAACCTCCTCCGCTGGTGAAAAGGTGATGCGCCGCATTCAGACCTTTATGCGCCGCTCTTCGCCATTCACTGCCTCGCAAAAGCAAGGCATGGCTGAGTTTGCACCAACCCTGTTGCTACCGCGCTCGCGCGAACCATTTATCGCCGCAAACATATTCGGTCGCGATGCACCGCTGACGGTGGAAGTCGGCTTTGGCATGGGCTACACACTGGCAGAAATGGCCATGGCGGCACCAGAACGTGATTTTATTGGCATTGAAATTCACGAACCGGGTATTGCTCAACTCTGCTTTGAGCTTGGCACGCAAAATATAACGAATGTGCGCATTCTGGATGAAGATGCGCTAGAGCTACTGGAGTTGCGCTTTTCCGATAGCTCCATCGACACCTTTCAGCTCTACTTTCCAGACCCATGGCAGAAAGCACGGCACTACAAGCGCCGCTTTGTGAATCACGCCAACGCTGAACTGATTCGGCGCAAACTAAAAACTGGCGGGATTTTTCACATGGCCACCGATTGGCAGAACTATGCCGAGTGGATGCTGGAGCACATGGAAACCGCACCAGGCTATGAAAATATTGCCGGCAAAGGCAATTATCATCCGCGCCCGGATTTTCGCCCACTCACCAAATTTGAAGCACGCGGGCATCGTGCCGGCCATGGCGTATGGGATTTGATGTACCGCAAGATATAACTGACACCTAGCTACAGCCTAGTCGGCAAGAAATTCCTGCAGCACCGTATTGAGATAATTAAAGCCGGTTGGCGTGCAGGCCAGCCGGCTTTTTTCTTGAACAAGCAATCCGCGTGTTCGCAAGCCTTCCACTACCGTCTCGATTTTTGCATACGGTAATCTGGTACGAGACTCAAACAATGCTGCATCCACGCCCTCTTTTAAGCGCAGTGCATTAAGCATGAACTCGAAGGCCAGCTCTTCGTCTCGCACATAACCGGACTGTGCAGTAAATTCTCCGCCGTCGATGGCGGCCAGAAAATCCTTGGGCAAACGTGTCTGATTAAAACGAAACACACCGTTTACGTCCGTCAGTTTGCCGTGAGCACCCGCACCAATGGCAAGGTAGTCGCCGAACTCCCAGTAGTTGCGGTTGTGTCGACACTGCCTGCCAATCTGTGCGTAGGCGGATACTTCGTATTGTGCAAAACCCGCGGCGGCCAAACGCTCTTGCCCTGCCTCCTGAATATCCCACAGAATTTCATCTTCTGGCAGCGCCGGAGGATCGCGATAAAAAACCGTATTGGGCTCAATGGTGAGCTGATACCAGGAAAGGTGCGTTGGCCCAAGTGCAATGGCTTGCTCGATATCCGCCATCGCCTCTTCAAGTGACTGATTCGGCAAGCCGTGCATCAGATCCAGATTAAAGTTGTCGAAACCGGAGACACGTGCCGCCTCTGCGGCCCTTAATGCTTCATCTCGGCCATGAATACGACCGAGCGCCTGCAATTTTTCTGGCGAAAAACTCTGAATACCGATAGAAAGACGGTTAATTCCCAGTTCACGGTAAGCACGGAACTTATCTTGTTCCACTGTGCCTGGATTGGCCTCCAGCGTAATCTCGATATCATCGGCAAAACGGTACAACTGCTGCAGCCCATCAAACAATGTGGCATAGGCTGAAGCAGGCAAAAGTGACGGCGTGCCGCCACCAATGAATATCGTGTCGATTGTCCTGCTCTGCGCGCGCTCTACTTGCTGCGCGGCGTTGGCGAGCAGCGCCTGCACATACGCTGCCACTGGCAAGTCGCCAACAGCCTGATGCGAATTAAAGTCGCAATAAGGGCATTTGCGCACACACCAAGGTACGTGAATGTAGAGCGCGAGTGGGGGCAATGCGATCATGGAAGCGTCAGTATTTAATTTAGGCTAATAAAAGAGGATGCCATGGCGACCTGGCTGTTGAAATCAGAACCGTCGGTATTTTCCATCGACGATCTACAGGCAAGGGGCACTGCTCTGTGGGACGGCGTGCGCAACTATCAGGCGCGTAACTTCCTACGGGCCATGCAAATAGGCGACGACGCATTATTCTACCATTCAAGTTGTGCGGAACCGGGCATCGTCGGTCGGATGACTATTGTACGTGCCGCCTATCCGGACCCAACCCAATTCAATCCGCAAAGCCCTTATTTTGACCCGAAGTCTCCTGCCGACTCGCCGCGCTGGGACAGTGTGGATGTTCGCTTCACTGAAAAGTTTTCACGCGTGATCCCGCTCGTCGAACTGAAAGGCATGTCGGCTCTAGAGGGACTAGTGTTGGTGCAAAAGGGTTCGCGATTGTCGGTAATGCCCGTCTCTGCCGCCGAATGGAGAGCCATTCTGAACGCCATATAACGACTCCGCTAGGGGAAAATTTCCGCAATACGGCCCTTAAGTTGCACCAGTGCCTGACCACGATGACTGAGCATATTCTTGCGCTCACGTGGCAACTCGGCACTGCTCATACCATCAGACGGTACCCAGAAAAGTGGATCGTAACCAAAACCCTGATCACCTTGTGGCGCATCAAGAATCTCGCCTTCCCACTCACCCTGACAGATTAGTGGCAGTGGGTCATCGGCATGGCGCACCAACGCCAGCACACACACAAAGCGCGCGGCCAGCGGTAATGCACCACGATATGGTCGCAGCGTCTCCAGCAGTTTGCGATTATTGTCGGCATCTGTCACACCCATGCCGGCATAGCGTGCGGAATAAATACCGGGGGCACCGCCCAACGCATCCACACACAAACCAGAGTCGTCGGCCAATGCTGGCAAGCCGGTAAGACGTGCAGCATGTCGTGCCTTCAGGATGGCATTCTCGATAAAGCTCAGTCCCGTTTCATCTGCATCTGAAACGTCCAGATCTTTCTGCGACAGAATCTCGAATGGCTGATCTGCTAGTAACGTGCGCAACTCTTTCAGCTTGCCGGCGTTGCCGGTAGCAAGAACAATTTTCTGCATGAAAGGCTCCGAACCGGTCAGCGCGTCAAACGATAGATGGCAACTTCGCCAAATAGATTAGGGAACAACCGCGCCAGCCGACTGCCCTGCTGCCCACCATCTACAGCAATACGGTCCAATACCCGGATCCCTTTTTCACGACACAGCGAATCGAAGTCATGAAAAGTACAGAGATGAATATTAGGCGTGTTGTACCACGTATAGGGCAGCGCCTCTGATACCGGCATCATCCCTTTGAGCGTGAGATAAAAACGTGTTTTCCAATACGCAAAATTCGGAAAGGTAATAATAGCTTCACGCCCGACTCGCAACATATCGTCCAGCAGTACATCTGGCTTTTCAACGGCCTGCAATGCTTGCGTCATGATCACGGTATCGAAACTGGCATCACGGAAATTACCAAGGCCGACATTCAGATTTTGCTCGACTACGTTGATGCTGCGGGCAATACAGGCCGTAATGCGATCCGCATCGATCTCGATGCCATAACCCCGCACGGCAAAGCTATCCCGTAAGTGCGCCAATAATTCACCATCGCCGCACCCCAGATCAAGCACTCGGGATGCTGGAGTGACCCACTTCTCAGCCAAGGCCAGATCAAGACGCACAATGACCTCCTACGGGGATACGCTTCATGTAGGAACTAAAGACATCAACGTAACGTGGAATCGACAACAGAAACGAGTCATGCCCTTGTGGCGCATCAATATCGGCATAACTCACGTCTTTGCCCTCATGAATAAGTGCGTCGACAATCTCGCGCGAACGCGCCGGCGAGAAACGCCAATCGGTGGTGAATGACACCACTAGAAACTTGCACTGCGCCCGCGCCAATGTTTTTGCTAAATCGTGTTCGTATTCGCGCGCTGGATCGAAATAATCCAGCACCTTGGTCATCAACAAGTAGGTATTAGCATCAAAGTTACGCGAAAAAGTTTCGCCCTGATGCCGCAAATAAGACTCCACTTGAAACTCAACATCAAAGCCGTACATGAACTGTCCGCTGCGCAAATCACGCCCAAACTTCTGCTTCATGGCCTCATCGGACAGATAAGTGATATGGCCCACCATGCGCGCCAAAATCAGGCCGCGGCGAGGGTAAGTATCATGCTGATAAAACCGGCCACCATGAAAGTCTGGATCGGTAAGAATGGACTGACGGGCAACTTCATTGAAGGCAATATTCTGAGCTGACAACTTAGGGGCGCAGGCAATCACTACTGCGTGACGAAGGCGCTCGGGATAATCCACCGACCACTGCAACGCTTGCATGCCCCCCAGTGATCCGCCCACTACGGCAGCCCACTGCTTAATCCCTAGATAATCCGCAAGACGGGCCTGTACCTGAACCCAATCCTTCACCGTAACCAGAGGAAAATCAGGACCCCAGTTCTGTCCAGTCTCTGGATTAATGGAAGCGGGGCCTGTAGTGCCATGNNNATTGAGCTCGCCATACGTTTCATAGACGAGATCATATGCCGGCAACACACGCTTGCACTCTAACGTAAGCGGAGTGTCGACATGAATAGTCTGCGGCGTGACCAGCCCGACAGAATCAGCAGGAATGACTACAGGCATGGTAGAAAATCGGACTCCTCAAAATCCAAGTGTACCAGAGAGCGCCACCATGGCTTCACTCTGCCCCTCAGGCTAGCGCCGGATCCTTGATGCGCCCAAGAATATCCTCCAACAGGGTTTGTTGCTCACGCAACGTTTCACGCTGCTCAAGCGGACTCTCACTCCCCTCTCCAGAATTGCTGCCCATGGCTCGTAACTTTTCCAATGTTGCCATCTGTGCTTCGAGGCGCTTGCGAGATTCCAACGCCTGCTGAATAAGTGGTGCCAGTGATTGCTTGCTCCAACGCTCGCCTTCCTTGCGGGCTTGCTCATGTACACGGGCCGCCTCGCGGGCAAGGGTTTCAAAAAAGCGCTCAAATACTTTTTGCTGGCTGGTCAGCAAGCTGCTCAGCCGGTTCTTGTACGGACCCGCCTGTGCTTCTAAGTCATCCATTTCACGCAGAAACTGACCTGCATCCATGCGTGGCACTGGCGGCGCTGCCGCGCCAGTCTCTTGGGTATAGCGCTGATAAAGCTTCTGTACCAGCAATTGAGTCGTCTCCATTTCCTGCCGGAACAGGCCAAAGTCCATGCGCATTCCCTGAAAGAAACCCGTCACGGCGCTGGGCACACCCATCCCCAGACGATTACTCGAAGCCTGCTCTCGGGCCCGCGCAAAATGTGCCTCTAATTTGTCGGGGGCTAACGTTGCCACTAATCGGGGCAACTGTTGCTCTAGCAGCTTGCGGCTTTGTTGCAGGAATAACAGGCGCTTGTTGTAGGCGGCCTTCTCCTGTTGCGCCGCACGGGTCAGCAACACTAACTCATGCTCTACATCGCGCTGACCACTGGCCTGTACTCGCTCTTCGGCTTCTAGGCGCACGCGCTGAGCCAGCACCGCCTGACGGCTGGCTTCTACCATGTCCGTGAGCTCTCGCACTAGCGTGGTCTTGAGGGCGGCCTCCTTGGCCTGCACCACCGAACGGGCCAACGCCCCCTCCAAGGTCTCTAGACGGCTGCGGGCCAGTAACTCGGCATTGTTATGCATACGCGCCTTAAGTCCCTGCTTGGCAGACAGCGGCAGGACATTATCTGGCGACAGATGCAGTTGCTTGGCGGTGAGTCGGGCCAGACGATTAACGGACTCTTCCGCCTCTTCTGGCTCATCATCGTCATCCCAGAGCAGATCAATCTTATTCAGGACGGCATACACGGCCGCGCCGCGCCGCTGGGCAATCTCTTTGACGTGATTATTCCAGATCGCAAAATCACTGGCGGTCACCCCTGAATCTGCCGACAACACGAACACCAGCGCCTGCGCATCCGGCAGCAACGACAAGGTTAGCTCGGGCTCTGACCCCAAGGCATTCAGGCCAGGAGTATCGATAATGGCCAACCCTTGGCGCAGCAGCGGATGATCAATATTGATCAAGGCATGGCGCCACGCGGGAATATGCACATGCCCTGGCTTGGCTAACGAGGGCTCGAGATACTCAACCTGAAAACCCAGCTCAGCGGCCGCTTCGAGACTGACCTCGCGCGTCTGTGACACCTCAGTAAAGGTTTTCTTCAGCGCTGCAGGGTCGTCAAGGTTAATGGTGAGATGCACCCAGTGCTCAAGCTGCCCTTTGTAGGTACTGAGCGGGACATTATCCCCACGAGTCTGGATTGGCAGGAGCTTGATATAAGCACCGGTTGCCGAAGAGTCATAGAACAGTTCGGTCGGGCACATGGTGGTACGGCCGATGCGCGTAGGCAGTAAGCGCTGACCATAATGCTTGCCAAGAATGGCATTAATGAGCTCGGACTTGCCGCGTGAAAACTCGCCGACAAAGGCCAATAAAATACGATCAAACCGAAGGGTCTTAAGGGCATTCGCTAAACGATTATCCACTTCGCGATTATTCAGCCCCTGATTGTTGAGCCAACCACGATAGCGGGAAATTTCACGTGCGATGGCTTGCTTCCAAGCCGTAAACGCCTCGACCTGGCGAGAAAGTTGATCCTTGTCGATGCCCGTCATGTGTACTCCTTTATATGGCACCGGAAAACAATTAGCCCGGCGCTAAAAAAATCAGATCAAGCTTTGCAGGATAGCCGGCAGCTCTTGCGGCCGCCTGATACGGACACGCTTAGCGCGTGCACTTTCTCCGCTGACAATCTCCACTGCCGATGGTGCCACGCCACAGGCATCCGCCAGAAACCGGCACAATGCTTTGTTGGCCCGCCCATCCAATGGAGGAGCCGCCAGCCGTATCTTCACCGCATCACCATGCACGCCGGCAAAGCCACTTTGCTTTGCCCCTGGCTGAACATGCACCACCACTAACAAATCATCGCCATCGAATCGCACGGGAGAATTGCTGTCTGCCGTCATACCCCGATCAGCATGGCAATCTGCTGCGTGCCGTGCCGCAGCAGAATCTCAGCCACCTGAATACCAAGGATTGCCATGATGGGTGACAGGTCAAAGCCTCCCATCGCCGGCAGCAAGCGTCGGCAAGGCGCTAGTATGGGCTCAGTGACCTGGAATACCAGTTGAACTGCCGGGCTTTGTGGGGCTACCCACGACAGGATGGCACCCGCAATAATCGCCCACAGATAGAACTGCAGCAGCAAAGGCAGCAGGCCACTGAGTCCCGTAATGCCTCCACCAAAGGGAAAATTGAATAGCGCCACAAAGCCGAGCAACAGAGCCGGCGGCTGCTGACCGTAGACTAGCAAGCTGACCGCCGTAATCTGCAGCAGCTTNNGCCCCCAATGCCTGCAATAAAAAACGTATCCACAATATAAAAATGTAGACATCGACACCGGTATTCAGCAGCAGTCGGGTAATTTCCTGCAAAGGGCTCATGTGCTTTCCTTAATCCGTCTGACCGAGCTGAATGGCCAGTTCTTTACCACGGGCAGCGCAAGCCGTCAGGGCCTGGCCAAAGATCTCACGCAGACCGGCTTCATCAAAAGTAGCTACCGCGCGCTCGGTAGTGCCTCCCGGCGAAGTAACGCGCCGGCGTAATTCATCCGGGCCAACATCCGCGGCCATCGCCATTTGGGCTGACCCCAAAGCGGTCTGTAGCGTCAGCGCACGCGCGGTGCTTTCATCCAGACCAAGCTCTCGACCTGCCTTAATCATGGCCTCCATGACATAGAAGAAATACGCAGGACCTGAGCCGGACACGGCAGTCACCGCATCGATCAAGTCTTCGTGATCCACCCATAGCGCCAAACCAACTGCACCTAGCAGCCCTTCAGCCGTGGCGCGCTGCTCCGCACTGACTTGGCCATTAGCATAGAGGCCTGTCGCGCCAGCCTGCACCAAGGCTGGCGTATTGGGCATGGCCCTGACCAACGCCACAGGGCCACCCAGCCAGCGCTCGATACTGGCTGCCGGAATCCCGGCAGCAATGGAAATAATAAGGGGCTGACGCGCCTGAACCAGGTCAGCCAAGGGCATAAGTACCTGCGCCATGACCTGTGGCTTCACCGCCAGCACCAGCACATCGGAGCGTTCGACGATGATGCGATTGTCTTCAGAGGTAAACAGGCCTCGCTTCTGGTGGGGCTCAAGCGCCGCTGGCACCGCATCGGA
>DDBN01000072.1:20892-23543 GCA_002333145.1 Moraxellaceae bacterium UBA2031
GCCGCCAGTGCATCCGTGTTACCCGGGCGCGGGATGCACATCAGGCCTCGAAGCTGAACGCGAGGCAGGGCTTGTACCGCTCGCACTAGTGCAGGCAGATTCGACGGAGCACAGCCCGACTTGCTTGACTCATCATCAATATTGACCTGTAGACAGACTTGCAGAAGGGGTAGCCCGGCAGGGCGCTGCTCGCTCAGCCGCCGGGCAATCTTTTCCCGATCCACCGAT
The DNA here is from genome assembly GCA_002333145.1 of Moraxellaceae bacterium UBA2031. Lineage (GTDB taxonomy): Bacteria > Pseudomonadota > Gammaproteobacteria > Pseudomonadales > Moraxellaceae > UBA2031. The sequence continues at coordinate 21,121 of DDBN01000072.1, forward strand.
TGTACCCAATCGAACTGCTCGGCCACCTCACGGGTCTTGTTGCTCTGCAGCGGCCCAATCAAATGCCACTCCAGCGCCAGATCGGCCAATTCAGCCATTTTACCAAGCCCTTCTTGGACATAATTCTCGCCAAAGGCCTTCTGTCCCGCGGCATGAGCTGCCCTGACGGCCGCCGCGGGATGCCGCTTACTCACCGCTAGCAAGCCAACGCTACCCTGCGGCCGGTCGGCTGCATTTTCCGCCCGGGCTATCCGTGCGCGCACTTCGCTTAGTCGAACTGCAATATCTATCATCCGGATTCCTTGAACGGGACTGAACCAAGGGTTAAGTTAGACGCTTGCCGTCTATTGAATGGCCACCCGGAGCGGGCAGCCCTCACAAGAACATTATTGTCGCAAACCGGAGACTCCCGGAGTACCCATGGATATTACCGAACTGCTTGCCTTTAGTGCCAAGAATGGCGCCTCCGATTTACATCTCTCGGCTGGCCTGCCCCCCATGATTCGTGTTGACGGCGACGTACGCCGCATCAACCTACCGCCGATGGAGCACAAGGAAGTCCATCGCCTCGTCTACGACATCATGAACGACAAGCAGCGCAAGGATTTTGAGGAATACCTCGAAACCGACTTTTCTTTTGAAGTCCCCGGCGTCGCCCGTTTCCGCGTTAACGCGTTCAACCAGAACCGTGGCGCTGGCGCCGTGTTTCGTACTATTCCTTCCAAGGTGCTAACCATGGAAGATCTGGGTATGGGCAAGGTATTTCAGACCATCTCAGAAACACCCCGCGGCATTGTACTGGTCACCGGCCCTACCGGCTCCGGCAAGTCGACCACGCTGGCAGCGATGATCGACTATATTAACAACACGCGTTACGAACATATCCTCACTATTGAAGATCCTATCGAGTTCGTGCACGAATCAAAAAAATGCTTGGTTAACCAGCGCGAAGTGCATCGTGACACGCTAGGCTTCTCCGAGGCCCTGCGCTCGGCACTGCGTGAAGATCCCGATATCATCCTTGTGGGTGAAATGCGTGACCTTGAAACCATCCGACTGGCGCTGACCGCCGCTGAAACGGGTCACTTGGTGTTCGGTACGCTGCATACCACTTCTGCTGCGAAAACGATGGACCGTGTTATCGACGTGTTCCCGGCGGAAGAAAAAGAAATGGTGCGCGGCATGCTCTCAGAATCATTGCAGGCCGTTATCTCGCAAACACTTATGAAGAAAAACGGGGGCGGTCGTATTGCTGCCCACGAAATCATGATCGGCACCCCGGCTATCCGTAACCTGATCCGTGAAAACAAAGTGGCGCAGATGTACTCCGCCATCCAGACCGGTGGCGGACTGGGCATGCAGACGTTGGATCAGTGCCTCAAGAATTTGGTGCAAAAAGGCTTGGTCACACCAGCTGTTGCCCGTGAGAAGGCCAAGATCCCGGAAAATTTCTAATCGTGCCGGTAAACGGCCCCGTGGCCGTTTACGTACTATATTTATCTGACAGAACTTAATACGGCACCTGACGCCAGAGGCAACACCATGGAATTCGAGGACCTACTCAAGCTGATGGTACAAAAAGGCGGCTCGGATATGTTCATCACTGCCGGCGTGCCTCCGTCAGTGAAGATGAACGGAAAGATCCTGCCGATCACCAAGACCCCGCTCAGCCCAGAAATGACCCGTGAGGTGGTGCTCGGCGTGATGACCGAGCAGCAGCGCAAAGAATTTGCCGAAACAAAGGAATGCAACTTCGCCATTTCTGCTCGTGGCATCGGTCGTTTCCGCGTTTCCGCCTATTACCAGCGCAACTTGGTTGGCATGGTGCTGCGCCGCATCGAAACCAACATCCCCAAACTGGATGAGCTAAAACTGCCAGAGGTTCTCAAAGAGCTCGCGATGACCAAACGCGGGATCATCGTCTTTGTTGGCGGCACGGGCACAGGCAAATCCACTTCCCTCGCGTCCATGATTGGCCACCGCAATGCTAATTCACGCGGCCACATTATCACTATCGAAGACCCCATCGAGTTTATCCACCAACACAATGGCTGCATTGTCTCGCAGCGCGAAGTGGGAATTGATACCGAGAGCTTTGAAGTAGCGCTGAAGAACACGCTGCGGCAAGCTCCGGATGTCATCCTGATTGGTGAAATCCGTACCCGCGAAGTGATGGACTTTGCAATCGCATTTGCTGAAACCGGTCACTTGGTATTGGCAACGCTCCACGCCAATAATGCCAACCAGGCACTGGACCGTATCATTCACTTTTTTCCGGCCGATCGTCATCACCAGCTGTACATGGATCTGTCCTTGAATATGAAAGGCATCGTGGCACAGCAGTTGATTCCGACACCTGATGGCAAAGCCCGTCGCGCCTGTATTGAAGTGCTGCTAAACACACCCCTTATTTCCGACACCAT
>DDBN01000144.1:0-15746 GCA_002333145.1 Moraxellaceae bacterium UBA2031
GTTCCACCTGCTTATCGTTCAGGTTTCCATGCTTATTGTCTGCCAACGAATTGGAAAGAATAAGAATAGAGTTCAGGGGTGTCCGCAGCTCATGCGACATGGTCGACAAAAACTCCGACTTGTACTTACTCGACATCTCAAGTGCGCTAGTTCTTTCCTCAAGTATCTTCTGGGACTCATGCAATGCTTCGTTTTTATCGAGCAATTCATTGCGCTGATCTGCCAACAACTTGGCCTGCGCCTCAAGCTCCTCATTAATCACACGCAGCTCTTCCTGCTGTGCTTGCAAGCTTTCCTCTGATGCTCTCAATGCTTGCGCTTGCTCTTCTAGCTCTTCATAAGCCTTGCGTAGCTCCCCTTGCTGCTCCTGTAATTTCAACTCTGACGTCAACAGTGCTTGCGCCTGCTCTTCAAGGTCATCATTGATTTCCTGCATGTCATCTTGCTGGCGCTTGAGTTGTTCAGCCTGCTTCTGCGTTTGCTGCAACATCTCGGACAGCTTCATGCGTGACATGGCCGAGCTCACTGCAATCGCAATATGCTCGACACTTAAATTCAAAATCTCTAGCTCTTCAGTACCTAGGACATCAAGAGATCCGATTTCCAGCATGCCGCATAGTTCGCCTTCATGCAGAATGGGCGTGACTACAATATGGCGAGGCGTTGTTTCACCAAGACCAGAACTAACGACAATGTAGTCATCCGGCACTCGCGTCAAAACAATCTGCTTTTTCTCTATTGCCGCCTGCCCAACAAGGCCCTCCCCTATAGGAATACGATTGGATAGGTTCTTGCGCCAGGTAAAGGCATAGCTTCCCTTGAGCACCATGTCCTTGCCATCAGGCAGATAAAACAGACCAACTTGGCCCCGTAATGCGGGTACCAGATAGTTCAGCATGCGTTCAGCAAGTTCATCCGCGGATAATTCGCCACGCATCTGATTGGCCAGCTCTGTAACAGCCGTTTTAATGCGTTCAGCCCGACGATCTTCATCAAATCGGGACTTAAGACGATCACGCATCTTCTGAATCGAGCGCAGCATATTGCCTAATTCATCGCGTGCTGCCGTGACAATAGAGATCGACCAGTCGCCCTCGGCAATTTTATTGGATGCCTCCACCGCATGGGTCAACGGCATAATGATCATTCTATTGGTAATCAACAGCGTCAGCCCGACCACCACAATCGCCAACACCGTGCCCAGAATCAGCCCGAGCAACCAGACATCATCATTGCGCTGTCGTACATCGCCAATTTTTTTGGAGAACCCCTGATAAACCCCTGCTTTGTATGACTCCATCTGCGCATCGAAATCACGCTGCATTTGGGCCATTAGTTGCATTCGTTGAGCAGACTCGTCAGGCGTCAATCGACCAGAGACGATGTCTCGCGCGAGCGAATCCGCATAGCGGTTGTATTCCCTGAATCCATCCAACAGCCGCAGCTGCTGCATGCGCCCATCTTCCTCTTGGGCTCGCGATAGCTGCTCCTGTAGCACGTCAGCACTGCTCTCTGCCTTGGCCAGCATAAGCCGATCGGCCTTGGTCATGGCTTGTGCGTAGCTTTCTTTGAGCCCGTTTAGCTGAACGGTATACGAGTTAACGGCCTCAAGCGCAGGCACATCCGTATGCTGAATTGCCTGCAGATGCACGGCTACATCACGGGTCGCGTAATAGTTGATGCCGAGGTACAGGAGAAATCCAAAAAGGCTGAGAAAGGAAATGCTCAGCACCTTGACGCGAATGGAAAGGTTGTTGAACCAGCGCATTGACGCCTCTCAGGTTGATCTTTAAGACCATTATTTATGTGACTGGCCAGACAGGCCTTTTTCTTGAAATATACCCGTATTATTGAGATGGAGCGAGGCATCTATTACTAACCACTCTTAGGACTCTACTGAATCGGTTGACGCTCCCTCGGGCCGTGGCTATGATTCGCGTCCTCTCGCAGGTAAGTACCCGGCTGGGTAGCAAAATGGTTATGCAGCGGACTGCAACTCCGCGTACACCGGTTCGATTCCGGTCCCAGCCTCCACTTTCCTATTGCCAGAAGCCTACTGCCGAGTCAGGCATGCCCGGGTGGTGAAACTGGTAGACACAAGGGACTTAAAATCCCTCGGCCGCAAGGCTGTACGGGTTCGATTCCCGTCCCGGGCACCACTTTTACTCCTCCCCCCCCTATGAATGAGTTTGCGACTAACTTTGCCCTGCGTGCATGGTAGAATACGCGCGCCTTCATCACCGAATTTCTGAGCTGACATGCTTCCTCCCACCGTCAGGGACACCCTGGCTCGCTCTCTGACGCCCAAGCGCAAGCGTTACGGCCTCGTTCTGTCCTGCCTACTCCTCGTCTATACCCTGCTCGGTCTTTTGGCTGCTCCAGGCTTCATCGCATCACTGGCAAAAGACTATGTGCGTGACACACTGAAACTGGAGTTGTCGATTGGCAAGCTTGAGGTAAACCCTCTCATGCTGGCCATTCGTATCGACAACCTCAAAGTGGCCGAGCCTGGCGGAGAGACGCTGGTTGGTGCTCGCAGCATCTATGTAAATGCTCAGCTTTGGCACTCCATTTGGCTCCGTGGCGCCAGTCTGGACGAACTGGACTTGCTGGAGCCCTATATCAATGCACGCCTGAGCAAGGATGGCACTCTTAATCTATTGCAGCTTGCACCACCTGATGACGAAGAGCCATCAGGTGAAACCCGCTGGCGCATCGGCACCCTGAGTGTTCACCACGCGAAGATTGAGGTTCACGATGACTCACGGCCCACTCCGTTCAGCACGGTGTTTTCACCCCTGAATCTCAGTCTCTCTGAGCTGAGCTCACGCCCAAACAAGCAGGGCAACTACAACCTGCATGCAGAAACTGGCGAAGGGGAAGCACTGGACTGGGAGGGCTCTCTCGCCATGCAGCCTGTTCGCTCAACCGGCGTACTGACTATTTCAGGGCTTAAAGCCACTACTCCGTGGCGCTATCTGCAAGATGAACTTCCGATTATTGTTGATGATGGCCGCATCACTATAAAGGGTAACTACGAACTATTAGCAGGAGACACGGTCACTTTTACCCTGCGTAAGGGCCAAATCATTGTGGAAGACTTGGTTCTCCACCAGAAAACAGATAACCCGCTTGCCGTTGTAATGAGCCGTATGGACATGAATGGCATTGCACTGGATTGGCCAGCACAAACTGCATCTTTTGCCCTTCTCGACATTCAGAATGCGGCCGTTACTGAAGCCGATCGCAAAACAGTTCTGACTGGCTTCGCCGGACTGCAATTTAAACAAGGCCAGTACTCGCCGGCCAGTGCAAATATGTCTGACATCATCAGTCTTGCCAGCATTGAACTGAATACTTTTACGATGAACGACGATATTTCACTGCCCTCTTTGATCAGTCTGCCATCGTTAACTTTGCATCGCCTGAACGCCTCAACCACAGAGCAAAAAGCGCATATTGACCAGATTGCACTGACCGGAGGTGATCTCAGTGTTCGTCGCGAAGCTAATGGCACGCTCAACTGGGTCACGCGCCTCGATACGCTCACAAACCGTTTGGCAAAGGCCGCCATTACCTCCAACAAAGATACAGCGCCGACCAATGCCAATTCGCCAGCCTGGATTACCACTCTGGGAGAGTTGGATCTAAATGATTTGCGTGTCGACCTTGAGGATCGTGTTCCCGTCCCCACGGTTAAGTCATCATTGGAAAGCATCAGCATGCGTATCTTTCCTCCTCAGGATGCCCAATCGCCCCATGTCCTGGAAGGAAAGCTGGCAATCAGTACAGGCGGTTCTCTTGCATTCAAGGGTTCATTTAATGAACAGCCCCTCAGTGTCACTGCGGAGATGAACCTTCAAGAACTTAGCCTTCCTCCGCTCGCCCCCTATGCCACAGAGTACGCACGTTTTGCACTAGAGAGTGGTGTCCTCGATACGCGCGGCAAGTTCACGTTCAAACAAGGCAAACAAACTCAGGCCAATTTCTCCGGTCAGGTGGCAGTTCGCAAATTTGCAGCCAATGATCTTGATCAAGATGAGCGTTTTCTGGCGTGGCAAGCCCTTAGTATTGAAGGGCTTGAATGGCAGATGGAGCCGGGGAAATTAGTTATCCGGGACATCATTGCAGAGCAGCCTTTTTCTCGTGTCATTATCGATGCCGATCGCACCATTAACTTGATGCGTGTTCTAGATGCCGGAAGCGCAGAACTCTACGTTGACGAAACTGTCAAAAAAACGGCAGCTGCAAATGACCCCACTTATCCAGTACGAATTGACCGTATCCGTATGCGCAATGGCGCCATGCTCTTTGGTGACCTGACACTGCGCCCACAGTTTGCTACCGGCATCCAATCGCTCAACGGCGACATCACTGGGCTTTCTACCGCGCCAAACGCGCGTGCCAAGGTCAGTCTCCACGGACGAGTGGATCAATATGGCCAAGCCGATATTACGGGCTCGCTCAGCCCTATGGCGGGTGACCAATTCACCGATATCGCCGTTAAATTCCAGAATTTGGAGCTCACTACACTTACTCCCTACTCTGCCAAGTTTGCCGGCTACCGTATCGACAAGGGCAAGATGTCGATGGATCTCGGTTACAAGATTAACCAACGCCAACTGAATGCGACCAACAAGGTGGTACTCAATCAACTGACGCTGGGCGAAAAAGTTGAAAGTGCCGACGCAATCAAGCTGCCTATCAAGCTGGCATTGGCCATCATGAAAGACAAAAACGGCAATATTGATTTGGACCTACCCGTGACAGGAAGCCTAGATGATCCGCAGTTCAAGGTGGGGCCGCTGATCTGGAAAGCGCTCATCAACGTACTGACCAAAGTTGCCACCTCACCGTTTAACTTCATATCAGGACTGGTCGGTGGCGGTGAAAACATGGACAGCCTGCCGTTCCGTACCGGCTCTTCTGCATTAGAGCCGGAAACACAGACCCGTCTTGATACGCTTGCTAAAGCATTGATTGAGCGCCCCGCAATCGGCATAGAGATCCGCGGCTCATTTGATCCAAATGCAGATGCACTGGCCATACGACGCTCCAAATTTGAAGCCAATCTGCGCAAGCAAAACCCTGATGGGGCAAAAACCCGTAGCGTGCTCGAGTCAATGTTTAAGCAAAAGCTAGGCGCTGAGGCATTGGCTCAACAACGTGCATTGAGTCTGCGCCCTGCAGAAGAGCAAGCCCGTAACAAAGACGAATTGCAGGTTGCCGAAGCACTCTATCTGAAATCATTGGAAGACGAGTTAACGGCTCGCGAAGTGGTTCTAGATGGTGACTTACGCCAGATTGCATTGGATCGCGCCAGTCAGGTTCGTAATACGCTAGTAGAAACCCACAAAATAGATGAAGGCCGTGTATTTATCATGGAGCCGGAAACCACTCAGGCCCAGGATAATAAAATCATTATGAAGGTAACGTTGACTGCATCATGACGATGCGCTGGCCTATTAGACGATTACTCACTTATGGTGCGGCCATACGGATAGCTGGCACAAAATGCCAGCTTTTCCGTAGGTGTAAGTTGCTTAAGAGCATACTCAGCACGCAATGCCGATGATCGATCCGAGAAACCCTGTACGGCCAGAATACGTAAAGGCTTTCGTGATCGCGTGTACTTGGCACCTTTGCCCGCCACATGAAGTGCGAAACGTTTTTCGACATTTACAGCAATGCCCGTGTAAAGGCTTCCACCCTCGCACTCCAATACATACAAAAACCATCCGTCTGACATGATTAGCTCTCGCTATGAGCCCCGGACGACAACCAGTCCACTGCACCTTGCCCCGCCACGCGACCAGATGCAAAACAAGCGGTGAGTAGATAGCCTCCCGTTGGCGCCTCCCAATCAATCATTTCGCCGGCGCAAAATACACCAGGCATTGCCTTAAGCATGAGATGGGAATCCAGAGCATTAAAATCCACACCACCCGCCGTGCTGATTGCTTCATCTAACGGACGACAGGCGATCAACTTCAACGGCAATGACTTAATGGCAGCCGCAACAGTAGCCGGTGACGATTGGCAGCCTTCTGCACACTCACGTAATAGCCCTGCCTTCACGCCATCTAACCCTGTTACTTTACGCAGGTGATTAGAAAAAGAGTTTTTACCCTGTGGCTTTTCCAGCGCACGCTGTATCTGCTCTGAAGATTTTCCTGGCAACAAGTCCAATCGCAACTCAGCACACCCCTTGGACTCAATCTGGTCACGTATCGCCGATGACAGGGCATAGATAAGGCCTCCCTCCATGCCGGTTGCTGTCACCACACACTCCCCTTCGCGCTGCAGCAACTGCTCCGGCACTGACGGCATAGAAATCGACACAGATTTAAGTGGCACGCCCGCAAAACGCTCACGAAAATAATCACTCCAGCCTTCCACATCAAAACCACAATTAGAGGGTCGTAATGGCAATAGTGAGACGCCCTGTTCGTGTAGCAATGGCATCCATGCTCCATCCGAACCCAGTCGCGACCAACTGCCGCCTCCAAGAGCCAAGACAGCCGCATCGGCGTGATGCAACACCTCACCTTCTGGTGAGAGAAAACGCAAACGACCGTCATCCGCCCAACCAGTAAAACGGTGCCGCTGATGAAAGCGAACGCCCTGACCGCGCAAACGATGCAGCCACGCCCTCAGTAAAGGAGCTGCCTTCATGTCTAACGGAAAAACCCGACCAGAGCTACCAACAAAGGTTTCGATTCCCAAGGCATGAATCCACTCGCGCAATGCATCAGAAGTAAACGCATTGAGCCACGTACCCACTTCGACCTGACGTGCGCCGTATCGAGCGACGAATGCAGCATGGGGCTCTGAGTGGGTAATATTCATTCCTCCCACTCCAGCCAAAAGAAACTTACGCCCCACAGATGGCATAGCATCAAACACATCTACGGCAATGCCTGCATTAGCGAGCATTTCCGCGGCCATCAACCCCGCAGGACCGCCGCCAATAACAGCTACATTTTTACGTTCAGATGTAACGGTCATGTGTGTACTCAATGCAGAAAATAATCAGACAAAAAGAAGGCCGCACAGGGCGGCCTTCTTCAAGAACAAACGCAAGCTGGATTAGCCCGCACTCTGCGCCTTCAGCTTGAGGCGAGCCGCATGCAGCAGTGGCTCGGTATAACCCGATGGCTGCGTTGCGCCCTCAAACACCAAATCACAGGCTGCCTTGAAGGCAATGCCGTTGTAGCCAGGCGCCATTGCCACGTAGGCGGCATCGTCAGCGTTCTGCTTGTCCACGACCACGGCCATACGCTTCATGACATCCATCACCAGCTCTTTACTGACAACGCCATGACACAGCCAGTTAGCAATGTGCTGACTGGAAATACGCAGCGTTGCGCGGTCTTCCATCAAGCCGACGTTGTTGATATCCAGCACCTTGGAGCAACCCACGCCCAGATCAACCCAACGCACCACATAGCCCAGAATTCCCTGACAGTTGTTTTCAAGCTCAGCCAGTTTTTCAGCATCGGTCCAGTTGGTGTTCGGTGCCAATGGCGGGTTCAAAATGGTGTCGACTGAATCGGTGGCAACAGACTTCAACTCGTCCTGACGGGCCTTCACGTTCACCTTGTGATAATGCAATGCGTGCAGCACAGCACCCGTCGGGCTTGGCACCCAAGCGCAGTTTGCACCGGCATTCGGATGCGCCAGCTTGGTTGCCAGCATTTCCTTCATCTCATCTGGCTTAGGCCACATGCCTTTGCCGATCTGTGCCTTGCCTTGCAGACCACATGACAGGCCGATAGAAACGTTGCGACGCTCATAAGCAGCAATCCACTCCTGCTTCTTCACATCATCTTTACGAACAACCGGGCCTGCTTGCATGGAGGTATGAATTTCATCGCCGGTACGATCCATAAAGCCGGTATTAATAAAGATCGTGCGCTCACTGGCGGCGCGAATACACTCTTTCAAGTTTACCGAGGTGCGACGCTCTTCATCCATGATGCCAACCTTCAGCGTATTCTTTGCTAGGCCAACTGCTTTTTCAGCTGCTGCGAATAGCTCAACGGTAAAGGCAACTTCTTCCGGGCCGTGCATTTTTGGCTTAACGATATAAGTAGAGCCGGAACGGGAGTTAACGCGATTAACGGCGGCCTTGTCGTTCAGTGCACGCTTGGCCACCAGTGCTGTGATCATGGCATCCATGATGCCTTCAAACACTTCTTGGCCGCCTACCAGCACCGCTGGATTGGTCATCAAATGCCCTACATTACGCAGCAGCATCATGGAGCGGCCATGCAGACTGAACTGCTGGCCTTGCGGGTTGGTGTAAACGCGATCTGCATTCATGCGACGGGTCAACTGCTTGCCGCCCTTCTCGAATGACTCTTCCAGCGTACCGGTCATCAGGCCAACCCAGTTGCGATAGCCTTCCACTTTTTCTTCGGCATCAACGGCAGCCACGGAGTCTTCCAAATCCTGAATGGTGGTAACAGCCGCTTCCACCAACAGATCCTTCACGTGTGCCAGATCATCCTTACCAACCTGATGGCTGGCATCGACTTGAATTTCCACGTGCAGGCCATTGTTCTTCAACAGCACACCGGTTGGTGCAGCGGCATCGCCAGTGTATCCAACGAACTGTTCCGGCTTGCCTAGGCCAACCTTGTCGCCATTCTTTAACGTGACCACCAGCTGACCGTTCTCAACGGCATACAGTGTTGAATCAACATGAGAACCAGACGCCAGCGGGAAGGTTTCATTCAAAAAGTTACGCGCGAAAGCGATAACCTTAGCGCCACGTTTCGGGTTGTAGCCCTTGCCCTTTTCAGCGCCATCGGCCTCATCAATCACATCAAAACCATAAAGCGCATCGTACAGCGAGCCCCAACGAGCGTTGGCTGCGTTCAGTGCATAGCGTGCATTACGCACAGGCACCACCAACTGTGGGCCGGCTAGCAAGGCTAATTCTTCATCCACATTTTCAGTGGTGATCTGGAAGTCAGCGCCTTCTTCGACCAAATAGCCGATGTCCTTCAGAAAGGCTTTGTACTGCACCTTGTCGAAACCTGGATTAGCGTGATGCCATTCATTGATCTTTGCCTGAAGCTCTCCACGCTTGTCCAGTAAAGCCTGATTTTTTGGCATTAGCTCGACCGCTACATCTTCAAAGGCAGACCAAAACGCAGACGGCTCAACACCGCTACCCGGGGCGATTTCGTTGGCCACCAGATCATAGAGTTCTTTGGCGATTTTCAGATCACCATGCGTGATGCGTTCAGACATGTCATTAGCCTCGTCAATTGGCCTTGCGGCACTGCCAGAAACGGGAGCCGCCAAGGCCCCCGCAAATAAAGGCGCATATTCTAGCGGATTATCCTGCACTGCGCATGACCAAAACCGCCCCGTCATGCTGCTGCCCTTGCTGGGCCTCAGTCTCGGTCTAACGGTGGCAAGGCCGAAACAGGCGGACGTATGGGATCTGACGCACGCGCCTCATCTTCCTCAATCTTGCGAGCGGTAAACAAGATGAGCTGGCGCATCCAGCGATGCGCAGGGTTGTGGTGCAGCAAAGGACTCCAGGCCATCTTCAGTTCAAACTCAGGAATATGGAAAGGCGGCTCCTTGATCACCAACTTGGGATTAGACAGCTGCAGGCGCGCCACACGAGTTGGTAACGTCGCAATAAGATCGGCATTTTCGGCCAGCAGTGCTGGCATCTGATAATGACGGGTAAAAATAGCAATCTTGCGTTTTTTACCAAGCCGTCCCAGCGCCTGGTCAATCCAGCCCAGCCCACCCGCCTGATCAGGGTTCATGCCAAAACCCACACCCATACCTGTCTTGGACACCCAAATATGCTGTGCCTCAAGATAACCTTTCAGGTTAAAACGGTCGGCAATTGGATTATCCCGATGCACCAGACAGGAGAAGCTGTCCTTCCATACGGTCACCTGATGGAAAGACTGCGGGATTTCGGTGAAGCGGTTAATCGCCATATCCACCTTACCCTGCTCCATGTCCCGGTAGCTCACATCAGAGGGGGTCAGAAAATCCAGCACCACCCCAGGTGACTCGGTTCGCATGGCCTTAGCCAATGCAGGGATCAGAGTAGCCTCGGCATAGTCAGCCGCCATGATGCGAAATACACGGGAACTGGACCGTGGCCGAAAGTCTTCCTGTGACTCAAATATCTGATTAAGGCCATCCAGCGCGGTACGAATACGGGGTTGAAGGGTGATGGCACGCTCTGTTGGCGTCATGCCTTCACTGGATCGTATTAAAAGTGGATCATCAAAAGCATTGCGTAACCTCTTGAGAATATTAGACATTGCTGGCTGAGTGATGCCCAAATGCTCGGCAGCACGGGTCACATTCTTCTCTCGCAGCAAGACATCCAGATAAACAAGAAGGTTCAGGTCAACCCGCTCTATATTCATAAAATAAATACCGGGAATAAAAACTATAAATTAGGGAAATTATGCCACAAACAATAGACTGCGCGCCTCAAAAGCTGAAACCACCCTCCGTAAGGTCGGCAGGTCCTTTGGCATAACCCCCAGCAACAGGAAAACGTCATGACTACGTACGCCTCTGCGATTGAACACGTCCGCGCCGTTAAGGCCAAACTTGGTGGCAACTCTTGGGGTGCTATTCACCCAGAAGATGCAGCCCGCATGATCGTGCAGAACCGCTTCCGCACCGGTCTGGACATTGCCAAGTACACTGCCGCTATTATGCGTAAGGACATGGCTGAGTACGATGCTGACAACAGCAAGTACACCCAGTCACTGGGTTGCTGGCATGGTTTTGTTGCCCAGCAGAAGATGATCGCTAATAAGAAGTACTTCGGTACAACTTCCAAGCGCTACATCTACCTGTCCGGTTGGATGGTTGCCGCCCTGCGTTCCGAATTCGGCCCGCTGCCTGACCAGTCCATGCACGAAAAGACTTCTGTGCCAGCTCTGATCGAAGAGATCTACACCTTCTTGCGCCAAGCCGATGCCAAGGAACTGAACGACCTGTTCCGTGCCCTGACCAAGGCTGAAGAAGCTGGTGACAAGGCCAAGGCGGCTGAAATTGAAGCCAAGATCAACAACTTCGAATCGCACGTTGTGCCAATCATTGCCGACATCGATGCTGGTTTCGGTAACGATGAAGCGACCTACCTGCTGACCAAGAAGATGATCGAAGCCGGCGCCTGCGCCATCCAGATCGAAAACCAAGTGTCTGACGCTAAGCAATGCGGTCACCAAGCTGGCAAGGTTACTGTGCCACACGAAGACTTCCTCGCGAAGATCAACGCTGTGCGTCTGGCCTTCTTGGAACTCGGTGTTGACGAGGGCGTGATTGTTGCCCGTACCGACTCCGAAGGTGCCGATCTGACCCAGAAGATCCCAGTTTCCCAGAAAAAGGGTGACTTGGCTTCCCAGTACATCAGCTACCTGAAGACTCAGGAAATTGATATTTCCGAAGCCGCTGACGACGAAGTGCTGATCAAGCGTGATGGCAAGCTGCACCGCCCAACTCGTTTGGCTTCTGGCCTGTACCAGTTCCGCGAAGACACACAGATCGACCGTGTTGTGCTGGACTGCGTAACATCACTGCAGAATGGCGCTGACATGCTTTGGATCGAAACACCGACGCCAAACGTCACCGAAATCGCCCACATGGTTAACCGTGTTAAGGCCATCGTTCCGAACGCCAAGCTGGTGTACAACAACAGCCCATCGTTCAACTGGACCCTGAACTTCCGTCAGCAGGCGTTTGATCGCATGCAGAAAGAAGGCAAGGACGTGTCCGCTTACGATCGCGCCAAGCTGATGAGCGTTGATTACGACAACACTGAACTGGCCAAGCAGGCCGATGAAATGATCCGCACCTTCCAAGCTGACTCAGCCCGTGAAGCCGGTGTATTCCATCACCTGATCACCCTGCCAACCTACCACACGACTGCTCTGCACATGCACGAGCTGTCTAAGGGTTACTTCGGCGACCAAGGTATGCTGGCTTATGTGGCTGGCGTGCAGCGCAAAGAAATCCGTGAGGGTGTTGCTTGCGTGAAGCATCAGGCCATGGCCGGTTCCGATATCGGTGATGACCACAAGGAAATGTTCGCTGGTGAGCACGCCCTGAAGGCTGGTGACTCATCNNTTAACATGAGGCATGCTAGATCAATGAATACACTTGATAGCCTAAGCTTTGATAATCGCTTTGCGCGGTTGCCCCACACTCTCTTTTCTCGTACCGAGCCAAAGGGCTTTAGCCGACCCCATCTGGTTGCTTTCAACGCAGATGTCGCTGCCCTGCTCGACCTTGATCCGGCCGAAGCCACAAGGCCTGATTTTTGCTCGTTCTTTGGTGGCCAGAAATTATTGCCGGGTAGCGAACCGCTGGCCATGAAATACACCGGACACCAGTTTGGCGGCTACAACCCCGACTTGGGCGATGGCCGGGGCCTGCTCTTGGGCCAAATCCGCAACTCAAAAGGCGAATACTGGGACATGCACTTAAAGGGGGCCGGACCAACACCATACTCCCGTTTTGCGGATGGCCGTGCCGTGTTGCGCTCCAGTATTCGCGAATACCTAGGCTCTGAAGCCATGCATCATCTGGGCATTCCCAGTACCCGTGCCCTGTGCATAATCGGTTCCGACGAACGTGTGCAGCGTGAAAAAATAGAGCGTGGTGCCATGTTGCTTCGTGTGGCCGACACTCATATTCGCTTTGGGCATTTTGAATGGTTGCATCACTCCGGCCAGAATGAACTTCTCAAGGTTCTTGCTGATCATGTTATCGACTGTCATTACCCAGAATGTCGCGATACCGCCACTCCTTACGCCAGCCTATTTGACGCTATCGTCAAACGAACAGCCCACTTAATGGCTCACTGGCAACTGGTCGGCTTTGCTCATGGCGTAATGAACACTGATAACTTCTCCATCACCGGCACCACGTTTGATTATGGTCCATTCGGTTTTCTGGATGCCTACCAGCCTGGCTATATCTGTAATCACTCCGACCATAGCGGCCGTTATGCATGGAATCGTCAGCCCTCTATCGGACTCTGGAACTTGAATGCCCTCGCCCATGCACTCTCTACATTGGTAGAGCACGATGCACTGGTGGACAGCCTTCAGTCCTATGAAAAAATACTGCTTAGCCATTACGACAAAGGCCTGAGTGAGAAGCTGGGTCTGCAGGAAACACACACCAACGACCGACAGCTCGGCATCGACTTCCTGGATCTATTGATGAAAAGCGGCGCGGATTACACGCGCAGCTTCAGAGCATTATCAAGAATTGGTATCAACGAGGAGATGCCTTCTCTACGTGATGACTTTCTGGATCGTGATGCATTTGATCAATGGTGCAAACGTTATCAGGAGCGCCTCAAGGCCGAGGGCAGTCAGGACAAAGACAGGGCCATCCGCATGAATACGAGCAACCCAAAATATATCCTGCGCAATTATTTGGCTCAAACCGCGATTGAAAAAGCAGAGTCCGGCGACTTTAGTGAAGTCGAGCGCTTGTGCCTACTGCTAAAAACTCCCTTCGATGAGCAACCCGAAAATGAGCACTATGCCAACTTACCCCCCGACTGGGGCCGGCATATGGAGATTAGCTGCTCATCCTGAGCAAGTTATCCGCACAAAAAAGCGGCCTTAGCCGCTTTTTCCTTTTGCAACCGATCAGGTTTAACACTGCAAACCTGTCAAACCTCAATCAGCATGTTATGGAAGTAGGTACAAAAATCAACCAATTCCTGCCCCCTGAGTGCAGGAATAAGACGACGATTAGCCGACACCGCGCCTTTACGCATGGCCGCACCACCCACATCCGTCAGCTTTCGGCCAATGAAGCCCAGCTTCACCGGCTTAATGGAGTCTTCATAAAATACCTTATGTGCCTGCTCTGAAAACAACTCCATGCAAGCCAGAAGTTCAGCACCATCCTGCTCACCCTTCATGCCTTTTTCCAAAGCACGCCGAAAACGAGCATGGAAGTCTGGAGCCATAACGAAAACAATAAAGTCTTTCGCTTCCCCATCCATCTCAATGACCAGTCGCCGATTCTCAATTATCGGTGCCAACAATCGAAGCTCGTCATTATCCATTTTGCTCACTAACTGCTTGATCAGGCTATGTACCGTGGTCTTGATCAAACCGGCAAAGCTTTCAATCACACTGGCAGTGGATTGGGATGTTTCAGAGCCACGGACAAGATTAAGTAGCAGCATGTTGACAACTTCATCAGAAAACAGTTGGGCAACACGAATAAACAGGGAGTTTTGAGGCTCGTTGACGCCGCGCTCAAAGTTTTCCAGCAAGGTAAGACTGGAGTCACGCAGGGCATCAGAGGAAGGAAAGGCGAAATAGCAGGTCATGACGAACCCTCAACAATGTCGAACGCAATGTTAAAGGGAAAGAAGGAGTTGTAAAGGGCCGGCGAGTCACTCATGCCGGCCCTTTAGGCCAATCAAACAACTACCGATTAACCCTTGATGATTAATTCGGAGAAGAAGGCCCGGAAAATTTCCAGATCCTTATTCCCCAATGATGGAATTAGCTTATTCAGGGCAGCGTGAACGCCCTTATTAATGGTGCCACGACCAATTTCAGCACCCTTGCGCTTGATAAAGCCCAGCTCAATCGGTGCAATAAAATCATCCAAGTATCTGGCAACGGCCAAATCAGCGAACTTTTGCATTAGGTCATTCAGCGCATCTCGATGTTCCTTGCCCTGACCAGCACTGATGGCATCAAAAATTGTGGCAAAAGAGGCTGCAATGTCCGCCGGAAGCTCAAACCCAAAGCGAACTTCATTGTTGATGACCATGCGGCGGTCACGCAAATAAACCGCCATCTTTGCCACATCGGCATTATCAGCCTTACCCAGCAACTGCTTGATCAGTACGTGTGCTGTCCCCTTCAGAATCCCCAGCAAGGTGTGCAGGATGCCTGCGCCTTCCCCACCACTGAAGCGCTCCATCATGTCTTCTACGATATTCTTGAGAATGGCATCGGCTGTTGATAGCGATACTTTGGTGTGCAGATCGTGCTGAGGCGCACTAACACCCGAATCGAGATTACGAAACAGCTCATCCATGCCATTTTGAGTGGCATCATCAAGCTTAATGGAGAAATAGGTAGTCATTATGGCTTCCTGACAGACAACTGAAGCGGCGCATTTTGGGGCCACCTACTCATGTTGGCAAGTACCTGTCGACATGGTGCAAGAATGGCAAAGTGCATCTCTTACTGCCGAAATAGGCGAGCAGATAGTGGCATATCGTCGCAATTAGTCCGGAATGGGTTTATATCCAAACCACCCCTACGCGTGTAACGGGCATATACCGTCAGTGACTCCGGCTGGCAGCGCAGCAGAATGTCGTTAAACATTCGCTCCACACACTGCTCGTGAAAGTCAGGGTGGTTGCGGAAGGAAACCACATACGCCAGTAAACCGGCATGATCAATGGCCGGGCCCTTGTACTGCACCAATACACTGCCCCAATCCGGCTGATTCGTTACGGGGCAAAGGCTACGCAGCAAATTAGTATTTACAATCTCGGTGACTACACGTGAGGCATCAGCCTTTAGGTGTGCCGCATCGAGTATAAATTCCTCACAACTCAAGGGTAGATCATCCAGACAGATGCCTGGTAGCCGAGTGATGCCTGGCATCTCCATATCGTCTGCTAGCCACAAACGCAGGTTGATTTCACTCCCTGCTACTGCACTAAGGTCGGCTTTCACTCGAGCCTCAAA
>DDBN01000144.1:15764-16988 GCA_002333145.1 Moraxellaceae bacterium UBA2031
GGGCAAAGAACCTCCGGCGCATAGCGCACCGGGTAGTCGGTATGTTGCCCAAGCAGGGTGTCCTTTGTTGAAGCGTTCATAGAGGCCTCATTCACTCGCGAATACCAGTACCATTTTTCAGCAGCCGGTAGGCAAAAATATACAGTCCAACAGCCACTGAGGTAATGATACCAAGTGATAAAAAGACATTCACATCACTTACGCCCAGAAAACCATAACGAAAAGCATTGACCATATAAACAATCGGATTGAGTAATGACACCTTCTGCCAGAACTCCGGCAGCATATCGATTGAGTAAAAAACCCCGCCAAGATAGGTCAATGGCGTTAATATAAANNAGTGAAAGCAAGGTTACAATCACACCAACCATCATTCCACGAATCATCCCTCCAAGCACATAACCAAGCAAAATAATGTGATTAGGAACAGGCGATACCAGTAACTCCTCAATGCTGCGCTGGAACTTCGCGCTGTAAAAACTCGACACTACATTACTATAGGAGTTAGTAATAACGGCCATCATAATAAGGCCCGGCACAATGTATTGCATATAGTTAAAGCCGCCCATATTGCCGATGCGCGACCCAACGAGATTGCCAAAAATGACAAAATAAAGTGTCATCATGATAGCGGGGGGCAGCAGTGTCTGTATCCAGATACGGGTAAACCGACGAACTTCCTTAAGAAGAATGGTAGTGAGCGCAATCCATATCTCGGAACGAGTCATTTCAGCGCCCTCCTTCTACATTCTTCAGATTCTTTTCCACCAGCGACACAAATAGCTCCTCTAGCCGATTAGCCTTATTACGCATACTAAGTACACTGATACCTAACGCTTCCAGCTGAACAAACACGCCATTCATTGACTGTGATTTGTCTACATCAACTTCCAATGTCATGGGATCAATCAATCTGATTGGATAATCCTTGACTGTAGGCAACTCATGCAGCGGCATACGCAGATCCAGAATAAACTTCTCCACATGTAATGTAGACAGCAACGATTTCATGTCGGTATTTTCGATGATCGTACCGCGATCAATGATGGCAATATCACGACAAAGACTTTCGGCTTCTTCCAGATAGTGCGTCGTCAGAATAATGGTCGTACCTGAACGATTCAAATCCAATAAAAACTCCCACATTGATCGGCGCAACTCAATGTCTACACCAGCAGTCGGCTCATCCAGAATAAGCAAACTCGGCTCATGAACCATGGCCCG
>DDBN01000016.1:0-2032 GCA_002333145.1 Moraxellaceae bacterium UBA2031
ATCCGCTGCCCTTCGCCCCATGAGGCGTATATATTTCCCGCTATCTATCGTACTGAAATTAGTAACTTTCGAATTCGAGGTGCGAGTAATTTTCTAATTGGGCATGATTATATTGTTCATCACGATTTGTTTAGGGCTAAGTATGACTATACGAGCGAAGAATTGAATGGCCGAATGTTAATTAGTGTAAGGAAGAAATTGGCGTGCATCTTCAGCTTCTCAAATAGTGATGAAATGCCGGTTGATACTATAGAGGAGGCCGCCGTTTTTACTGATGCTGTAAGCCAAAATTACGCACATTTCATGACAGAGATATTGCCGCGTATACAGATGTTTGTCAGTGGTATGCAAAGCGATATGCCGTTAGTAATTGATGCGGGGCTGCATACTAATCTGATGGCGGCCATTCGTTTGATAGTAGGGAAAGATAGGCAGTTAATCGAGTTGGCAACTGGGCAGGAGATTTTAGTCAAAAATTTGTGGGTGATGTCGGTTTGCGGTTATGTGCCTTTTGAACGCAGACCCGGCACTGAATCACTTGCAGGGCATTCTCAAGGGGTATTTAGTCCGGTTGCCTTGCTCTCCATGCGCGACGCTCTACGGTCATCTCTGCAACTTTCAACAGAAGCTCAAAGTACTGTGGCAGGAGGCCGTAAGATATTTATTCGCCGCAACTCCGGTTATCGGAATGTCGTCAATTCCCAAGACATCGAGAATGCTTTAGTGGCACGTGGGTTTGAGGTTGTTGAGCCGGAGAAGCTCACCTTTGCTGAGCAAGTTGCTCTTTTTTCATCAGCGGCAGTAGTCGTTGGTGCAACTGGTGCAGCGTTTGCCAATCTGATCTTCTGTAACCCGAAAACACGTATTATCATAATGATTGCAAGGATGGTGAACACATCCTATTACTACTGGCAAAACATCGCTTGCGCGTGTGGAAATCGCGTTACCTATGTGCTTGGCGAAGGTAAGGATGCAGCTCTCCGTTCAATCCACAGTGATTTCTGTGTTTCGGTAGAGGATGTGCTTTCTGCCATTGATGCTCCAGAAGATATAGAAAATACAGCAATAAGTAGAGCGATTACGCGGTGAATTCTCCTGCGACAGGAGTAGAGCGGTTTATTAATGCTGCTTTATCACGCGTGGAGAAAGAGCCCTCTTTTGGTCGCGCCATTCACATTACCAGGTTTCTGGGAGAGGTACTGTGGAAGAACGCCACAGGTCATTACCAGTTGGCCGATCTGGAGCGCTTGCTGATTGAACGGATTGAGCCTGATATTCCTGTTACTGACCATTCGCGTCAGTGCCGTTTTGGGCATGTGCTCACGAAAGCCTATGACACTGGTGGCCACACGCGGGTAGTTGAGCGGTTGGTGGTGTGCGAGGCACTGATCGACTCTGCGGTTGTGGTAACGGAGTCGGCCGCACCAAAAGCACAAGAGCGTCTTGGCCGGGCAAGGCATGGGTGCACTGTGATGCCTTCTGTCGTGCGCGGACGAGAGCGTATTGCGGCGCTGGTGGCGGCTTTTGTTCGTTTTGATGTGCTGGTGTTGTATGTGCATCCACATGATATCGAGTCTGTTGTGGCCGCTGGTATTGCTCGCCAACGGGCAGGGGTGACGGTTCTGTTTTATAACCAT
This sequence comes from Moraxellaceae bacterium UBA2031, assembly GCA_002333145.1. Taxonomy (GTDB): domain Bacteria; phylum Pseudomonadota; class Gammaproteobacteria; order Pseudomonadales; family Moraxellaceae; genus UBA2031. Next base: position 1,638 of record DDBN01000016.1, read on the forward strand.
GCGGATCATGTATTTTCCTATGGCTATGGCGTCGCCGATCGTGTGCTGGAGCTGGGACACTTTGGCTGGGCCTTGCGTGATGCACGCAAATGCACGCGCCGCTCTGTATTTGTTGGCATTCCCTTGGCGTTACCATCAACACTCGCACCCAGGCCAGTTTTGCCCGGTGTGCAGCGTGGTGCTGTAGTGGCAGCGGGTACGGCCTACAAGTTTCGCCCGTCATTGGGTTGGTCATTTCCAGCATTTGTTCAGTCGCTCTGTCAGAAGAGTGATTGTCGTGTCGAGATTGTGGGACCAAGTGCCGTGCGTGATTGGTGGTGGTGGCCGGTACTGCGATCACTGAAGGGTCGTGTATCGGTGCATGCACGCCTTGAGCACGACAAGTATCTTGCCTT
>DDBN01000016.1:2137-3860 GCA_002333145.1 Moraxellaceae bacterium UBA2031
TCCGACGGTGCCTGTTCATGTGCTGCCCCCGCTGTCACTGGTCTTTTCTTTCCTTATGTTGAAATGGAAGAGTAATGCGTGATGTGAACTTGCCCGTGCCCAGAGTGGCGGTGCTATTGGCGGCATACAACGGTATGCAGTATATCGCTGAACAGATGGATTCCATTCTTGCGCAGATTGGCGTTGATGTGACGGTATTCATTAGCGTTGACCGTTCGACGGACGGTACGGAGAAGTGGGTAGAAACGCTGGCACAAGCAAATCACCGCGTTGTATTTCTACCCTATGGAGAGCGCTTTGGTGGTGCAGCGCCTAACTTCTTTCATCTTTTTAGAGAAGTGGATTTTTCCTCTTTTGATTATGTTGCTTTGGCAGACCAAGATGACATCTGGAATGATGGAAAGCTTCGTCGTGCGCATGATGTCCTGCACGCCAATCAATATGATGCGTACTCTGCCAATGTGCTGGCATTCTGGCCTGATGGCCGTGAGGTGTTGATCGACAAGGCTCAACCGCAGGTGTCTCATGATTACCTGTTTGAAGCGGCGGGCCCAGGCTGTACCTATGTTTTTTCTGTTGCCTCAGCCTTGCGCATGAAGCAGTTCATGCTTGCGCACTGGGATGAGGTTAGTCGTGTTGGGCTGCATGACTGGTTTTTCTATGCATGGCATCGTGCTAATGGCTTGCACTGGTTTATTGATGATCAGTGGCACATGCGTTATCGCCAGCATGGTGGTAATCAGGTTGGTGCCAATCAGGGAGTGGCCGCCCTGCGCAGCCGCTTTAGACTGTTGCGCACCGGATGGTATGGTACGGAGGTTGCGCGCATGGCCGCTCTTGTTTCTGCGCCGACGGATAAGATTGCCCAATCGGCGGCGAGCCGGCGCTGGTGGACTCACCTTGGGTTATTGCCTTATGCAGGACGCTTACGTCGCCGAATGCGGGATCGTCTTTTTTTGGTTGTCATGATCCTTCTGGGTATATTCTGATATGAGGAAAATATCATGAAGGTGTTGGTGACGGGTGCAACGGGATTTGTTGGTGCGCGCCTAGTGCAACGACTGCGTAATGAGAATGCGTGTCAGGTGCTTGGCGCGGTTCGTCGTGAGCATTCTCTATTAGCGCCGGATATTTTTGTTTGTGGCGATATTGGCCCGGACACGGACTGGGCATCAGGCCTTGTGGGGGTGGATGCAGTCGTCCATTGTGCGGCACGCGTGCATGTTATGGATGAGCAGGCGACTGATCCTCTGGTGGCATTTCGTCGAGTCAATGTTGAAGGTACGCTCAATTTAGCACGTCAGGCCGTAGCGGCGGGCGTGCGTCGTTTTGTGTTTGTCAGTTCGATCAAGGTGAATGGTGAATTGACTGTGAAGGGAAGCCCCTTTACAGCGGATGATGCACCTCATCCGGTTGACCCGTATGGCATTTCTAAATTTGAGGCAGAGCAGGGCTTGATGGCGCTGGGTCATGAATCAGGCATGGAGATTGTTATTGTGCGTCCGGTGCTGGTGTATGGCCCGGGCGTAAAGGCCAATTTTTTGCGTATGATGAAGTGGGTTTATCGGGGTATTCCGTTGCCATTCGGGGCTATTCACAATCAGCGCAGCCTAGTGGCACTGGATAATCTGGTCGACCTGTTGGCGACGTGCATGAAGCATCCGGCAGCGGCAGGCCAGATATTTCTTGCGTGCGATGGTGAAGACCTCTCGACCAGTGATCT
>DDBN01000132.1 GCA_002333145.1 Moraxellaceae bacterium UBA2031
GCCGAAACCATGCGCGTCATCTACCATCAGCCACGCGTCATGTTGCTGCGCCAGCGCGGCCAGCTCTGCTAGAGGCGCTACATCGCCATCCATGCTGAACACGCCGTCAGTCACAATGAGTGTTTTTTCGGCAGAAGACTTTTCCAGCAAATCAGCGAGATGCTCAATATCATTGTGCCGATAGCGCTGAAACTTGGCACCACAGGCAAGTCCGCCATCAATCAGGGAGGCATGATTAAGCCGGTCTTCGAATACTGCATCGCCGCGCCCGACTAATGCCTGCACGATGCCGGTATTGGCCGCGTAACCCGTGGAAAAAAGCAGTGCGCGCTCACGGCCGGTAAAAACAGCTAACTCTTCTTCAAGCGCATGATGTTCCGCCGAGTGCCCACACACTAAATGCGAGGAGCCACTCCCTACGCCATAACGCGCAGCGGCCTGTTGAAACGCTGCTATTACCGCAGGATGAGTCGCCAGACCCAAGTAATCGTTGCTACAAAAATTAAGCAACTCGCGCCCGTCCACCACCACCCGTGCGCCCTGCGCGGATGACAGCGTACGCCGACGACGATAAAGGCCATCGGCCTGCTTCTGTGCCAAAGCCGCCGCGAGATCGAAGGGCATCAGTTCACGGTGTCGTGCGGCGTCATCGCATCATGGGTCAGTGAAGCCAACTGCTGTTGACGCACGGATTGGGCAATGGCTTCTTCGCGGGACTCATCCGACACATCGACGGTGTTTTGTGAATTAATACCGAGACGGGTAAACAATTGACGGTCATGCGCAGCCTCTGGATTGGCTGTCGTCAGTAATTTCTCACCGTAGAAAATCGAATTGGCACCCGCCATAAAACACAGCGCCTGCATTTCGTCATTCATGGTTTCGCGACCGGCCGAGAGACGCACATACGACTCTGGCATGAGCATACGTGCTACCGCGACAGTACGAATAAATTCGAAGGGATCTAGATCATCGACATCACCCAACGGCGTGCCCTCAATCTTTACCAGCATGTTGATCGGAACAGACTCCGGGTGTGCTGGCAGGTTAGCCAACTGCATCAAAAGTCCGACACGATCTTCACGCGCCTCGCCCAAACCAACGATGCCGCCGCAGCAGACCTTGATGCCGGCTTCACGCACATGGCCCAGCGTTTCAAGACGATCGCCATAGGTACGAGTCGTGATGATCTTGCCGTAGTGTTCTGGTGAGGTATCCAGATTATGGTTGTAGTAATCCAGACCCGCCTCGGCTAATTGTGCTGCCTGATCGGAGGACAGCATGCCCAGCGTCATGCAGGTCTCCAGTCCCAGCCCCTTGACCTGCTTCACCATCTCCAGCACATATGGCATGTCTTTTTCGCGCGGTGAGCGCCAAGCAGCACCCATACAGAAGCGGCTAGCACCTTTCTCTTTGGCGTTCAGCGCCTCAGAAACCACCTTCTGGATTTCCAGCAGCTTTTCCTTGTCGAGACCGGTGTCGTAATGACCAGACTGTGAGCAGTACTTGCAGTCCTCTGGGCACGCCCCCGTCTTGATGGAAAGCAGAGTGCTGACCTGCACGGCATTGGCATCAAAGTGCGCACGATGCACGGTCTGCGCCCGAAACATCAGATCCATAAAGGGCAGATCGAACAAGGCACGGATTTCGTTGCGGGACCAGTCGTGACGAGGGCTAGGCATAAAGGGCTTCCTGGGAGGCGATGGGCCGGTTAATGTTCCGGATTCTGGACAGTGGCAGGATGCCCGTCAACCACCAAGGAAGGCCATGGTTAACTACTGGTCATTTTTTAAGCAAATTCTTGCGCCTAGCACTTGCTTACTCTGTCAGGCTGCTGCTCCTAGCCAACATCCTCTGTGCGATGGGTGCCTGCCGGACTTGCCTTGGAACCTGCACAGCTGTGAGCGCTGTGGTATCCCTCTGCCTCCAGAGCTGTTGTTGTGTGGCGAGTGCCGGCCCCGCCCACCACCCCAGCAATTCACTATTGCGCCACTGCGCTATGTCTTTCCTGTCGATAGCCTGATTGCCGGTTTCAAGTTTCACCGTCAACTGGCCCACACCCCTTTATTGAGTCACATTCTGCTGGAGGCCATCCAGGCGGCAGATCGTCCTCTGCCTCAACTGGTCATTCCGGTGCCATTGCATTTACGTCGTCTGGCTGAACGAGGCTATAACCAGTCACTGGAGTTGGCTCGGCCTATCGCCAAGTCACTTAGCCTGCCACTGGAAACTCGGTTGATTCAGCGCACACGCCATACCAAGGCACAACGCACGCTGAATGCCCGTACTCGCCAGCGCAATCTTGAGCGTGCCTTTGCGGTTGATACCCAACGACTAGAGCAATTGCATTTCCCGGCTCATGTGGCGTTGGTGGACGATGTCTTGACCACTGGCGCTACGGTGGGGGCTATTGCCAGTCTGCTGCAACGGCACGGGGTTACCGATATTGATGTGTGGTGCGTTGCCCGTACACCTTGAAACGCGCACCGCAGGCGGCACGAAGTTTGCGCACAATTCCCTACCATCGTCACTGGCCCGATCTCGGCACGATTGCTAGAATGCAAACATCTTCATGGATTTAGGTCACGAGCTGACCAGGATTCTCCGCCTATACGATCAGATCTTGCGCATTCCTCTAGAGTGCCGACCTGTTGCGAGTAATACACGATGCTGATGGCTTTCACGCTAAACAAGGGGTACCTCGAGCAGGTTGCCATCAATGCTGCCGTTGATCTGCTGCAGGATGTCATCTGGGTTGATGCTATTGCCCCCAGCGATGAAGAGCGTGACTGGCTGCGTGAGGCTTACCAGCAGGAACTGCCAAAGATTGATGATCTGTACGAAATTGAGGCAACCTCCCGCTTTTACGAAACGGAAAGCGGCCTGCACATCAGCTCTTACTTTCTGAATTACGCCGACGAAAACTCTGAAAATATTTCAGCTGCTTTCGTGTTTAATAACAATCGTCTTTTTACGCTACGCGAAGAAGAACTAGCCGCTTTTCGGCTGTTCCGCTTGCGCGCCCGTAAAGGCTTGGTCAACCTGACCAACTCAAAATCCATCATGCTGGGCTTGTTCGAAACCAAGGTGGAAAACCTTGCTGACATTCTTGAGCGCGTGGCCGCTGAACTTGAAGAAACATCGCGTCAGGTATTGGGTAATGCTGAACACGATGACATGGAATCACTGCTGACCAGCATTGCGCGCCAGGAAGACGTGAACGGCAAGGTGCGTATCTCGATGATGGACTTGCAGCGTATGCTCTATCTGCTGTTGCGCTCGGGCATCATGAATGCCGAGCAAAGTGAGCGCCTGCGCGACATTATCCGTGACTCCGAATCCCTGATCGCCAGCACGTCATTCCTTTTCGACAAGATCAAGTTCTTGCTGGACACGACGCTCGGTTTTATTAACGTCAATCAGAACAAGATCATCAAGATTTTTTCGGTGGCCGCCGTTATTTTTCTGCCCCCCACCATGGTGGCCAGCGTGTATGGCATGAACTTCCAGTTTATGCCGGAGCTGGCTTGGCACCTAGGCTATCCTTGGGCCTTGGGCCTGATGCTGCTATCTGCAGCAGCACCTTACGTCTACTTTAAGAGCCGGCGCTGGCTGTAAACTGGCAGGAGCACCATTCCTGCTCACTACGCCACCGGAAGAGCCTGTGACACTCCCACCTGCAGGCACCCGTAGCGTCTAACGCCTCATAAAGGCATAATCACCGACAGGTCTGCCGCGCCGGACCACAAGAACAATAATAAAGAGGAATTGCCATGCGCTTTCAGGGAACCGCCCTTGCAGCCCTGCTGATCAGCCTGCTGATACCCGCACCTGCCGCTATTGCTGCTCCGCTGGACCCGCAGCTAGTGCCCAAGCTGCTGATATCTGCTGGTCGGGTTGATAGCCGGCGTGACGTAACGGGTAAGGGAACAGGCTACTTTCTGGATGCCGGTTATACCCGCTCCTTCCTCAATATGGGTATTGCTCACAAGGACTTCAGCGGTGAAACCGTTGATACCGTGTACGTGGGCGCTGGCCTGTCTAATATCATTCAGTTACAGATTGGCATTGGCACAGAAGATGTTGTCACACGCGTCCGCCACGACTTCAATCTTACCGCCATCAGTGATTTCTTCACGGGCACCAAGCGCAACCGTTATAACATGAGCCTCGGCAACCGCATCACCTTCACGGTAGCCGCCGAAAATTACAGAGCTGATGATCGCTTCGACAACTTCCATATCGGTTTTGGCCTGCTCTACTAATATTGCCTAATCTGACGATCTGGCAGCAGCCAGGTCGTCGCCGGCGGCAATGTCGGCTACCATCAGCAACACCCTCTCCTGACTTATCATGTCTCATGGCTCGCTTGCGCCGTATCGAACTGACCGACTGGCCCTGTATGGCCTTTCTGCACGCCCTGGAAGGCCAAGTGCTGGTACGGGATGATGAGGATCGGCAACGCCTGCTGGATATTCTTCGTGATGCGGCGCGTGAGCAGGGCCTTTCTATTCATGCCTACGCCCTGCAAGACACCCATCTTTATCTACTCGCGACGCCGACACGCCCAGATGCCTTGTCACTCACCCTGCAATCGCTAGGGCGCCGCTATGTCGCCGGCTTCAACCGTCGCCACCAGCGTCAAGGTGGGCTTTGGGCCGGGCGATTTCGCTCCACTCTGGTCGACCCTGCGCGCCATCTTTTTCACTGCATGCAGTTTATCGAGCTGCATGCAGAACACTCTGGCAGTGCACTGCTAGCCAAAGACTATCGCTGGTCCAGCATTGCGCATCACCTCGGACGCCGTACCGACCCCCTAATCGTTGACCATGTGTTGTTTTGGGCATTGGGTAATACCCCCTTCGAGCGTCAAGCCGCTTGGCAGCGTCGCTTGGACGACGGACTCTCTCTTAGTCTTCATCAGCACCTCGAAGAGTCCACAAAAAAGGGCTGGGCCTTGGCAGAGGGCTCGGCGTTGGACACCTTGCAAGAACTGACGGAGCGTCCGCTACAGCCCCGGCCACGTGGACGCCCCAGAAAGCAGCAATGATATGTCCCTATTTATTACCATTGACCTTGCGAATTATTAAATAAATAGGTTACGACCCCATTTAATAATGATTGGAGATGAAGATTTCGAGGCGTACTCTTGCCATCCCAAATTCTTTTCCTCCACGCAGGACCGCCATCATGAACCAGGCGCCCCACGAAACCCTGTTCCGCTCTGACAGCAGCAGCGACACTGCCTCTGCTCAGGAAATCAAAATTGCGGCTGAGCTTGGCCTTTATGCCAATGCTGAGCACGATGCCTGCGGTGTCGGATTTGTCGCCCATATCAAAGGCCTGAAGGCGCACAGCATCGTGCAGCAAGGCTTGGATATTCTGAAGAATATCGACCATCGTGGCGCGGTGGGGGCTGATCCTCTGATGGGCGATGGCGCCGGACTGCTTATCCAGATTCCAGACGAGTTCTATCGCGCCGAAATGGCCCAACAAGGTGTCACGCTACCGCCACCGGGCGAATATGGCGTTGGCATCATCTTTCTACCGAAAGAAAATGCCTCGCGTCTGGCCTGCGAACAAGAGCTGGAACGTGCCGTTAAGGCCGAGGGCCAAGTGCTGCTGGGCTGGCGTGATGTGCCGGTCGACCGTGACATGCCAATGTCTCCGGCCGTGCGCGCCAAAGAGCCTGTGATTCGCCAAATCTTCATTGGCCGCGGTCACGACATTCTTGTGCCCGACGCACTGGAGCGTAAGCTGTATGTTATCCGCAAGACCGCATCCACCAAGATTCACAGCCTGAACCTGACACATAGCCGTGAATACTATGTGCCGAGCATGTCCTGCCGTACGGTCATCTATAAGGGCCTGCTGCTGGCTGATCAGGTGGGTAAATACTATCTCGACCTTCAGGATGAACGTGTTGTTTCGGCTCTGGCGCTTGTGCACCAGCGCTTCTCCACCAACACCTTCCCGGAGTGGCCGCTGGCTCACCCGTATCGGATGGTTGCTCACAACGGTGAAATCAACACCGTAAAGGGCAACTTCAACTGGATGCGCGCCCGTGAAGGCGTCATGAAATCGCCAGTGCTGGGTGATGACCTGAAGAAGCTGTATCCGATCAGCCTTGAGGGCCAGTCTGATACCGCCACTTTTGATAACGCACTCGAACTGCTGACCATGT
>DDBN01000099.1 GCA_002333145.1 Moraxellaceae bacterium UBA2031
GCCATGGCAGGCATTACTCCCCATCCCAATATTCTCGGCATGGCCGCCACGGCAGCCGCCTACGAAAAAGCCAGCAATTGGCGTTCTGCTCTCCTCGACTATCTTCGACATAACCGTGACCGCGTCATGTCGCTGAATGGATTAGCAGGACTTAAAGTTATCCGTCCACAGTCCACTTATCTGGCCTGGCTGGATTGCCGCGCACTTCCAACCGACAACGCCATCGCACTCTTTGAGAACGCTGGCGTAGGGCTCTCGGATGGGCGCGACTTTGGGCGGGAAGGTTTTGTACGGCTTAATTTTGGCTGCACACATGCCATGCTGGATGAGGCACTAAACAGAATGAGCGCGTGTCTCCAGCGGCTTACCTGACCTAGGGGCAAATACGCTTCCTATTTGCCTCTCGCTCAGGTGCCTGACTCGTGCTACAAATCACCGGCTCAAGGAGGGCCTCATGAAGACCGTTGCAGATATTTTAAGAACCAAGATCAATCATCAGATTCACACCATCTGGCCAACCGCCACCGTACTGGAAGCCCTTAACTTGATGGCTGATAAAGGTATCGGCGCTCTAGTGGTTGTCGAAGGAGACAATGTGGTGGGTATCGTCAGCGAGCGCGACTATGCCCGCAAGATCGCCCTGATGGAGCGTTCTTCCTACACCACAGAAGTCAGCGAGATCATGACCTCCAATGTTATTACCGTCACGCCGGCGCAAAAAATCCGGTATTGCATGGAACTGATGACTGAAAAACATCTGCGCCACCTGCCCGTACTGAATGATGGCAAGCTGACAGGCCTCATTTCTATTGGTGACCTAGTCAAAGACATCATCACTGATCAAGAATCCATGATTCGCCAACTTGAACAGTATATTCGCGGCGAATGAAACCAGAAGACCTGCCATTACTCCTGAGTCGCACCATGCCTTATGGCAAATACAAGGATCGTGCGATTGCCGACCTACCCGGCCATTATCTGGCGTGGTTTGCCCGTGAAGGATTTCCACCAGGGGAAATCGGCCGCTTGCTGGAGCTCATGCACGAGATTGATCACAACGGACTGCGCCCATTGCTCGACCCCTTACGTAAGCGCAATCACCTCAGCCGGTCTTAATCAAACAGCGTCAGATTAGGATCGGCTTTCCGGCCCGTTGGCAGCACCGGCAAATACTGCCCTGCTTTATCTGTCACGCGATCCTGCTTCTCCAATCCCCCTACGCGCACTCCGAGCAAACGAATGCGTCGGGAAAGATCAACACGCTTCAGGCAATGTCCTGCCAAGGCGCGAATATCCACGGCATCTGCAACAAAATAATCCACCGTGTGATCGCGCGTGACACTCTTGAAATTGTCATACCTGATCTTGATGCCGATGGTGCGCCCGACATAACCCTTGTGCTGCAAGTCGGCTGCAACTCGTTCGCAAAGGTGAGTAAAAACACGCCCCAGTTCCACCTTATCAGTGACAGCATGCAGGTCGCGCTCAAAGGTGGTTTCACGACTGATGGATACAGGCTCGCTACTCGTGACGACTGGACTGTCATCTTTGCCGTGCGCAACCCGATGCAACCATGACCCATAGCTCTTGCCAAAATGCTCAACCAGCCAGTGCTCCTCACGGGCAGCCAGTTCACCAATGGTGTGAATGCCGAGCTGCTGCAGTTTTGCATCCGTGCGCGGGCCGATACCGTTAATTTTGCGACAGGCCAACGGCCAGATCATCGACTCCAGATCCGCCTCGTGAACAATGGAAATGCCCTGAGGCTTGTTAAACTCACTGGCCATCTTGGCCAATAGTTTGTTGGGCGCTACGCCAATCGAGCAGGTCAGGCCTGTTGCCGCAAGAATGGCCTCCTGCAATCGCAAGGCCAGTGTATAACCACCTTGCTCCTGACCGCCCGGCTCATCCGTAAAGTCGATATAAACCTCATCCACCCCTCGGTTCTCCATCAGCGGAGTAATGGCACGGATCTGCTCTTTGAATAAGCGGGAATAGCGACGGTACTCATCAACATCCACCGGCAACATGATCGCATCGGGACACAAGCGTGCCGCCTTCATGATGCCCATTGCAGAGCCCACACCAAACTGTCGCGCGGGGTAAGTGGCCGTGGTGATAACGCCTCGACCGACGTAAGCGCTAATTCGGGGAAATGCCTCAAGGGGAATCTGATCGCGTGTGCCCTCGCGCGCTGCACGTATCAACACATCATCCTCTCCCCGTACACGCCCCCCAATCACCACCGGCAGCCCCTTGAGTTGGGGATAGCGCAGCAGCTCGACAGACGCAAAGAAAGCATCCATGTCGAGATGTGCAATACGGCGAATCAGTGGGGAGGAAGAAAAAGTCATGGCTAATACTGGCCTTGCGGACAGTACTAGCCTAATCACTCAGCCACCTTACGGCAAGCCCTTAGCGTCAGGCAGGCACCCGTGCAAACCAAGGCCTGACTTTTTCCAACTGCCCAGCAAGGCGGAACAGCGTGGCTTCATCGCCCACTGGCGCCATAAACTGCACCCCAACTGGCAAGCCTTCAGGCGTCCAGTGCAGAGGGACAGACATAGATGGTGTACCGGTCAGATTGGAAAGCTGGGTGAACGGCACCCGGCTCAGGCTTTCAACAGCCATTTTTTCCACCTGGCCACTCATCAACAACAGCTTGCCCAAGCCTAGGCTCAACAGGGGTCGTAAGGCGGCTTGCTGCCAAGCGGGAGTGTCTTGCTCACCAATACGGGCAGGAGGCATAGCCATCGTCGGGGTCAAATATAAGTCATAGCGCCGAAAGTACTGCCCCACCGAACGGGAGAAATCGTTCCAGCGAAACAGGGAGCGCTGAAAGTCTCCCGCTGACAAGGATCTGCCCAGCAGCGCCAGTGCGCGAGTGTCCAGTTCAAACTCCTCTTCATTTGCACCTGAGAGCTGTCTAGCCAGCTCCAGATTAGCGGCGGTCTGCCCCATGTACATGGTCAGAAAACATTCCGCCAAGAGATGCCCGTCAATATCAGGTGCTGCCTCTTCCACTTCGTGCCCCAAACCGCGCAAAAGGCTGACACACGCCTCCACCGCCGCCACACACTCTGGATCAACAGCCAACCCTAATGGCGATACTGTCGAGAAACCGATTCGCAAGCGTCCTGGTTCACGTTCAACTTCCTCACGATAAGGCCGTGCAGGCGGTCGAATCTGAAAAGGGGCACCGATGTCTGGCCCCTGCAACACATCAAGCATGGCGGCACTGTCACGCACACTTCGAGTAATCACATGCTCGCTGGACGCACCATTCCAAAACTCGGCATGACGTGGCCCCGCGGGAACCCGGCCGCGCGAAGGACGCAAACCAAACAGCCCGCAACAGGACGCGGGAATACGAATGGAGCCACCACCGTCACTGGCCCCAGCCATTGGCACAATGCCCGCCGCCACCGCCGCAGACGCACCGCCGGACGAGCCGCCGGAGGTATGCAGGCGATTCCACGGATTGCGCGTAGGCCCCCAGTACGCCGGCTCTGTGGTGCCCTTGAGCGCAAACTCCGGCGTATTGGTTTTACCGAAAACCACCAACCCTGCTGCAAGGGCACGTACTACGTACTCCGCATGCGTGGGTGGCACATAATTACGCAAGGCACGGCTGCCCGATGTGGTTGGCACCCCCGCATAATCCTGAGCAATATCCTTGATCAGAAACGGTACGCCCGCCAGCGGCCCCGCCAGTGTGGTTGCTGCTCTGTTCTGGGCAATCTCGTGCATGGGAATAACAATCGCATTCAGATCAGGATTAACATCCGCGGCCCGTTGCATTGCACATGCCAGCAACTCCGATGCTGACACCTCGCCCCGCGCCACTAACGCCGCCAGCCCCACCGCATCCTGTTGCCGATACTCATCAAATTTCATGTGTCTGCTCGTCCCTTTTCCATGTCGCGCCAGCAGAGAAAAAGGCGCAAATCAAACTCTAACTGGGCATAGCCCGGTTGCATGTATTCACACAATTGATAGAACGCTTTGTTGTGCTCCATCTCTTTCAGATGGGCCAGTTCATGCACCACAATCATGCGTAAAAATTCCGGCGGCACTTCACGAAAAACCGAGGCAATTCGAATCTCTTTTTTTGCCACTAACCGGCCGCCGTGATTACGCGACAAGGCCGTATGCAAACCCAGTGCATGTTTCACCACATCCAGCTTACTGTCATACAACACCTTGTCGATAGGCGGTGCATTGCGCAAGTTTTCTTGGCGTAACTCCGTCACATAACGGTAAAGCGCCTTGTCGCTCTGAATGTCGTGGCGCTCCGGATACTGCTTGGCCAGATACTCACCCAAACGGTTTTCTGCCACCAACGACTGTACCTGTGCCAGCAGTTCAGCGGGGTATCCGTTCAAGTATTTCAGCCCAGTCATCGTCATCGTCTCGTCATCAGTTCTTGAACGTTTCCACGATGGGGCAACAGGCATGCGCCTTTTCATCGGCACATTGCCCGATCAGGTTTTGCAACCGCGCAGCCAGCATTTGCATATCCTGAATCCGCGTTTGAATATCCTGCAACCTAATCGATGCCATCGCACGAATGCGGCCACGATCTTTTACCGCATCCAAATGCAGCAGTTCGCGAATCTCCTCCAGCGAAAAACCCGCCTCCTTGGCACGCCGAATAAAATGCAGGTGCTGCAGATCCTCATCGCAATAATAACGATAAGCCCCCTCGCGAACCGGCTCCGTCAAAAGACCGATCCGATGATAATAGCGCACGGTTTCAACATTAACGCTTGCTTGGGCGGCCAGCTTGCCGATGGTCATACCCGCCATGATGACTATCCTTAAAATAGGCTTGACTCTGTACTAGGGTACGGAGTCTAGGCTTATTGCAATACGTAATAAAGTCTGGAGGCAACCATGTCGCACAATCACGATAACCATGAGGAAAATAGCACCAAGCCCAAAGGCAGTTGCTGTGGCGATAAACCCGTCCCGCCAGTGGCAGCCTCTTGCTGTTCCTTGTCTGCCGCAGTAACCACAGTTGCCCCGAAAAATACCGGCTGTTGTGGCACCGGCACAAAATCAGTGGAGTTGCGCGATCCGGTTTGTGGCATGAAAGCCGACAAAAACAGCCCACACCACACCACATGGGAAGGCCAGGAGTACTACTTCTGCTGCGCCGGCTGCGTCAAAAAATTTACGGCAGACCCCGAGCGTTACCTGAACCCGCAAGATACACCTGCCGAAATAATGCCTCCGGGAACTATCTATACCTGCCCCATGCACCCCGAAATTGTGCAAGAAGGCGCTGGCGACTGCCCAAAATGCGGCATGGCACTTGAGCCTATGATGGTCACACTGGAGACCGACACCACCGAGCTGGATGCAATGACGCGGCGCTTCTGGATCAGTGTCGTGTTCAGCCTGCCCCTGCTATTGCTGACCATGACGGAAATGCTGCCCGGCCTTAACTGGCATCATCGCTTTGGGAGTGCCTATGGCTGGATTCAGTTTGCCTTAGCCACGCCCGTTGTACTCTGGGCCGCGGCCCCTTTCTTCCGGCTGGCCGTTCAGTCTTTCGCCAGCCGTCACCTCAATATGTTCAGCCTGATTGGGCTGGGCGTAGCGGCCGCCTATGGCTTTAGCGTCATGGCACTGCTGCTCCCCGGCATGATTCCGGACAGCTTTGCCCAAGACGGCATGGTGCCGTTTTATTTCGAAGCCGCCGCCGTCATTGTGTCGCTGGTCTTACTCGGGCAAGTGCTGGAGTTACGCGCCCGCGCTCAAACGGGGGATGCCCTGCGCGATCTGCTTCGGCTGGCGCCTGAAACGGCCAATCGTTTAGGTGACAACGGTGAAGAAACAATTCCCCTCTCTCATGTACACCTTGGTAATCATCTGCGCGTTAAACCCGGCGAACGAGTCCCGGTAGACGGCAAAGTGCTAGAAGGTCACTCCAGTGTTGACGAGTCCATGCTCACCGGCGAACCGTTACCGGTAGAAAAAATGATCGATAGCCCTGTCACCGGCGGCACGCTCAACCAGAGTGGCGCCTTTGTCATGGTGGCAGAGCGCATTGGTCAAGACACCTTACTGGCGCGCATTGTCGATCTGGTCAATCAGGCATCCCGTTCACGCGCACCCATCCAACGCTTGGCCGATACGGTGTCGGCCTGGTTTGTGCCGATTGTGATTGTGGTGGCGGTACTCGCGTTTGCTGGCTGGTGGTTTTTTGGCCCGGCCCCTGCTTTTAATCACGCACTCGTAGCCGCAATTTCCGTGCTTATCATTGCTTGCCCGTGTGCATTGGGCTTGGCCACGCCTATGTCTATTACTGCAGGCATAGGCCGGGGCGCGCGTGAAGGCGTGCTCATCAAAGATGCCATCGCACTGGAACAAATGGAGAAAGTCGACACATTGGTGATCGACAAAACCGGCACCCTCACCGAAGGCAGGCCGTCACTAAAAGGCATATATGCCATCGATAACGATGAAGACCGCGTCTTGCAACTGGCCGCCAGTCTGGATGCACTCAGCTCGCATCCCATCGCCCAAACACTGGTGAATGGAGCAAAAGCCAAGGGGCTGGCCCTGATGCCCGTCGACGACTTCAACAGCCTGCCGGGTGCCGGTGTCGAAGGCCGTATTGGCGATCACTTCATCCGACTGGGTAACGAAGCACTGTTCCGCCACACAGGCCTAGATGCCGGCATCGTGGGGCAAAAAGCCGAGCTACGGCGCCTTGCTGGCGAAACCGTCATGCTGGTCAGTTGTGACGAGACGATTATTGGATTGGTCGGTGTTGCCGACAAAATCAAGGCATCCACCAAAGAAGCCGTTACGGCCCTCAAGGCCGAAGGCATTCGACTGATCATGCTCACAGGCGATAACCCCGTCACCGCGGATGCCGTAGCCCGTGAGCTTGGTATTGATGAAGTTCATGCCGAAGTTCGTCCAGAGCAAAAACACGAGCACATCAAACGCCTGCAAGCCGAAGGCCGAATCGTGGCCATGGCGGGTGATGGCATCAATGATGCACCCGCACTGGCCATGGCACACATTGGCATTGCCATGGGCAACGGTACCGATATCGCCATGCAGAGTGCTGGTGTTGTGCTGGTAAAAGGTGACCTGCGCGGCATCTCTCGTGCCATCTTACTCAGCCGCGCCACCATGACCAACATCCGGCAAAACCTTTTCTTCGCCTTCATCTACAACTTTGTAGGCGTGCCGTTGGCAGCAGGCCTGCTCTATCCCTTCTTTGGCATATTGCTCAGCCCAATGATTGCCAGCCTCGCCATGAGCCTGAGCTCGGTATCGGTCATCAGTAACGCCTTACGGCTACGCAACGTCAAACTGTAAACCGATGGTGCAATCCATTGAATAAGGGCCTCTTTCCAGATTGGCAGGTGGCCCTTCACCCCTACAGATTGTCTGGCAATTCGACCAATACATTAGCTAATGTCAATGTTAGAGTCCGGTTATCTATTTGCACAGCAAGGCCGTTGTTATGCTTCTCAAGAAAAAAATAAGCGAGCTGGAGCAAGCCCTGGATCAGGCGCAGACCTATACGGAATGGGAGCAAGTAGGCTCCGAGCTAGATGCACTAAACGGAATGGATCTGTGGAAGATCGACAATGCTTCACCAGACTATAATTACGAGCTGATCCGCGACCAGCTGCAAACCCTGCGCGGCTACATGAATGAAAAGCGCATCGAACCATTGATGCGCTTGCTACGTGTTGGCCTGAATCATGATCTGGGCAACATGGGTAACTCCAACCTATACGGCCGAGCCCATGTTGGCACCAAAAAGTTGATTGAAGATTATGTTGATCAGGTGTGTACCTGCCTTGAATACATCTGCAACGCACAAATTGATGGCATCACTTTTGGCGACAAACTCGATTTCTTCAAAGACACTCGGCGCAGCTTTGGCCAACCTGCACTGATGCTGTCAGGTGGCGCAACCCTTGGCTTATTCCACATTGGGGTTACCAAAGCGCTGCACGAGCAAGGACTGCTGCCTAAAGTAATTTCCGGCTCCAGTGCGGGCGCTATTATGGCCGCCATGGTCGGTTCGCACACCGATGCAGAGCTAGAGGCTATGTATGATGGCGACGACTGGTACAGCGATGCCTGGCGCTTTAATGGCTTTCTTAACGGCATTACTGGCAAAGGCTTTGCACAACAAAAGCAGTTAGAAACCTTCCTGCGCCGCAACATTGGTGAGTACACCTTTGAAGAAGCATTTGAGCGCACCGGCCGTCATGTCAATATCGCCGTATCACCTGTTCATCAGCATCAGAAACCCCGCTTGATGAACGAGCTCACCTCGCCTTACCTGCTGATGTGGAGCACGGTACTCGCTTCGAGTGCGGTCCCCATTCTGTTTCCACCGGTCACACTAACCGCCAAAGATTCTGACGGTCATTATTCCCCGTATATGCCACTGCAAAAATGGGTTGATGGCTCGATGAAGAGCGACCTGCCCCGCCAGCGCCTGATGCGTATGTACAACGTGAATTACTTCATTGCCGTACAGGTTAATCCGCATATCGTGCCGTTCATGGTTAGCGACCAGAAGCGTCGTGCCACAAATCTGATATCGTGGCCACGCCGTGCCTTGCGTGAAGAGATCAAGTTCCATGCAGCTGGTACGTTCGATTTCCTGCGCTCGCAGGTCTCCAATGAAATGGGACATCAGTTGTTGGACCATGCCTATAACATTGTCGCGCAACGGTATTATGGCAATGTCACCATCAAGCCACGCTACACGCTGGAGCATTACCAGCACATGCTGCGCAATCCCAACAAAGAGCGCTGGAACTGGTTCCGTCTTCAAGGCGAACGTGCCACCTGGCCCAAGATTGCCATCATCCGTGCGCACTCACGCATCAGCCAGACCATGACCGAGTGCATTGATAAGCTGAAGCTCCAACGTCAGCGCCGCCAGGAAGGTAAAGCCCCTGCACTGAAGGTAGTTCGCAAATAAGCACCGCTACTTTCCTCCGTCTGGCACTCCTAACGGCCGGACAGCCTGCATGGGCTGTCCGGCCGTTTCGTATCCATCTCACTCACGGTTATAGTCTGCTCTTACCGCCAGTTGCGATGGAGACGCCATGAGCGCCGTACAGATTCCCGGATATACCCTCAAGAAAAAGCTAGGCCAAGGGGGTATGGCTGCCGTATTTCTGGCCGACCAGGAATCCTTCCAACGCAATGTCGCCCTCAAGGTGATGTTCCCCCAGATTGCCAAAGAGCCCGGCTTTGCTGATCGTTTCCTGCAAGAAGCGCGCACCGTTGCCCGCTTAACGCACCCACACATCATCGTGGTGCATGATGTAGGCGTGGCCAATGGTCTGCATTACTTTGCAATGGAGTACCACACCGGCAATGACCTAACCCATCGCATTCGTGCAGGGGGCATGACCGCCTATCAAGCCCTGACCATCACACGACAAATTGCCGATGCCCTTGCTCTGGCGCACGACAACCAAATTATTCATCGCGACATCAAGCCCGATAACATCCTGTTCCGGGCCCATGACGATGCTGCCATCCTGACCGACTTTGGCATTGCCAAGAGTCTGGATAGCAATATGCAGCTCACACAGCTTGGCTCCGCCGTAGGCACTCCCCGCTACATGAGTCCAGAACAAGCGCGCGGCCAGACCGTAGATGGCCGAACCGACCTCTACAGCCTTGGTGCGATGCTATTTGAGATGCTGACGGGGCACCCCCCCTATCAGGCAGATGAAGCACTCGCGCTCGGTATCAAGCATTGCCAAGACCCTATTCCCCGCCTGCCGAGTGAACTGGCCCGCTACCAGCCCTTGATCGATCGTTTGCTAGCCAAAGAACCCAAGGACCGTCACCCGGATGCCCGAGCGCTGATGGCCGATATAGACACCCTGTTAAAGCCCGGTGGAAAGTCCCTCTCCATAGACTCTGGCCCTGCTGCTCCCCAAGGTTTATCGCTGAGTTCCGCCCCTACCCAGATCAGCCAGGCTATTCCTTCACTGAGTGAGGCCCAATCAGCCCAACGCAACACCAAAGCTGCCACCGCCAAAGGCTATACGCCCTTTTTCACCACCGAAGAAACCCTTTCAGGGGGCTTCTTCAGCAAGAGCAGCCAGATGAAGGCGGCGTTCTCCTGTGAAGACTACGAGGAGTTTAAAAAGCAGTTGGGCGCCCTGCAGGAGGAGCTGAAAAGCTGGCTAGAGACCCGGGGCAAGAAAGCCAAGTCCCTGCACTTGTCCATTCAGGCGCACCCTTGGATACACGGCCGTATCCGTGAGGTACTGGGCAAGAGCAAAGAAGAAAATAGCCCGCTGGCCTCCGTGCTTGATCAGGCCGAAGTCATCCTGAATATTCACGACGACATAAACCCAATTGGCAGCACCATCATGCTACGCGACAAGGACGGAAAACCAGCTCCTGCACCTACCAAAGCGGAGGGGTAATGAATCACTGTGGCTAAATATGGCCAAAACGTCTTGATCACGATCTGAAAATCCGTACAATGCGCGACTCTGCCGGGCCGTTAGCTCAGTCGGTAGAGCAGCGGACTTTTAATCCGTTGGTCCCGCGTTCAAGTCGCGGACGGCCCACCAATTAAATCAAGCAGTTAGGCGACCCCTAGCTGTTTTTTTTATGCCTGAAGTCCAGCAATGGGACACTGGCGGGACAATTAGCCGGAACACCCCACCCCTACTCCTCTATTCGTCCATACCACCGCACCAGCGCTCGGAAAACTGACCAGGCGACACCCCTTTTTGCCGATCAAATGCCCCTAAAGTGTCCCATTTATGGAATACGCCCCAAGATAAGCCTTTTATATCAATGCGTTATCAAGTTAAACCATTGGTTTAACTATCCAGTGTTGCCATTTATGCAGGATTGTCCTAGTGTGTACCTCAGTATGCCGAGTCATGCACCAGGGGCAAACGATGGCCACAATCGAAAAACGAAAGAGTGATGACGGTAGCCCCTCCTACCGGGTCAAGATTCGGCTGAAAGGGTATCCACCCGAGTCCGCCACTTTCAGCCGCCTGACAGACGCCAAAGAATGGGCCCAAAAAACCGAGGCCGACATCAAGGCTGGCCGCCACTTCGGCATCAGCAAACAACATACCTTGGCCGAGCTGCTGGATCGCTATGAGGCGACCGATCTTCCCAAGCTGAAATCAGCCGCCTCGGTAAAACTGCGACTGGACTGGTGGCGAAGCGAGCTAGGTCCTCAACTACTGTCAAACCTCACACCGGACGTCATCGCCGCTGCACGCGACAGGCTGGCCGCCACCCCCACCCGACGAGCCACCAAAGTCAGGTCTGGTGCCGATGTGAACCGCGCACTTGCCGCCCTGTCGAGTGCTTGCTCGTTTGCGGTCAAAGAGCTGGGCTGGCTGGAGAGAAACCCGTTGGAGCGGGTCAGAAAGCCCACCGAAAGCAAGGGGCGTGTGCGCTTTCTCTCAGAATCTGAGCTCCCCGCGCTACTCAAAGCCTGCAAGGAATCACCGAACAAGGATCTCTACCTGGCGGTCATTCTTTCGCTTACCACAGGTGGCAGACAGTCCGAAATCATGGGCCTGTGCTGGCCGCAGATCGACTTCAAAAACAGGACTGCATTGCTCGGGGACACCAAGAACGGCCATCCCCGGGCGCTGCCTCTTTCAGGCGAAGCCCTGACGCTACTGCAAGAGCGCGCCAGGATAAGAAGCCTCACCGACAACCGCATCTTTCCATCAAAGCCCGGAAGCAAAACACCCTACGTCGACCTGAGAGCACCGTTTACGGCTGCCTTGAACTCGGCTGACATCAAGGATTTCCACTGGCACGACCTTCGCCATACAGCAGCGTCATACCTTGCCATGGCGGGCACCTCTCCATTGGAAATGGCAAAGGTACTGGGCCATCGCACCATGGCGATGGTCGCCAGGTACTCGCACCTCTCACCCAGCCGCGTCGTCGAACTTGGTGATCTCTTGGCCCGGCGCATGGGAGTTGAATAATGACCCGCCCTTTGGAAATCACCCTCGACAACTTGATCGAGTGGTTTGGAATCGAACGCTACCCTGGCCCCTCAACCCCAGTAGAGCTGCCATTTCCAAACCTTGAACTACGGACTGATGGCATCTGGATACAAGCACCCGACGACCAAGCCGCGGAAAATTTGACCCGCTCTGAGTTCCACGCTCTTTACCGCGACCATCCAACGGAGGACCCAACGAAAGCAGCCCTTCAGTTGCCGTGCACCAGCCGCGACCTCGTTGAATTTCTTGAATGGCAAGGTGATGCCGAGTTCTATCTGTCCGAGGACTCGGACCTCAGTCCGCTACCTCCAGACATCAAGAAGGCACTGGATACAGAAAGAGCCGCTTCCAAGCTGGACTCCCCACCAAAGGACTCCCGCCAGAAATGGGAAATCCCCGAGCGATGGGAGTACAAAGCACGAAGAATTGGATCTCAATATTTAGAAGATGAGCGCGACAAGGGAAGAACAGATATTGGCGTTGCCGAAATTGCAAAGCATGTAGCAGAGAAGCTGAGACTACAGGGCCACCGGAGCAATAAAACGATGGCCTTTCTTGATTGGGAAACCATCAAGTCTGAAGCCCTAACAGGTATTACAGGTCGGGCCGCCAACGGAAAATCGCCCAAAAAATGATAGGGGATTCCCCTATAAGCTAGTTATCTCCCCTATCTCAAACCCGCGCACAGCAAGGGTTTCAGCCATATCAGAGGAAACTAACGGGGGAAACTTTCCCCCTATTTCAATGAGAACCGTACTGCGAAAGCAGGAAAACCACGGAAATCACTGAAATGACCAACCACACCGTAACAATCCCACAGCCCCTTCCCCGCCTCGCCACGGTCGAAAATACCGCCAAGGTATTCGCCAGTGCCGGGCTTACTCCCTCGGCCATCCGCGCCCATATCTTCAAGGCGGAAGACCGCTACAACAGTCGTGGCGAGAAGATCCATGGCAATGGCCTCGGCGCCTCCGGAGCGATTATCCGGGTTGGCCGCAAGGTGCTGATCGACATCGACAAATACGGTGCCTGGCTGACTGCCCAACTGGAGCAGCAGCCATGAGAACCAATATCAATAAGAAACCCGCCACCGGTTGCACCCGGGGCGGGTTAGAGAGCACACCACATCACATCAGCGACCATCCTACCACTGCCCTCGCTTGTCAGGTAACGCCGTTCGGCGGTGATCTGCAGGAGGTGCTGAAGTGACCATTTATCCGGAAAGAATGGCTCGGAAACGGCTACCCGCCTACGGAAAACAGTTCATTGGCAGACCCTACGCCACACTGAGACTGGGCCACGACGGCATGCAGATGGCTGCCCGAG
>DDBN01000119.1:0-180 GCA_002333145.1 Moraxellaceae bacterium UBA2031
GGGCCCGTTCACGCATAGGCGCTAGCTCTGCGTTGATGCCATCAATCACTGGTTGCTTGCATTCAATGCAGCCAATACCGGCAGAACGACAGCCCTGTTGAACCCACTGCTTTGTGGCTTCATCGGAATACACTTCGTGTAACTGCCATACCGGACAGACATCCGGATTACCTGGGTCCG
>DDBN01000119.1:217-13479 GCA_002333145.1 Moraxellaceae bacterium UBA2031
GCCTCATCGTCTCCAGTTTGCTGATAGCGCTTGCGCAAATCGATATAGACCTTCGCGGCCTTCTTCCCCATTTTTACAATAGCGGCTTCAACAGCCTCTTCAAAACCGGGCTCGCGGCCATAAAGATGATTAAAGCGGCGAGCAACTTCTCGAGTGATCTCTACGTGGGCAACTTGATCGGCGCCAACTGGTACGAGCCCAGCACGGTAAATCAGAATGTCTGCACTCTGCAGCAAGGGATAACCTAGAAAGCCATAGGTGGCCAAGTCCTGATCTTTGAGCTTTTCTTGCTGGTCTTTATACGTTGGCACACGCTCCAACCAACTCAGCGGTGTCATCATCGACAACAGCAAATGCAGCTCAGCATGTTGGGGCACATGTGACTGGACAAAAACATTGGCATTGTTTGGGTTTACGCCGGCAGCCAGCCAGTCAACCACCATCTCAAACACACTTTGCTGGATGCCATGCGGGCTTTCATACGCCGTTGTTAGTGCATGCCAGTCTGCGGCAAAAAAGAAGCAGTCATATTCGTACTGCAGTTTGACCCAGTTCTTGAGCACGCCATGGTAATGGCCGAGATGCAGGCGGCCAGTTGGACGCATACCGGACAAAACACGCTGCTGTGAGGCGATAGAACTCAAGGGAACTCCTTGTCAGGAAAGATCAAAACAGACCTCGTATTATAGCGGCAAGACCGTAAAAAAACATGGAAACATGCGTATGAGCGAGGGTTAGAGCAAATGACAGACAAAAAAAAGGCAGACTCGAGAGCCTGCCGCATTCCATCATTGAGGAGAGGAATCAGAGCTTTTGGCAGGCAATAAGCCCGCCCAATGCACCCATAATGTCACAGCCAATAGAGATATGACAAGGATACTGATCAAGCATCACAGAAAATCAGCTAAAAGGTGCCGCATCGCCAATTCCCTGACGAAGAATGACTGGAGAGTCGCCACTTAAATCCACCACGGTGGTCGACTCTAATGTCCCAACTCCCCCATCGATAATCAGGTCAATACGGGATTCAAGGCGATCCTTGACCTCCTCCGGATCACTAAGGGGATATTCATCACCAGGCAGCTGCAAGGTTGATGTTAATAGGGGCTCGTCCAGCTCCGCCAGTAACGCTTGGCAAATGGCATGATCAGGAACACGAATACCGATAGTCTTACGTTTTGGATTCAGCAGCCGTTTGGGAACCTCACTCGTCGCCGTCAAAACAAACGTATAGGCACCAGGCGTACAGGCCTTGAGTAGGCGGTAAGTGGCATTGTCGACCTTGGCATAAGTGGCAATATCAGAGAGGTCGCGGCACAGCAATGAGAAATTATGCCGCTCATCCAGCTCACGAAGACGAATAATTCGCTCCATAGCCGCCTTATCACCGATATGACAGCCAAGGGCATAGGCTGAATCTGTCGGATAGGCGATGACTGCCCCTTGCTTTATCAAAGCCACGGCCTGCTTGATTAGGCGCGACTGGGGGTTTTCCGGGTGCACATAAAGATAGTGGCTCATGCCTCTTGTCCTTCTGGAATCCATCTCCGCCATACCGGGCGGCATTCGGCTGGAAGCTCGGGGAAACGTCCTAGCTGAATCCAAGGTACGTGCGGCCCATGAAAATCGCTGCCCTGAGATGCCTCCATATTGTACTGCGTGCAAAGTTGTCCAAGATAACGCACTACATCAGGCTTCTCCGTTGCAGTCGCCACTTCAAGCGCCTCTCCACCCGCCTCCTTAAATAGCTCAATTAATGCGCGCAGTTTGGTACGGGTTAGGGGATAACGTCCGGGATGCGCCAGAATAGCAGTCCCTCCGGCATCCTTGATCAGACGAACTGCCGATGGCAGATCCAGCCATGGCATAGGGACATCTGCCGGCTTGCCATTTCCCAGATACTTGTCAAAGGCCCCCTGCATACTGCTTACGGCCCCAGTCTCTTTAAGCCATTGTGCAAAATGGGTGCGACTGATGCGATCAGGGTCACCCCCTGCCAGTGCCAGCGCTGCTTCATAGGCACCCGGCCGCTTGGCCTTTTCCAAGCGTACCGCAATTGCCTTGGCCCGCTCACCTCGTGCCGCCGCCTGGAGTGCCAGGCCGGCAACCAGCCCTTCATGATAAATATCGACACCCAAGCCAACAATATGAATAGAAAAACTTTTCCATAGTGTTGAAAGCTCCAGCCCCGGCAGAAGTGTCATACCACAGGCTTGGGCCGCGGCCGTGGCTTCGGGCACCCCAATAACAGAATCGTGATCGGTAAGTGCCAGCACCTTCACCCCGGCAGCATGAGCTCGTGCCACCAGATCNNGGGGGTTCTTGTCTGTTAAGATGCGCCACTTTACCACTCCTAGCAGGCTCCCATGAAACAATGGCTGGACTTTGTTCCTATGGTCCTCTTCTTTGCCGCCTTTAAGATGTACGGGATTTTTCCGGCAACAGGCGTACTTATTGCCGCCACAGTGGTCATTTATGGCGGCCTTTTGATCAAAGAGCGGACGCTAGCAAAAAATCACATCATCACACTGGTCGTCACCCTTCTCTTTGGAGGCATCACACTGTTGCTGCACGATGTAACCTGGCTAAAGTGGAAGGCGCCTATTATTAACTGGATTTTTGCTCTGGTGTTTTTGGGCAGTCATTTTGTCGGCGACAAAGTAGTTATAGAGCGCATGCTCGGCCACGCCTTAGCGGTGCCCTCTTTCGTTTGGGCTCGCCTTAATTTAGCGTGGGTGCTGTTTTTTATTTTTGCAGGTGCAGCTAATCTTTACGTCGCATTTACGTATGAAAAATACTGGGTCGATTTTAAGGTTTTTGGCAGCCTTGGTATGACTCTTATCTTTATGGTGGGCCAGATGGTTTACCTGAGTCGTTATCTGCCCAAAGATGACGACAAGACCTTTGGAGCGTAATCATGTGGTATGCAATTCTTGCCGAGGATAACCCCGGTACATTGGAAACCCGTTTGGACGTTCGCCCTCGCCATCTTGCTCGACTCGAACAACTTAAGGCAGAGGGTCGGTTATTTGTTGCAGGCCCGCATCCCGCTATTGATGCAGAAAATCCAGGTGCCGCTGGCTTTACCGGCAGTCTGGTTATTGCCGAATTTGAGAGCCTTGTTGCTGCAGAGGATTGGGCAAAGGCAGATCCCTATCTTGATGCAGGCGTATATGCCAAAGTTGTCGTCAAACCATTCAAAAAAGCACTGCCCTAAGGATATGGGAAACATGAACATCGTATCTCGCCAACTGCCGTTAATTTTTATTCTAGCCAGCTCTCTGGCAATGGCTGAAACAACCAGTACGCCCGCTGTACCCACTACGCCTGCAACGAGCACTACGGCTACTCCACCGACACCTGCTCGACCAGTCGTGCAAGTGTCCCCCGCCGCTGTCGCTGTAAAACCTGTTGCAGCAACAGCTATTGCACCAAAAGCGGCTACAGCGACGAATCCCGCAACCACTGCAACTATCACAACTACGGCATCAAGCCCTTCGTCCCAGAGCGCTCAGCCTGCTGCAAGCTCACCCGTATTTGAAAACATTCTGAACAGCACGCCGGCTATTTCAGTTGAGCAACGTCGCCAGCAGGAAGTGCTGGCCAATGCCGAGCGTATCGATAAGGCNNCTCAAACTGGATCGCAGCAGTGAAGGCATATGGAAGGGTGCTGGTGCCGTTATCGTTGGCTTTCTGATGGGCTGGGTATTTAGCGGGATTGGCCGCCGCAAGAGCAGCTGGTAAGAGGCTGTCGAGGGGTCATTATCATGACAAACCTCTTGCAGCCTGCGCGGCTGGATTGGTCCCGAGGCACGCCGTACTCTATCGACTTTGATGATGTTTACTTTTCTACCAGTGGTGCCGTTGAAGAAAGCCAGCACGTATTTCTTCAACAAAATGACCTGCTTTCTCGCTTTCGTACTTGCCATGAGCATGATTCTTTCACCATTGCGGAAACTGGCTTTGGCACAGGACTCAACTGGCTGACAGCCGTCACCTTGTGGCAGCAGGAGTCTTCTGCAGGCTGGCTGCACTATATCAGCGTTGAAAAGCACCCTCTCAAGCAAATCGATCTCGCCAAGGCACATGCGTACTGGCCTGAATTTGATGCGCTTTCATCATCGTTACTGCATCACTACCCACACTTACTGCCCGGCTTCCATCGCATTGTCTTCCCACAATGGCGGACCACACTCACTCTTTTCTTTGGCGATGTGAGCGAGCTACTTGGCAACCTTGATGCGCATATAGATGCGTGGTTTCTTGACGGGTTTGCCCCTGACCGAAATCCTGAGATGTGGAGCCCTCAGCTTTTTGAAAACATGGTTGAGCTGAGCAATCCACAAACAACATTTGCAACCTTTACAGCAGCCGGACATGTGAGAAGAGGATTGCAGGCTGCCGGATTTTCTGTAGAAAAAGTACCTGGCCATGGGCAAAAACGAGAAATGCTGCGCGGCACTCTGACCGCATCATCAACGACATCAGCCATTACTCCTTGGCTGCATCGACCCAACATCAGGCGCACTGAAAAAACTGCCCTCGTTATTGGTGCCGGAGTTGCAGGCGCCAGTGTCGCCGCACGGATGGCAATGCGAGGCTGGAATGTTACCGTCATCGATGGCGCCGACAAGGTTGCCGCAGGCGGATCAGGTAATCCTGCAGCCATTCTGTATCCTAAAATAGGCTCTGCCGATCAAATTGATACCGAATTTTCGCAACAGGCATGGCTTTTTTCGCTGGCATTACTTGAGTCGGGTACCATGCCTAAAGGCATCTGGAATTCGTGTGGAGTACTGCAGTTACTCACGCCTCATCAGCAACGAGGTTTTGGAGCCAACCCCGACCATCCTTGGATTCCTTCACTGGTAAGGCCAGAAAGTGCAGAGTCATCCAGTGCTATTGCCGGCATTAAAATTGATCAGGATGCCCTTTGGTATCCAGGCGCAGGCTGGCTAGATGCGCAAGCCTATTGTCGTCATCTTCTTGATCATCCCTGTATCTCACTGATGATGAATACTCACATAGGCGAACTGAAACCCTCATCAAACGGATGGTCTCTTTATGATACGCAACATCATTTGATTGCAGAAAGTGCCATCGTGATTGCGGCAAATGGAAAGAGTGCCGTTAATTGGAAAGAAATAAAATTTTTACCACTGAAGCCTGTACCTGGCCAGATTTCAATAATGGCGGCCTCCCCAGTTTCTGCACATCTGAACACTGTGATTTGCCATGACGGTTATATCAGTCCTCAACTGCCGGATGGCAACCATTGCCTTGGGGCAACATTTCATCCGGGCAGTGAAACACTTGTCGAGACAGTGGAAGATCATCTGGTTAACTACCACTCCCAGCAAGCCTGGTTGCCAGACCTAATGGAAAGTCTACCTCCACCATCAGAATGGCAAGGCCGGGCCGCCATGCGCTGCCAAAGCCCTGACTATCTGCCACTTGTTGGCCCAGTTGCCGGTATTGAGTCGTTCTGCCAAGACTATGCGGGGCTAAGAGATGGAAAAGTGCTGCCCTACCCTCTGCTTAAAACTCAGCCGGGGCTGTATGTCACTTTGGCACATGGCTCTCGTGGTTTCGGTCAAAGCCTTCTGTGTGCGGAGATAATTGCTTCTGAGATTTGCCAAGAGCCTGCTCCAGTATCACGCAAGGTATTAAACGCACTGCATCCCATGCGTTTTTCCGTGCGCGATCTCAAGCGTAACCGCATCTAATTTTTAACGACGTCGCGTAACAATACCGCCCTCACGCTCCCACTCACAACGTACCTGAAGTGCATCGCCAGGTTCATGGCACTCTCCGGCTGCCTCCCAAATAAACGTATGCATGCCGGATAACTCAGTTTCCAGATGAACCTTGGCACTCACCCAGTACATCTGTGTGAGCAATGATTCGAATTTTTTCATCCAGAGTTCCCATTCATATTCGATAGCCCGATAGCTGGCACCGAAGTGAATGACTTGCGTCTGATAAGTACCACCCATTTCATCGAAGCCAGAAATACCGAACATCTCGCGACAAATGAATGGCCAGCCATCGGCATTGGGCAAGTCATCGACTACCTGTCGATTATGAGCGCGACGCACACGACGTTCCATCTGCGTGCCAAATGCCATGTCTCGCACTACGCCATAAACAACTGATTCCTGATCCACGCGTCTCTACCCCTGAATTCCGTGACTGGCAAACAGAGCCAATAAACTTTCTTCATTCATGATGGGAATGCCGAGCTTTTCAGCATCGACCAGCTTAGAGCCAGCAGCCTCTCCCGCCACCACACAGTTTGTTTTTTTTGAAACGCTACCCGCTACTTTGGCGCCAAGCTGCATCAGTTTTTCCTTTGCTTGATCACGGCTTAGCGTAGTTAACGAGCCTGTCAATACCCATGTCTGGTCAGACAACGGCTGCTCTCGATCTGCATGCGCATCAATGTCAGGCCACTGCACACCGATATCTTGTAATCGCTGAATGACCTCAAGATTATGCGCCTGCCGGAAAAACGTGACGATAGAGTCTGCCACTATCGGACCAACATCCTGAACTTGCATTAGGGTTGCTTCATTAGCAGAAATTAACGCATCCAAACGCCCAAAATACTTTGCCAATGCCAGAGCTGTAGCCTCACCTACTCCGCGAATTCCCAGTGCATACAGAAATCGGGGGAGCGAAGCGACCTTACTTTTGGCGATAGCACTAAGCAGGTTATCCGCTGACTTATCTCCCATGCGCTCTAGAGGCAAAAGATCATTTTTTGTCAGGATATAAAGGTCTGCACTGGAATGAATCAGCCCCTGATCCACCAGCTGCTCTATCCATTTATCACCCAGCCCGTCGATATCCATTGCACGGCGGGACACAAAATGTTTTAGCGCCTCTTTCTGTTGTGCAGGACAGAATAAACCACCCGAACAACGTGCAATGGCTTCGTCGTCTGGCCGCTCTACATCTGATCCACACACGGGACAATTTACTGGCAATAGTATCGGATGACTGTTCGCAGGTCGTCGATCTAGCAATACCCTGACCACCTTGGGAATCACATCGCCGGCCCGATAAATGACTACGCTATCGCCTACGCGTACATCCATGCGCTCGATTTCATCAAAGTTGTGCAGAGTGGCATTACTAACTGTCACGCCACCCACAAATACTGGCGTTAGTCTTGCCACAGGGGTCAGCGCCCCAGTACGCCCAACTTGAAATTCGATGGCTTCAACAGTTGTTATGGCTTCCTGAGCAGGAAACTTAAACGCGGTTGCCCAGCGAGGGGCACGCGAAACAAACCCCAGCTCCTGCTGTTGTCTAACGTTATCCACCTTAATGACGATGCCATCAATTTCATAGGGCAAGCTGTCGCGACGAGCTTGTATATCGCTATAGAAATTAAGGACAAAGTCCGCACCTTCACCACGACGTACTTCTTGACTAAGACGAAAGCCCAACTGCTTTAGTAATTGCAGTGTTTCATACTGAGAGCCGGGCAACTCCATGCCTTGTGATTGCACAACACCATAGGCATAAAATTCAAGCGGGCGTTGTGCTGCAATCCGAGGGTCAAGCTGTCGAAGGCTACCAGCCGCCGCATTGCGTGGATTGGCAAATGGCTTTTCACCCTGCGCCGCAGCGTGCGCATTTAGCTTAATAAATCCCGCCTTTGGCATGACCACTTCGCCACGAACTTCTAGTCGTACCGGGACAACATCCCCCATAAGAGAAAGAGGTATTGAGGGAATGGTTCTGGCGTTATGTGTTATGTCCTCGCCTGTTGTTCCGTCACCGCGAGTCGCTGCCTGAATCAGCCGACCATCTTCATAAAGGAGAGAAATGGCTAGGCCGTCAAGCTTAGGCTCTGCGCAGTAGGTGACCTGATTCTTGGAAAAAAGATCATTGCCCCCTTCCAACAAGTCACCCAGCCGTTCACACACTTTGCGATCAAAATCGCCAAACTCATCAGCACCGAAAACATTGTCCAGCGACAACATCGGCACCTCATGCGTAACCGTCTTAAATCCTGCTAATGGCTCTCCGCCTACACGCTGTGTTGGGGAGTCAGGCGTCACTAAATCAGGATGCTGAGTCTCCAAATCAAGCAATGCATTGAAAAGAAGATCGTACTCATTATCAGGCAGCTCTGGATCATCAAAAACGTAATAGCGCCGACTGTGGTAGCGGATTAGCGCCCTCAGGCGCGCAATTTCAAGAGCGGCATCTTCTTGCTGCACATTGCCCCCTCAATGGTTGCCCGAACGAGGCATGAGACGGCGACGTTCGAATTCCTGAACGCGCTCACGATAATGTTCGATTAGTTGACGAGTCAAAGGTTGTTGATGCTCGTCCAGTACATCGCCCTGCAACTCGATTGCTAGTCTGCGCGCCGTATCAACCATAATGTCGTAGGCTGCAATGCTGCTTACGCCCGGCAAACCCAGGAAAAAAGTAACGCCAGGAATTTCATCACCTGTCATTAGCTCCAGATCAAATGTGCCGGGCTCTACTGCCTTAGCCATGCTGAATAGCACGCTGCCTCTTCCCGACGGTTGCTCATGACGATGAAAGATGGACATATTGCCAAAACGCAAACCATAACTCAGTACGTGACGCAGCAGATCTTCACCATTGAAGGGGTGAGTACGGCAAACCACATGTAAAGCAATAACCTGCTCAATCTCCAAAGGTGGTTTGTCTGTTGGCTCGACAACAGGACGCACAGGTTCAACCGATGATGTTTCACCATACAGCACTTGCGCACGATTGGTTTTTTGACGCCGATCAGGAGGGGGAGCTATTGGCTCGTCCGCAAACATATCGTGTTGTTCGACAAATACACTTACAACATCAATGGGGGCCGGAGTCAGCAAGACCGGAGGATCTTCTTCTGTATCAGCTTTTTCGATAGCCATCGATGGAATTGGAATGCCTTCATCAGCATCAACATGAGCATCATGAACGGTTAACTCATGANNGGATCAAGCCCAGGAGGAACCTGCTCGATCTTGAGACGAAGGCTCGACCTCCACCCAATAAAAAGCACGATCCCTCGCCCTATCAGAGCCAGACAAACTATGATCAGCAGGACATACAGCAGTTCCATGTGAATGCCCTTACAGCGCAGCCATGGCTGCGGCTTCTTCTACGTTGACCGTCACCAATCGAGAGCAGCCAGGCTCGTGCATAGTGACACCCATTAGCTGATGCGCCATTTCCATAGCGATCTTGTTGTGCGTGATATAAATAAACTGAACTTTTTCTGACATCTCTTCCACAAGACGGGCATAACGACCGACGTTGGCGTCATCAAGAGGCGCATCCACTTCATCCAGCATACAAAACGGTGCGGGGTTCAACTGGAAAATCGAGAACACGAGAGCGAGCGCCGTCAATGCCTTCTCACCCCCAGACAAGAGATGAATAGTGGAGTTACGTTTTCCTGGCGGACGGGCCATGATGGTGACACCCGCCTCAAGCAATTCATCCCCTGTGAGCTCCAGATAGGCATGGCCGCCGCCGAATACTTTGGGGAACAATTCCTGCAGCCCCTTATTTACACGATCAAACGTGTCACGGAACAAAGTGCGGGTTTCCCGATCAATCTTACGTATGGCATTGTCCAGCGTTTCCAGTGCTTCACGCAGATCAGCATCTTGAGCATCCAGATAGGTTTTGCGCTCGGATTGCGTTTGATACTCGTCAATAGCGGCCAGATTGATAGGGCCAAGGCGAGAAATACGGACAGAGATCTTCTCCAGATCATCCTGCCACTGCTTCTCGGTTGCATCATCCGGAAGATTTTCAAGCACCGTCGGCAAATCAAACTGGTCTTCTGTAATCTGCTCTTGCAGTGACTCTCGGCGGGAGCTGGCGTTCTGCCATTCCATGCGCTGGTTTTGCAGCATGTCGCGTACCTGTTGTGCCTGCTGCTCTGCCTGCTGCCGTTTGCTCTCATGTTCGCGGAATTCGTGCTGTACGCCTTCCAATTCTGTGCGAACCGTCATCATTTCTTTTTCAACTTCGACGCGCAGACTTAATTGCTCTTCTAGTTGCACATGATGCTCGCCACCAGGGTTTTCCAGTTCGAGCAAGCTTTCATGAAGCATTTCACGGCGTTCTGCCAGCGTTGCCAGTTGCTCTTGGAGACGACCAATACTTTGAGCTAATGACGTTTCGCGGGTACGCAGCGCCTGCATGGTCAGTGCCATCTGGTGCGAGGCATCCCGGTCAGAGCGTGCACGCTGACGGGCAGCATCCAGCGCCTCACGCGCAGCGTCACGTTCGCGCAACAACTCCTCACGACGCGACGAGTCTTTACCCATGGCATCCAAGGCATCCTGAAGAACCATTCGGGCTTCTGCCAGTTGCTCCTGATCCAGCTTCAACTGCGCTTGAACATCGTCCATTTCTTTTTCAATACGGCTTGAGCGAGCCGTAAACTGCTCAAGACGTACCTGCTTGGCACCCAACTGAGCCTGTACATCACCACGCGACCGCGTCAATTGTGACAAGGCACGTTGCGCATCTTCGCGTTGTAATTCGAAGGCTCGTAATGCGTCACGCCCCTCCTCCAGAATCTGCTGTTTGTCGGCTAGCTGTTCTTCAATTAGGGCTAGCTCTTCAACGACGCGCGCCAGTTCCTGTCTGCGGGCCAGTACCCCTGACTCGGAATCGGCCTCACGAATAACGCGCAACCAATTGGTGCCCAGCCACAAACCATCACGAGTCACTACTGACTCATGGGAGGCAAGCCGGTCACGCATGGCCAAGGCCTCATCTAGGCCGTCAACTGCATAAATACCGGCCAGTAAACCCACTGCACCTGATCCACCAACGCAGGCCGCCAATAACTTGCCCGCCTGCCCCTGCATTACAGATGACTGCTTTGGCTCGACAAACGTGACATTGCCTTTGGCAAGGCTCGAGAGTTTTTCTGTCAGTGAGCCAAGCGAATCCACACAAACGGCTTGCAAGCTACGGCCCAGAACAGTTTCAACGGCCCGCTCCCATCCGGCATCAACTTGAATCTGATCAGCCAGACGAGGCTGATGAGCAAGGCCCGAAGACTCCAGCCAATTGGTCACACCACTTTCTTGCCCCTTAGAGGCTTGCTGCAGAGCATCCAGAGATGCCTCTCGCCCCTTGAGTACCTGAAGGCGCTGCTTAAGTGCATCTAAGTCATTATGGAGTTGGTTATTACGCTCGCGCTGACTGGTAATACCACTATTGGTGATATCCGCCTTTTCCTGCCCCATCTCTAATTGCAGCTCAACTTCTGCCAGCTGCTCATTAAGAACCGCCACCTCATCTGCCAGTGGCCCGGCAGACAAGCCTTTACGTTCATTATCAAGGCGATCCGCTCGCTCACGAGACCGCTGGATTGCCTGTTCTGTGTGCTGGATTTTGGATTGCTCAACTTCAGCCTGCTGCCGTGAGCCTGCCGCCATCTGGTTAAACTGCTCCCACTCCTGCTGCCAGTGCTGCATACGCTCTTCGGCCATACCCAGGCCTTCAGCCAGCTCGTCCGCTTGCGCCTGAAACAAGGCGTGTTCTGGCTCTAGTGACAGCAACTGACCACGGACATCCTCCAGCTGCGCCTCATCCAGCTGCAAATGTTCGGTTGCTTGCTGGTGACTACGCTCAGCTTGGGACAAATCATCCTTTAACTGCACCAAGCGCTCGCGCTGGTGAGTCATGTTCTGCTCAAGACGAGAGATCTCGTTGCCAATGCGGTAAAAGCGGCTCTGGACCTCAGAAAACGTATCCGAAAGCTCAATCTGCGACTCTCGCTGTTTTTCCAGAGCGGCATCAGCCGCGCGCTGCTCGGCGATCACGGCCTCAAGACGGACTTCAAGTTCACGTATCAGGGTTTCACGCTGACTAACTTGCAAGTCCAGTGCCTGCCAACGCAGTGCTTGAAGTTGAGCTTTAAGAAGACGCTCTTCCTCTTTGTATTCCTTATACTTTTCAGCTGACTGAGCTTGACGTTGCAGGTGTGATAACTGCTTTTCCAGCTCATCACGGATGTCACTTAGGCGGTCAAGATTCTCGCGGGTGTGCCGCATGCGGATTTCAGTTTCACGACGGCGCTCCTTGTACTTGGAAATACCTGCCGCTTCCTCAATATAAACACGCAGCTCCTCTGGCTTCGCCTCAATCAAGCGAGAGATCATGCCCTGCTCGATGATGGCGTAAGAGCGAGGCCCCAGGCCCGTGCCCAAGAAGATGTCGGTGATGTCCTTACGGCGGCAACGTACACCGTTTAGAAAGTAGTCCGACTTGGCATCACGTGTGACGACGCGCTTGATGGAAATCTCGGTGAACTGGGCATACTCGCCACCCAGCAAGGAGTCTGAGTTGTCGAAAATCAGTTCAATCGAGGCTTGAGCGACCGGCTTGCGCGTAGTGGAGCCATTGAAAATAACATCTGTCATGGACTCGCCACGCAGATTTTTTGCGGACGACTCACCCATCACCCAGCGTACGGCATCGATTACATTGGATTTACCGCAGCCATTAGGCCCAACAACAGCCGAAAGATTGGTCGGAAAATGGGCGGTGGTCGGGTCCACAAAAGATTTGAAACCCGCCAGCTTGATGCTCTTTAATCGCATGTTAGTCCTGTCAGGGTTGGCCCTTCCATAATGTTGTCATTATGCAGGCCCATAGCCCTATAAAAATTCCTTTAAAAACAAAAGTATGCACAATAAACCTAAGAAACTTTCAAAGATGGTTTCTTCTTATTGGCAGAGCCGCAAGAGTGTACCGAAAATCACTTCCGCACTCTATGTCGAATGCTTGTAACACCATCAAATACGACTCGAAATAGTGGTCTTACCACAGCTCTACATGGAAAAAAGATCGCCATTATTCACTGATTGGCGCTGCTGGTAGCCTGATGAGACCTTCTCAATTTGTTCAGCAGCCATCTGCACTAAGTGACCTGCATGCTTGGCCGCACGGTCCGGGTCCCTCTTGCGGCAAGCATCCACAATAGCCTGGTATTGATTGATAGCCCGGAGCTCATCACTCAATAGGTGCCGTAAATGTGCACCGTACCGCCACCAACAGAGCGCTAGTGAGTTGAAGGCCATAACATAAACCTGATTACCGGCAGCACGCACAAGAATGTCCCAGAATGACTGAACCTCCCCCTGCAAGTACTCCACATCATTCGGCCGCTTACGCATTCGCTCCACAACTTCCTGTAACTGCAAGACGATATCGGCATCTGCACGAGAAGTGGCTAATCGGGCAGCATC
>DDBN01000119.1:13502-21662 GCA_002333145.1 Moraxellaceae bacterium UBA2031
CGCCGGGCAAAATACGCCCATGAATGATGTCGCGACAAAGCTCCTCATAAAGAGCCTCACCGAGAGGCTTGCGCTTGGTCATGTCAGCTTCCAGCAGTAGCAGAATAATGGTTCGACCAATATAGCCGAACTAGTCTTATAAAAGTATAAGTGGTCAGACCTTTAGATTAGCGGCGATGGCGTTGAGCCCATGCCACCTCAATCTGCTTTACCCTGAGCAAGGCATCTAGCACCTGATTGCGCTGATGGATGCAGAAATCATCGATAAGTGCCGCGGCTTGCACGCCTTTGCGCATCATGACGCTATCCACCACACCTTTAAGCAATGCGTGCGACTCTTCTAGCTCGCGGCGATCCGTATGTAAGGCGAGATACGCTGCGCGACGCACTGCAGGCTGAAGATCCTCAAGGATATCAGACACATAACTGTTATTTGCAAAGCGATAGGCCATAAAAAAGAACTCAAAGGTTCCTTCGTGAAAGCCCTCAACATCCAACTCATCCACACATACTTGAAGACGCTGTACCTGCCCTACAAAGCCCTCCAAGTCATGCTGGCGCCAGTTGTCCGCAGCCTTACGACATGCCAGCTGCAGCAACATAGACAACACTTCATAGAGGCTTTTGACCTGAGCGGCGGACATCTCTGAAACAACGGCCCCCCGTCGCGGGAAAATCTCAATTAGACGCTTGCGTGCCAGAATCAGTAGCGCCTCGCGCACAGAGCCACGACTAACATTTAGTTCGCTGGCAATACGAAGCTCCTGGATTCTCTCCCCCTCTACTAAATCACCCATGATGATCTGCTGGGCAAGATGCTGGGCTATCTGTTCAGAAAGACTTTCAGAGGCGCGAAAACTCATGATCAACCCACGTCATACAGCCGGATAAGCAGAGCGACATCCTAACAACTCACAGGGACAGGTCGCCAGCACTTTGTCTATTGTCAAACAAAATAAGGCTGTTAGCTAAACCAACAAATCCTTAATCATCAGAAAGATTGAATAACCACATTTAAAAAAAGCGTTTCTGTTTATCGATAGGCACTTGTATCCTTCGCATCCTAAAAAGTATTTATGCCAAGGTTACGCCATGTATCAGTACGACGCCTACGACCAGCGCATTGTCGATGAGCGTGTTGCTCAGTTTCGCGACCAGACCAACCGTTTCCTTAGCGGCGAACTGAGCGAGGATGAGTTTCGCCCTTTTCGACTGCAAAACGGCCTCTATATTCAGCGTTTTGCCCCCATGCTCCGCGTTGCTGTTCCATATGGCCTGCTGTCCAGTCGCCAGATTCGTACGCTCTCCTATATTGCACGCACCTGGGACCGTGGTTACGGCCATGTGAGTACGCGCCAGAACATGCAGTACAACTGGCCACAACTGGAACATGTACCAGATATTTTGGCCGAATTGTCCAAAGTACAGATGCATTCCATTCAAACCAGTGGCAATTGCATCCGTAACACCACCACCGATCAATTTGCCGGCGTTACCGCAGGTGAAATCGAAGACCCCCGCCCTACTTGCGAGCTTATTCGTCAGTGGTCAACCTTTCACCCCGAATTTGCCTTCCTGCCCCGCAAGTTCAAAATTGCCGTAAGCGCTCTGCCCTCTGATGATCGTGCCGCTACCGCGGTACATGACATTGGCGTGTATATCGTGCGCAATGCCTCGGGAGAAATTGGCTACCGCATTCTAGTGGGCGGTGGCCTTGGACGTACTCCAATGGTCGGCAGTGTCATTAGGCAGTTCTTGCCGCGTGAAGACTTGATTACTTATCTTGAAGCCATTCTGCGTGTGTACAACCTGTACGGACGCCGTGACAATAAGTTTAAGGCACGTATTAAGATTCTGGTTAAGGCGCTTACGCCTGAAGTATTTGCCGAAAGGGTCGAGGCTGAGTGGCAGCACTTCAAAGGAAATGAGTTAACCGTTCCAATCGCTGAGTTCGAACGCTTGCGCAGCTTTTTCACCGAGCCTGCCTACGAAGACCTGACGGANNCACAAAAAACCAGGCTACCGTATTGTTACCCTGTCGTTGAAACGCACTGGCACAGCTCCGGGCGATATTACCTCCGAGCAGATGGATGCTGTGGCCGATTTGGCAGACCACTATAGTTTTGGTGAGTTGCGCACAACGCATGAACAGAACATCGTGTTGGCCGACGTGCGCCAGAGCGATCTCCCTGCCCTATGGCAGGAGCTGAAAGATCATGGGTTTGATACCGCCAACATTGGTTATTTGACCAACATTATTTCTTGCCCCGGCGGTGACTACTGCTCGCTGGCCAATGCCAAATCACTTCCTATTGCCGAAGCCATACAACGTCGCTTTGATGATCTGGATACGGTGTACAACATTGGCAAGCTAGACCTGAATATTTCCGGCTGCATGAATGCATGCGGACACCATCATGTCGCTCACATTGGCATTCTTGGTGTCGACAAAAAAGGGCAGGAATTCTATCAAGTCACCTTGGGTGGTTCGTCCAATCACGATGCCACTATCGGTGACATTCTTGGCCCATCTTTTGCTGCAGAAGATATGGCCGATGTTATCGAAGAGATTATCAATATCTACCTCGACAATCGTCAGTCTGCGGAAGAAACTTTTTTGCAGGCATATCGACGTCTTGGTATCGATACTTTCAAGGAGCGTGTTTATGCAAAGGCTTATTAAAGATCGCTTGATCGTCAATGATCCCTATATCTTCGCTGCTCCTACTGAAGACGGCTCCCTGATGCTGCCTAATGGTCCCGTACTCGTCAGCCTAAACACTTGGCAAACGTTTCGAGAAGCGTTGCTGGCACATCAACATGCCAAAGGCATTCAACTGAAACCAGATGAATTTGCTGAGGCCATTGCCAATGAACTGGAACATGTTGATCTAGTCGCGATTGAATTCCCTGCCTTTGCTGATGGCCGTGGGTACTCAACGGGTTATACCTTACGAAGCCGCCTTGGCTTTAAAGGCGAATTACGTGCCGTTGGTGACGTATTCAAGGACACCATGTTTTACCAGCAGCGTTGCGGCTTCAATGCTTTTGTCGTGCGGGCAGATAAGCGAATGGATGATGCGCTAAAAGGACTGGATACCTTTAGTACACCGTACCAAGGCACAGCGACAGAACCTTCTCCGTTATTTAGACGGCGCAGTGCATAAATAGCACGAATAAAAAAACCGCCAGATGGCGGTTTTTTTATATGTCGAAAACCATTATGGGCAACGAGGTGAGAATACTATCTTCCCAGCAATTTCAGTTGAGTCCGAATCAGTGTACTCAACAAAAAAATCATACCAAGTCGCCGAGTTATTTACCCCGTCCACTTTAATCTCAAAAGTATTTGTCAGCTGAATAAACGCAGATGACCACGTTCCCACCTGAATATGCCGACGTTTATCTGTAGGTGCATTTTTAAATATGCTGATCGGAAAAAGCAATGAAACATCAAGAAATGGTGATGCTGAATCAACTGCATCAATTGCACGATTAACTACACCAACCGGTGCTTCCGTAACAGAGCCATCACTTAGTGTCACAGGATTAACTGCCGCACAATCCACATTGCTATCCGTTACAACATTACCATCTGCAAGAATGGTCAGAGGAACCTCTTTTAGCAAACAGGCTACAGATGTACAGTTTTCTTCTCCCACTGCCGTGCTGCTCTTGTAAATCTTGGCGGTTAAATGCAGCGGAAATGCCACGCTATCCCATACTTCCGGTGTTAGAACGGGGAAAATAAATCCACTACGATAAAGATTGAAACGCCCTGAAGGGATAGTTCCCGATGCTGTCCAAGTGCCCAGTTTGCCTACAGAGGCTGTAGCTAGCCCTAATTTATATTGCTCTTCGTATTGACCTGTTGTTGCTGCCATTGCACCGCGCTCAACCACACCCTGCGATAACGTCACTATATTAGTGTTCTCAAGCGCAAACGAAAGGCCTTTCAGGTTGCCGTTATAAGGCCATAACAACGCGTTACCGGAAGGAGCTACAGTCAAGGCATTTGAAGCAACCACACGAAAATCAAGATACTCGCGCGGGGCCGACCTTAGATTAACGCCCTTAACGTACTCACCAAATCCAAACAAGCGACCGCTACGATCAACTGCAAGGGCAGTGTGCCCAAGAAGGGTTACACCTGCGGACTGACCGATAAAACCTGGGGTATCTGTCAGGCCAGTTTGAGTGGTTAATAATAAAAGTTGGTTTATCCCATCATTACTCAGAGGAGCGAATGAGTAATAGATGCCTGCCACTGTCGCATTTACAGCAGTAGCCAGCAGTGCCTTAGTGTCTGCTTCACTGGCCAATATAGGCTTACCTACAGCAAGTAATGCACCATTTACCAGCAAGGCAAAATCTGCAGGCGTCGAGTCAAAGTCAGCCGTATCAAGCGATCGACCCAATGCATTGAGGAATGCTTTTTTATCGGCACTGGGCAGAGAAATTCGATAGGAAGGCAGCCCGGGCGTTACACCTGTCAAAGAATTTAGTGCCTGTAAGAGCGCAATGATATTTTGTTCGCGATTACCGATTAAGGTTGATGTTTCTGAACCCGCAAGGTTTCGTGGTGTAACGAAAAAACGATTATCCACCGCATTTGCATACGGCTTTTTCATTACAAAGTTGCCAAGCTTAATCGTAAAATCACTCTCAGGATGTGAAATAAGGAAAGAGACTGTTTCTTCAACCGGGCATGAGAAAAATCCGTTTGCGGAAGTAAGCGCTGTGATATTGGCACACTTATACTCAAGGTCTTTCACTACGGGTGAGAAGATCCCTGGTGTGCACTTATCCCCCGTACAGGAAGATGCTGGCCCTTGAATAGGGTCATCAAGATTACTACTACCTGCATCGCACCCTGACAGAGCAAGAATAGATACCATCAGTGCTGGCAGCACCAGAATACGTTTCATCATATTTACTCATGCCACTTTATGGCAAACATGCCATCGTTAGTCAGGGGAAATCCTGCATCTTCTTGTTCGTGACTCTGTTTAGGCAGAACGACCAGCAGAAAACGCTCAGCTGACGACATGATAAGACTACCTTCCAGATGGTGATGTCGCGTTTTTGTTGCGGCATACCATGTCTCTAAGTACCCGCTGGTAACGGCTCTTACTATGCAGCCCTTGCTGTCTGCCAGTGCAATAACAGGCATAACAAACATTGGTGACTTATCTGATTTTGCATAAGCACTGAGTGTTACCTTGCGCAGGCCCTCGCCCCCTACCTCGTAGGCTTGAACCACCCCGCCACTGCCAACGAATACCCATGCTTTATGGTCAATGGGCAAAGACTGTGGAATACCTTTTCCGAGTGCAAATGCCCTTTTCAAGCTTTTCTTATCAAGGCATAAGGACTTACTGCTGAGCAGCTGCTCAAGAGCAGCGGGATCAGAAATGTCCACTGAAGGGCTATGTAGCTCACGAAATACTTGTTCTGGTTTTCGAGGAAACAGATCCGGGCCATTCTCAACACTGCCCATTATCTCCCCATCACTTTCTTCAACCCGAGAGCCGACACCGTCATCCAATAGGTAAAAGCGTTTTTTTTGTGCAGGATTAAAGTGCAGTCGCTCCAGTTCATCACTGTCGATGTAGTCGTCTTCGGGGGCTGATACTCCTGCCGGAGCATTATCGACAGCATTACCGCTAACTGAGGATGGCGCTTGAGCTTTACTGTCTGTTGCAGCAGGTACAACAACTGGAAGAGAGGATTGTGTTGCCTGCGGGCCTGCTGGAACAGCGGTCACCGGGGATGGCTTGGTTGTAGGGGGTTCTATTTTTTTTGCGGGGACTTCTGGCTCAGTATTATCATCCGGGGCCAAGATGGTCTGCATCCGGCCTTGCGCATCAATGACTTGATAAAAACGAGGCTCGGCAACAGCGAGTGCTGTTGCCGAGAAAAGAAGTAGTCCAGTAAGTGCAGGAAGAAAGCGAGCCATTACCAGCGCGTACGGTAAGCAATACCCATAATGATGATATCTGCCTTGGTCTTTACATCCAGACCAGCATACGGGTTGTAGACCGTGTTATTAATGCCTGTGCAGTTTACGTTGCAGCTGGTATTGGCAGGTATAGAGTCCTTCGAACGCAGATAGGCTGCCGTCAGGTCGATCTCGGTATCCTTATCAAACTGATACCCAATACCACCACCAAACAACTCTGCGTTATTGATAGGAACCAAGGACGAGCGACGATCGTCTGGAATAGCAGACTTGCGTGGCTCATAGCCTGCACGGAACTTCAAACGCTCATTCCATGAGTACTCGGTACCTATTCCCCAGCTCCAAGGGCTTTGATACATCAGCGGCAAGCTCATGGAGGTCAGCGTTGTGCCAGGCGCCAGAAGGCGTGCGAGCTTCAATACGGCAGGTGTACGGTCAAATGTTAGGCTAAACGCATCCCACTCTGCATAGTCTGTCCAGCCAATATCAAAATTGATCTGCCAGTTAGGCAATACTTTGTACTTGATACCCGTTTGGAAATGCGCCGGATATATCAAATTCATTGAGATTATGCCGGATTCAGTTTCTGGCACGTAAGACGGCAAGCCTAGAATGGCTAGCAGGATTTGACCGGTAGGTGACTTACCAATACCACCAAACACATCCTGAACGCCCTGCCCGTAAGTGATTTCGTACTTGCCCTTAAGGTTCATTTTTGCCTGGCTCTGGTAAACCATACCCCATGCAAAGCGGTCATTCGGCTCCCAAAGAATACCGATATTGTAGGTTGGCGACAGACGCTCTTCCATCGTCATCTTGAGGCTAGCGAGGTTATCAAACGGGCCAATGCCCTGCTGTGCATTACAGAAGCCGAACAGGAAGAGATCGATAACGATATTCGATTCATCTTTGAACGGTGGGCAAATTTCTTCGTCAATGATACGCATCATGCCGAGCAGTTCATTCGGTGCACGGAAATCAGTTTCCAGAGCAACCGCCTGATAGGAAAGACCTACGGACAAACCAACTGACAACTCATCAGTGACCTTGTAGCCAACCGATGGTGACAAAAGCGTGATTCGCTCTAGCGCTACGCGCTTACCGAGGAAGTTGCCCGGATCATCATCAGCGCGATAAAAACCTGCCACCATGGGAGCATACATGGCATTAGCAAAGGTGAACTTGGAGCCCGGTTTATTGAAAGAGAATGCCAACATTGGCGCCAACATTGGGCCTGGCGGCATGTCAACCACTTCATCCATGATGGGGATATACAATGAAACCCCTTCAATTGAGCTTTTGCTTTTTTTGAAGTCGGAGCAACGATCATTGCCATCACGTGGTGCATCTCTACACACGACGGGATCGTCAGAGTAACCAAATACGCCAAAGCCAGGAGGTGCAGAAAACTCTGACTCCATGGTGAAAATAGCGGACAGAAACTGATAATCGACACGACGTCCATCCAGCCTTGCTAAACCAGCAGGATTGTAATGGACTGCACTAATGCTGGGTGGGTCTGCGGTTACGGCATTACCCAACGACAGTGCACGCAAGTCGATAGAAATATTGGTGGCCAACTGGGCTTGCACTGTGCCCGTGAGAACGAGCAGTAATGCCCCAACCCAGGGTAGTAACATGCCGCGATGGTGAGTTTTTCTAATTTTTTTCATGGCCGGCTTCAAGCATTCCCTGAGCGATTAGTTGTCCGAAACAACAAAGTCTATCGGCATGGAAAAGCCCAGCGAGACATCGGAGGCATCCTCAGTCAAACCAAAGCCCATACTCAGATTAACAATACGCTTGGGGTTGGTACGCAAACCCAGTGAGAAGTTCATGGATGCACTGACTTGGTCAGGCGTTGAATACGGGTTGCCTGAGTTATAGCCATACTTGGTAGAGAAGCCATAGGACTGTTGGAATGATGAAGTGATGGACACATCATAATTCAGTGAGTACGCCAGACCCATGGAGAAGCCCACGGAATCGCCTGGCTCTACGCTGGTCATGATTCGGGAACCTTGGGGCTGGTTCAAGTCGCTGATTTTTGAACTCATTGAGTAACTGGCCGAGGCAAAGAGCACAACAGGGTCGGCTACTTTGCTGATACTGCCGCCACCAGAGAGGCTGTAATAGCCCTTGCCGGTAGACAGGTCAGTTGCTCGGTTAATTTCGTAAGGGCTGTCACCGGTTGCTGT
>DDBN01000119.1:21783-22852 GCA_002333145.1 Moraxellaceae bacterium UBA2031
TTTTCACTGGCCTGAAACACTTCTTCAAGATTCTTTTCAGAGGTAGCGTCGTCGGCTTTTTGAGTTAGCGCCTGACGGGCTGCATCGCCCGAATTAGCCGCTGTACTTTCTTCGTCATCTGCTGCCAATGCCGGCTGCGCCAAAACTGCCATCATGCTCAGCAATGCGCTGTACGCCATGCCCCTTTTTATCATTTTTATTCTTCCTGTTTTTATCACGACAGCATCCTCAAATCGGTTACTTTCGACACTTACTTGCGTCGGTAATACGTACGCTGCTGAATATCGATAGGTTGATTGAAGGTGGCGCTATTTGTNNACCAACTCCAAAGCGTTGTGCGGTTTAAAGCCGTTAGGGAAGACAATGAACATTACATTGTTATCCCAGATTTGTTTGAAGCGCTCTTCGGGAAAGCTGATATTTCCTAGCGCAGGGTCTGCCACGAAAATGCGACCCTCGTGATATTTTTTGACCACGACGAAGTGCTTAAAACCACCGTAGTGGATTGGAACAATAGCCGGGTGATCGAGCTTCTTGAGATCGTCGAACTTGCCTTTGTAGCCGCCGCTGGGATGGCCCAATGCGGTAACAAGGCGCTTCATGTCGAGTAGCGAGAAGCCACGACGCTGAACGATTTTATCGGTTTCACCAAATTTGAGCAGACCATCCATGACCTGGCGCTCGGAGAAGTTACGACCGAGGTAGCCATTGAGCACGGTGGTGAGTGCCGCAGAGCCACAGCTGTAGTCGTAGGCTTGGCGAACTATCCCACGAAACTGCTGTTCGGCTAGCGGCTTGACCTGAATAGGAGGCTCAGAAATAGAGAACGCAGAGGCATGACGACTGTCCACGGGGGTGTCGTAATACACGGTTGCAGGTGCCTTGTCCTCAACTTCAAAGGACTCGACAGCAGCGAAATAGATGAGGGCAGCGCCCAGAGCAACTGTAAACATGATGGTTTTTTAGTTTTAAGGCCGCGTTATTATGGTTGTGGTTATACACGGTCAGAACGGCAACCCGTTAAACATACATGGTTTTGTGACGGGTTTCATCCCTTTTTTAAGGTAAA
>DDBN01000053.1:0-11309 GCA_002333145.1 Moraxellaceae bacterium UBA2031
TATCAGAGTATCAATGATCTGATTCGTCCGGGTGGTCGGCTTTATGAGCAGCGTAATCTGGCCGTAGAGATGCTAAACGCCATCCCAGGCGTTAGCTGCACAAAGCCGGAAGGTGCGCTCTACCTGTTTCCGCGTCTGGACCCTAAGGTCTACCCCATCGTCGACGATCAGCAATTCATTCTGGAGTTGTTGCGCGCCGAAAAAGTTCTGCTGGTTCAGGGCAGCGGTTTCAACTGGCCAAAACCGGATCATTTCCGTGTTGTTTTTCTGCCCAACAAGGAAGACCTTAAAGAGGCCCTCATGCGACTGGCCCGCTTCTTGGAAGGCTACCGCCAGCGTCACGGTACAGCCTAACTTACTCACGCCAAAGGGCGACAGTTGTCGCCCCGTTCACCATCACTACACAATTGTCTTCTTGA
Organism: Moraxellaceae bacterium UBA2031; assembly: GCA_002333145.1. Lineage (GTDB taxonomy): Bacteria > Pseudomonadota > Gammaproteobacteria > Pseudomonadales > Moraxellaceae > UBA2031. Next base: position 420 of record DDBN01000053.1, read on the forward strand.
TACAGAGCGCTACTGCCCCTAATTTCCTTCCTATCAGCCAAAAGGCATCTACGGAGAAAAGAAGTCCATGTTACGCATCGCGTTGTTTCTGCTGACCAACCTGGCCATCATCGTGGTCGCTGGTATTGTGCTCAGCATTTTGGGGGTCGGCTCTTCTCACGGCGCCGGCAACACCCTGCAGCTGGGCAACCTGCTCATCATGTGCTTTGTCTTCGGCATGGTAGGTTCCACGATCTCACTGCTCATCTCCAAGTGGATGGCCAAGCGCAGCACTGGCACGCAGGTCATCGAAAACCCGCGCACAGAAGAAGAGCGCTGGTTGGTGGCTACCGTACAGGAGCTGGCCAACAAGGCCGGTATAAAAATGCCGGAAGTCGGTATTTTCCCGAGCTACCAGTCCAATGCCTTTGCCACTGGCTGGAACAAGAACGCTGCTCTGGTAGCGGTCTCCACTGGTCTGCTGCAGCGCATGAGCCGCGATGAAGTGAAAGCTGTACTGGGCCATGAAATCGGCCACGTTGCCAATGGCGACATGGTGACGTTGGCGCTTATCCAGGGTGTCGTGAATACCTTTGTGATGTTCTTCTCGCGCATCATCGGTAACTTTGTCGATCGCGTTGTGTTCAAGAACGAAGATGGTCCCGGTATTGCCTACTTTGTCACCAGCATGGTTGCTGATCTGGTGTTGGGTATCTTGGCCTCCACCATCGTGATGTGGTTTTCACGTCGCCGTGAGTTTAAGGCTGACATTGCCGGTGCTGAACTGGCCGGCCGTCAGTCCATGATCAATGCCCTGCGTCGCCTGCAGGCTGAGCACGAACTGCCCGATCAGATGCCTGCTGAAATGACCGCTCTGGCCATTACTACCGGCAAGCTGGAAGGCTTCAGCCTGGCCAAGCTGTTTATGTCGCATCCGCCACTGGAAGTCCGTATCCAGGCGCTGCAGAACCAGCAAATCATGTAAGTCTTTTCTCTGGTTATTGCGCAAATAACCCCGCAACAGGAACAACGGCCGCATATGCGGCCGTTGTTCTTTCATCACCCGATCAAATCCGAAAAAAACAAAACCACCCAGTCACAAAGACTCGCCAGTCTCGCCCATTACCCCTCCTGAAGGGTGGGGCCATGCACTGCCCCTGTCCCTACACTCGCCTGCTGATGATCAGATCAGCTCGGCTCACAACAAAACCGAAAAAACCAACAAGAAACAGGGAAGAGGGACATCACCATGGCAATCTGGGTCACCTGGCCAGCCTTGACCAAATTCGGCACCTTAGGGATCGCCGCAGGTCTTATCACACTGGCAGTAGAGCGCGGCAACCTCCTCGACGAAAACATGTTTGACCTTGAGGACTATCCTAAACTCAACGGCACCATCACCTGCGACCAGCGCAGCCTGACGGCACGTACCGAAGACGGCACCTGCAACATCCTGTCTAACCCGGCCGAAGGCTCGGTCTATGTACGCTTTGGCCGTAACGTCAACCCGACTGTTGCTGCGGGTGAAACCGAAGCAACCGGCCTGCTGAGTCCGAACCCCCGCGAAGTCAGTAACACCCTGATGGCCCGTGGTCCCTTCAAGCCGGCACCCAGCCTGAACTTCATCGCCGCATCATGGATCCAGTTCATGGTGCATGACTGGGTGGATCACGGCCCCAACCCGGCCACCAACCCGATCAAGGTCCCACTGCCGTCCGGTGATGCCCTCGGCACCGGCTATCTCGATGTCCGTCGTACCAAGGCCGATTGGGATCGTACAGCCGCCGACGCCGGCAAGATCAACACTTACCGCAACCACAACACCCACTGGTGGGATGGCTCGCAGCTGTATGGCAGCAGCAAGACCCAGAACGACAAGGTTCGTTCCTTTGTTGACGGCAAGCTGAAGATCAATGCCAATGGCACCCTGCCGACCGAACTCCTGAACGGCAAGCCGGTTACCGGCTTCAACGAAAACTGGTGGGTCGGTCTGAGCATGCTGCATCAGATCTTCACCAAGGAGCACAATGCTATTGCCACCCGGCTGAAGCAGGCGTACCCGACTGCATCCGACCAGTGGCTGTATGACAAGTCCCGTCTGGTCACCTCTGCACTGATGGCAAAGATTCACACCGTTGAGTGGACGCCAGCCGTGATTGCCAACCCGGTTACCGAGCGCGCCATGTACGCCAACTGGTGGGGCCTCATCGGCAACGCTCAAGGTCGTGACAAGTACCAGGCAGAAACCCGCCAGTGGTACGAAGACCTGTCCAAGACCGACTCGTTCGTCAAGACCATCCTCGGTGCTAACTCCAACCTCGCCGGTAATGTCGGTAGCGGTACGCTGGATCACGCCATTGCCGGCCTGGTTGGCTCGGCCAACCCGAACAACTATGGCGTCCCGTATACCCTGACCGAAGAGTTTGTTTCCGTGTACCGCATGCACCCGCTGATGCGTGACAATGTCCAAGTTTACGACATTGGCGAGAATACTCCGGTCAAGACTATTTCACTGCCGGACACCCGCGAAGGCAAGGCCGAGAACATGCTGAACACGGAAACCCCGTCGCGCATGTGGTACTCCTTCGGCATCACCAACCCGGGCTCGCTGACACTGAACAACTACCCGAACTTCCTGCGCAACCTGGATATCCCGCTGGTCGGCAACATCGACCTGGCAACGACCGATATCATTCGTGACCGCGAGCGTGGTGTTCCGCGTTACAACGAGTTCCGCCGCCAGATCCAGCTGAACCCGATCACGAAGTTCGAAGACCTGACGACCGACCCTGCAACACTGGCCAACCTGAAGCGCATCTACAACAACGATATCGAGAAGATCGATACCATGGTCGGCATGATGGCAGAAACCACCCGTCCGGATGGTTTCGCATTCGGTGAAACAGCCTTCCAGATCTTCATCCTGAATGCATCACGTCGTCTGATGACCGACCGCTTCTACACCAAGGACTACCGTCCTGAAGTGTACACCCAGATAGGTTATGACTGGGTCGAGAACACCACCATGGTGGACGTGATCAAGCGTCATAACCCGGAACTGGCCCTGAGCCTGACCGGCGTGGACAATGCGTTCAAGCCATGGGACCTGAACATGACCGCTGACTACGAAAGCTGGAGTGCCAGTGCCAAGGCCGATCACCTCTGGGTGAACGGTGCCAAGCGCACACAGTACAAGACCACCATGCCAACTCTGGCAGAAACGGATACTGGCGGCCTGCTCAGCTCCATCCTCTGGAAGAAGGTGCAAACCCGTACTGATGTCGCCCCTGCCGGCTACGTCAAGCCAATCCACCGTCACGCCGCCATGGCCAAGGTGAAGTTTGTACCGGTCGCCGCCAACGGCTACACCGGCCTGTTCCAAGGTTCAAACTTCGGCCTGCTGCGCCTGTCCGTCACCGAAAACCCGGCGGCAAGCAACAAGTTCCAGCCTGGTCTGGCATGGAAAGCCTTCGTGAACGGCAAGCCGTCGGAAAACGTGTCGGCCCTCTACACACTGGCTGGTCAGGGTACCAACTACAACTTCTTTGCCAACGAACTGTCGAACTATGTATCAACCGATGCCAATGAACTGGGCTCCACCATCCTGTTCTCGGCCGTCAGCACCAAGCCGACACTCGTGATCATGAACGACATGGCAGAAGTGACACAGGCTGGTTCCACTGTGGTAACACCAAAGGCTCCGACACAGATCTACTTTGTGCCGCGCCCGGAAGTTAAGACAAAGTTTGCCACCACTCCGCACGACTTCCGTCACGACCTGGCCACGCTGGGTGCCGGCTCGAAGCTGTATGACGTGTACGCCACCTCGATGGAAATCAAGACCTCCATCTTCCCGTCCACCAACACGCGCTATGCAAAAGAACGTCGTGCCAGTGCCAAGAAGATTGGCGAACTGGAACTGACCTCGCCACTGATCGTGTCGGCCTTCGGTGACAACGGTGTGTTCTTCAAGCACCAGCGTAGCGAAGACAAGTAAGTCACAACACTGGTGTAATGCCATGAAAAAGCCCCCTTACGGGGGCTTTTTCATGGGCCGGAAAAACATCTGGAGCACTCATACCAGCAGCATCACATCAATTTCTTCCCTGCATCTTGATCACAACCCGCTTCCATCCTGCACAAACCACTACGGCATACAACAATCAAACCAGAGACGTCATCACTGCAGCACGAACTACTGATCTGCTTATGCAACATCCATTACAGATAACCCGCTTACAGACAGTCACATGACACTCTCTCTTTCACCCCTCCCGCCCTGTACCGCGGGTCCACATCACTGGCAGCTCCGGCATGCTTACAGCTCGGCCGCCGTACCCCGACGCAAGAAACCCATCAGCTCCACCGAAAAGGAGACAATCAAGCCCCTTGAAACCGATGACTTATCCACACCCGCCTAGCTAGAATGGGCACACCAAACCCGAGGCAGTTTTGGATGAAAACCCCGGGTCAGTTTTGTTTGTAAATCAACAACTTACCACCACTGACAGCATATAAAAAAGACACATCCGTTTGAGTGCCATAGACGCATCACACACGCACGGATCCTGGCCAGCATCATCACTATCAACAACCGGCCTAACCACCCAGCCCTGATGATCTCCAACAGTGGTGCTTTCTTGCAAACATAAAAAAACCCTGCCATTGAGACAGGGTTTTTATGCATCACTCAGGAATGAACTCCCGAGCAGGCTTGTTACAGCGTCAGCACATACTGCGTCAGATCATCAACATCGCCACCGTTAGCGGCACACCAGGGGTGTGGTGCAGCCGGCATTCCAATCGGCTGTGCCGTGCCCATTTCGGCAGGGCCGTACTCACGACGCATCTTCTGGTAATCCCAGTAGTAATGACCGTTATCCCACGACACTGTTACAAAATACTTGTGCCGCTCGATGAAACGGTTGCGCTTGGTGGACGGGTCTGTGGTGCTGTACTCGACATTCTTGTAGACACGAAACACATCGCCTTTACGGTTAAGATCAGGCCAGGCTGCAGGCTGATCCGGCGAGCCCAGCTCAGGTCGTACGGCAGAGTGCAGCGTGTAGTACTGGTTATAAAGCCCGGTACCTTCCGTGCAACGATCCGGGTTGACCAGATCCTCGATATTGCGGACGTGTCCATCCGAGAGCAGGCCGCGCGACTGCACCCAATACATGTCACGCAGGAAGGTGGCACGAATGGACTGCTGGTCCTTCTGATAGATCGTTGGCGCAAAGAAACGGCCCACCTGATCCAGACGGAACATGCGCTCGTTGGTGTGGGCGCCCAGCTTGTCGCTGTGGCAGCTTGCACAATCACGGGTATAGGCCGTCTTGCCCTGATTGACCGTCGCGGCAACACCGGGGTAGGACTGCCAGCCGCTCTGTACAAACTGGCCTTCGGTCAGCGCAGCATTACCCGTCTGGGTGCCCAGCTTGCCCTTGGCCTTCAGCCAGCGGTAAATACCGACATTGCGCAGGTCCTTGTCATCCCCGCCCAGCGTGGTCATGTAGGCCGTCAGTGCCTTCAGGTCCTCGGCACGCATGGAGCCCATGGCACCATCCGGCTCTTCGGAATGAATGTAGGAGCCCTCAAACCCGACATACGATTCCGTGTGCGATAGTGAGCGACGGATTGCCATGTAGTTGGTCACGTTCGGAATCGTGACAGGCGAGAACTGGTAATCGTTGTCGGTCTCGCTGCCCTCACCAGCACCACGCACGATGTTGTGCTCACCTGCACCGGCAGGCATGTAGTACAACAGCGTAGTCTTGTCGATATCAGCCTTTCCAGGCGCCCAGGAGGGCCCCTCTTCGCTCATGTCGATACTGTCGAACGTCGCCGTGGTCGCACCGGTCTTGTCACCCAGTACCGTCCACTTCATGCTCCATTCGGGATTGGGCAAGCCAGGCACCACCTTGGTAACCTGCTGGCCCGGCGTCTTTTCATAGCTGATGCGATAGCCATGACAGGACGCGCAGTTAAAACCGGCCCAGGCGCCATTACCGTTGTAGGGATGACTGGATTCCGCCGTACGGTAGCCAACCCATCCGGTATTTTTTGTGTTGCCCTTGGTTTTTTGCGGCGTCACCAGCAGCAGTCCAGGAATCGGGTTGGGCATCGGATACGGATCAAAGTAAACATCATTGATCGCTTCAGCCGGCACTTCCCCCGCCACCGTCTTGTAGGCACCAAACAGCTTGCGCGGATCTGCCGGCTGGCGGGTGATCGGGTCCGTTGTCTTGTAGGAGAAAATCTTGGCCCAGTCGAGCTCACGCATCTTGTGAGCCAGCCCGATATTGAAATCATAGGACCAGAAAATCTTGCGTCCCTGCGTCAGCAAGCCGGGCAGGCCGGTATTGCTGACAGCAACCTTGATCGGGGTAATCGACTTGGTTTCAGTACTCAGTTCGGACACCACATCACACTTGTGCGTGTAGAAGTCACTGGTAATGCGCTTGGTCTGGGCATCAATCACGTTATGAGCCTGGCCCGGCTTGGTCAGTGATGTCAGGCGACCGACACGCTTCTGCACCTGCAACTGGATCGGGCCGGCACTCACATGCACCGGCACCTTGAATTTGACCTCGGTATTGGTCCAGCTCTGGATGTCCTTGGGCCAGGTACTGTGCGTACTGCTTGTTTCGTAGTTCACCTGGGCGATGATGTCGAGCGACTGCTTGTACATGCTCAGATCAGTTTCCAGCACACGACTGTTGCCAATCATGATCTTGCTGAAGTCGATATCCGTACCCTGGCCAAAACCGGTACCACGCAGGGTGATGGTGTCACCCGGCTTGATCTTTGGCACCGCCGTCGAGCCCGCCGTCCAGACCTGTACACCATTGACCAGCATGCTGCTGGCGACCGGCGTCGGGAATGATATGGCCGACAATGCCCGCTTGAACTCGCGTGTGGCATCGTAGTTACAGACCTTTTCCTGTTCGGGAAAGCTCGGAGCCGCCAGCCCCAGACCCGGTAGTGCAAGCAGGGCAGACAGCCCAAGCGCCTTTCTTGTTCTTTTTGTATTCATGATGGTAACCCTCCTGGCACCGGCACTCTGGACTCCGGCTAGCGAATCATGCACATCCCGCCCCAGCCCTTCCCCCCCCCTTGGGAGGGTAAAAAGGAACATGATGTTTACCACTTAACGATTGTGTGCTAGTTTTTTCATCGCCTACCCGCTACCGTTTATCCATAAAAACAATAAAAAACAGGGAGATGGCCCATGCCAGGCAAGAAAAGCCACGGCCGCGAGCCGGGTAACCGAATTGCTCGTCCAGAACTCCTGAGCCTGCTGAACCGCAGTGGCGACCATGCCCTGACGCTGTTGCTTGCCTCCCCCGGATTTGGCAAGACCACCCTCCTCCAGCAATGGCGATGGCAACTACCGGAGCGGCGTACTGTCGTGATGATTCTCGACCCTCGCGATGCCGATCCGGTGCACTTCTTTGCTCACCTGACCGATTCGCTCCGTGATGTTGTCCCTGACTTTGACACGGTGTCGTACACGCCACTCGGTGCCGACATCCACCTGCCCGCACACTGCGTAGCCGAGTCACTGCTACAAGCCTTTCATGCAGTAGAAGATGAACTGTTCATCGTGCTCGATGATTTCCAGCTAGCACGTCACCAACTGGTTCAGGATGCTTTTTCTGCCTTGCTCGAGCACCTGCCAGCGCATGTGCATTTCATCATCGCCACCCGTGAATACCCGGACTTTTCACTGAGCCGTCTCAAATTGGCCAACCGCCTGCTGCTGATTGACGGGCATGACATGCGCCTTACGCCAGCACAGGTTCGTGAACTGGCCACAGAGATGAGACTTGATATCCCGAATGACCCGCATATTGGTCAGCTGCTGCAACAAACCGAAGGCTGGATGGCAGGCGTAAAAATCGCCCTGCTGGCCTGTGCCCGTGCCGGTGATGCCGCGCTGACAGCGTTTAGTGGCTCACAGCCAGAGCTGGTCGATTATTTTGCTCACGTGGTATTGCGCGGGCTTTCGGATGACCAGCGCGAATTTCTGTTGTACTCATCAGTGCTTGAGCGGTTTGATGCTGCCCTGTGCGATGCTGTATTAAAACGCGACGACTCTGCCCGCCTGATTGATCGTCTGATGTCACAAGGGCTTTTTATCCAGATGATCGAACAGCACCCAGGCTGGTTCCGCTATCACCCCCTGTTCCAGGATTTCCTGCGTAACCGTCTGCGTATCGAGTTTCCTGACAGCCTCCCGGTTCTGCACGAAGCCGCCGCCCGTGAATGGCTTTCGCACAACGAAGATGAAATGGCATTGGAGCATGCCGAGCTGGCAAAGCAGCCGGGACTGTTTCTTGAAATACTGCGAATCAGCTGTGATCGCTGGTCCCGCAAAGGTGACTGCATCAGCATCATCCGCTGGCTGGGCCCTCTGCCAGACGAAGAAGTGCTGACCGATCGCGACCTCTTCATTGCACTCATTAGCGCCCTCATCCTGTCGCGACGCTTCAATCAGGCACGGTATTACCTTGATGCACTCCAGCAACAGAAAAACAGGCACCAGCCTGACGAATCCACCCATATTTTCCTGGAAATGATGCTGCAGTTGTTCCAGCACGATACCGATTTCAGGCTTAACACCGACCAGGCCATGCTGATCAGCTCCAGCCAGCACCATGACATTCGAGCTTTTTCACTGACCATTCTCGGGTATCACTACCTTTTGCACGGTGAGTTCGGCAATGCAATGCAGTATGCCGAGCAGGGACGAGTGGTACTTGGACAGCTGGGTTACGAGTATCTGTGCAGCTATGCCGACCTCATACAGATTCTCTGCGACCGCAACACAGGTCGCATGTTAGAGGCCATGCAGAATGCCGAGATCAACTTCGAAAAACTGCGCGACTTTCCTCACACGCCCACATGGATCAATGCGGCAACGGCTGCTGCCGTCGTCCGGTACGAACAGAACCGGACACAGGACTCGCTTAACCTGCTCGAGGAACTGGTTCCCCTCGTCAACTCGTCCTGCGCCACCGAGATCATCGCCTACACGTACCTCACGCTCTCACGCCTGCTGAGCCTGCGTCAGGAAAATGCCCGGGCTGCGCGACTGCTGTCGCAACTCAAGCGTATCTTGCAAATGGGCAACTACGACCGCTTCATGAGCCAGGTGGTGTACGAGGAATTGCGCCAGGCCCGTGCGGAAAACGACATGGATGCCATGGACCGCATTGCCGAAGCCAACCAGCTGCACGAACGCCTGAGCAGTGGAACATGGCGGCGTACCCGGGCCTATGACGAAGGCTGGGAACGTTACGGACTCGCCACATCACTCTGGTTATGCAGCAAGCAGCGCTTTGAAGAAGCAGAGCACATTCTTGAAGTGATCCTGGCTGCCCTGAAAAAAAGCGGCGCCAATTCACGTGCTGTTGTAGTTGAGGCCAATCTGGTCCTGACCCGCCACCTGATGGGTGATGACAATGTAGCGCTGCACCGTATGAAAAAAATGGTCGACTACTACAGCATCATCTGTATTAACCGGACGGTATTTGACGAAGCACCAGGACTGGGAAAATTCCTCCGGCGCTGTCACGAGGTCGGGAATCTTCCACTACCCGCCATTTACGTTGAAATGTTCAAGGATTTGTTGCAGGACAATCCATCCATCCAGACAGAAGGGAGGGAAGATACGCTTCTCACCGCCAAGGAGCAGGAAGTTCTGCAACTGTTGCGAAACGGCCTCAGCAACAACGAAATCAGTGCCCGTATCGGCGTGGCGCTCTCCACCACAAAATGGCACCTCAAGAACATTTTTGCCAAGCTTGGTGTCAGCAATCGCATGGCCGCCATTCTACAGGCGGCACAAGGAGGCTCTGGGATACGCAGTCATGTCTGGGAAGTCCTTACAGGTGTTGCGACAACCTTTGCCATCAGCCCCATGCCAGAGCTGCTTTTGTAAGCTCACGTTCCTTGAGCAGCCATGGCAATATCGTTTCAGGCATGGGTGGCAAGACGGTAGAGAACATGACTGTGGTAACCGGTCACCACCTCGACAAACCCCTGCAGTGACTGCTCCAGCACAGGATCACTCACATCCATCAGAAGGGGGCGTCCTGCCAGTGCACTCAGCTTTTCATGTGTCGCAACAATCACCATCCGCTCCCGGCCGATTGCATGCAGGACAGTCGAATTAAGCTGCTGGTTACCGCGCCCGAGCAAAATGCCCTGCCCGCCGGTGGCCGTAATCACCAGATGGCAATTTTCTGAACTGGCATAGCGCTCCAGTGTCGCCGCATCTGCATCGGCGGCCACCAGCTTGCCATCCTTCACTACATCCATACCCAGTAAGGTATTGGGCAGGCCCAAGGCCTCCATGACGGCTGCCGGCGTTGTACCCGGCCCAATAATCCAGGTACCACCCTCATCTTGGATACGCTCAAGCACTTCTGCGGCAATCTCCTGCAGCACCAGCGCCTCTACCTCACGGCCATTGCACTTCACCTGCTGCAAGTAGCGGGCCTCCGAGGGCACACGAAGCTCACCGAAATGCCGGGCCTGTACGCGCCCTGCCCGAAGTGCGACCTCATCAATATCGCGCACATCCGCCACATCAACTTGTACCAGCTCACCACGGAGCATGAGTTGCAATACTTCAGCTGCCGCCCGTGGCGTTACCGCAAACACGCCGGAGTGCATCTTTACGCCCGCTGGCACACCTAGCACGGGAACCGTCAGGCCCACGGCTCGGCAAATATCCCTAGCCGTACCATCACCGCCAGCAAACAAGAGCAGATCCGCCCCCTTCTCACTGATAGCGCGCGCGGTCGCTTCTGTATCTGCAGCGAAGGTTTCTTCCGCGGGCTGATGCACAACGCTCACTTTGTAACCAAGAGCAGTGGCCATATCAGCACCCATCGCACCGGC
>DDBN01000053.1:11325-11553 GCA_002333145.1 Moraxellaceae bacterium UBA2031
GTTACACATTACAGCGACTGTCTGGATACAGGGAGAAATCCCCTGCCTATACTGGCTGAGTGAAAAGTGATCAGTCACATCACATTTGCCATCGCTAAAACGATGGTTAATCAAGCCAAGGCCACACGATGGCCAAGCGAGGTGAATGATGCAAGCCAAAGAGAGCATGATGATCGACCGCAATGTCGGCAATCCATTCCATGGCGCTGCCTTGCTGGACGAACAGGG
>DDBN01000053.1:11591-14902 GCA_002333145.1 Moraxellaceae bacterium UBA2031
CGGAAAATGGGCGCATGAAAAAGGAAATTGTCATGACTGCCATTAGCTCTGCCAATCCCCCTCTGAAGAGCTGTCCGGTTACCCGCATCGTGCGCGGCACTCCCGCCAGTGATGGTGCTGGCGTTAAGTTAAACCGCGTAATCGGCACTGCAATCCTACCGGATATTGACCCCTTCCTTATGCTGGACGAGTTCCGCTCGGATCAGGCCGGGGATTATATCGCTGGCTTTCCGGATCACCCACATCGGGGCTTTGAGACCGTCACCTATATGCTGGCTGGGCGCATGCGCCATCAAGACAATATGGGGCACAGCGGCATGCTGGTACCCGGCTCCGTGCAGTGGATGACGGCTGGCCGCGGCATTGTGCACTCGGAAATGCCAGAGCAGGACGATGGCTTGATGTGGGGTTTTCAGCTTTGGGTAAACCTACCTGCCCGCGACAAGATGTGCGCGCCACGCTATCAGGAGTTCTCACCAGACGCCATTCCAGTGGTCAGACCAAATAAGCACACTGAGGTTCGCCTGATCGCTGGTGAACTGGGTGGAGCCGTTGGGCCGGTGCAAGGCATAGCCACAGCTCCGCTTTACTGGGACGTCACACTGGCGGCGGATAGCCAGTTTTCCCCTCAAGTACCTGAAAGCCATCAGGCGTTTCTTTACATATTTCAAGGGGATGCACTGGTAGGCCCAAATAACGAGCACCGGGCCACACAAGGTCAGATGGTTGTACTTGGAAATGGTAATACCATTAATATCACCGCAGGAGCCAGCGGTGTACGCTTGCTGCTGGTTGCGGGCAAGCCCCTTAAGGAGCCTGTCGCTCGTTACGGCCCTTTCGTGATGAACACTCACGAAGAAATCCAGCAGGCCTTCCGTGACTACCGTGATGGCCGCTTTTAGGCATCGTGCTATCTGCGGCTCATGAAGTCAGCGCCCGTGCATGAAGCACAGCTTTCTTTAAGGAGTAAGACGCTGATCCAGCACCATCACTAGGGGCCGGTCCCGATCATAGATATCTGCCTTAAAAGCGACATAGCCATCGCTGGCAACATCAACCGTCCAGTACACTAAAAGTATAGGAATTGGTGTGACCAAATTTACTTGCCGTGTTTTGTTGGTGCCAATCGCGGCATCCAAAGCGGCCCGACTCCACTGCTCTGGATCATCCAGCAACAAAACTGCTAACTCTTGAATATTCTCGACCCGAATGCAGCCGGAACTGAAGGCCCGCTGACTCGAGGCAAATAGCTCCTTGTGGGGCGTGTCGTGAAGGTAAACCGAGTAAGAGTTAGGAAAACGAATCGCTAACTGCCCCAAGGAGTTGTCCTCTCCCGCATCCTGACGAATGATGATATTGCCGGGTCGCGACCAGTTGACGGTTCTGGCCGGAATGGCCTGTCCATCCGCCGTGTATACCCGCATGCGGTTCCTCGTTAGGTAGTTAGGGTTTTTACGGATTTTGGGGAGTACATCCTTGGCCATGATGGTGGGGGGCACCGTCCAAGTCGGGCTCAAGGTAAGATGGGTAATCTTTGACGTAAATACCGGTGTGGAACGATAAGAGCGTCCAACCTGCACCCGTGAGGCCCAGATAGGCTTGCCTTCTTTTAAGTAGCTAATACGAAAGCCGGCAATATCCACCACCACCATCGGCCCTGTACCCGGATCATGTACCCAGCGCATACGCTCAAGATTGGCGCGCAATTGTTCAATACGACGGGATACTGGAAGGTTGAGTGCCGCTAAGGTTGATGGCCCGATAGCGCCGTCCGGGGTTAAGTAGGCCTCCCGCTGAAAGCGAATCACATCTAAGGCCAATTCATCATCGTAGAGGGCAGGATTGAGCTGTGGTTCCCTGCTGGCCAGCCCCGCTATTTGCAGACGGTTACGTAGCACCAAGACTCGGGGGTCGGTCATGCCAGGCTTGAGTGGTTTACCCGCAGGCACGGCAGGCCAGCCACCTTCATATGCCAAGCCACGGTAACGCGCTAAGGCGGTACGCAGCAGGTTGTACTCTGGGCGTACGGGGCGGGCAAAGTTGAACGCTGCAGCTGGCTCGCTCCGATCTGCCGCCGTTCTTGCCTGGGCCAGTAACCCATTCAGCTCCAGTTGGGCGGAAGCAAAATTCCAATGTGCATCCAGTGCCGCGGGGTCTACCTTGCCACGGTACAGATGCAGCAGGGCCAACAGGTAGGCACGTGTCGCCACCTCTTCCTGTTCAACGTTAGGGGCACCGGATCGCTGCCACTGGCGCAGCCGTTCAATACTGTAGTCCGCTGGATTGAGGCCATCGGTAGCCAGATCATCCAAAGCCGTCAGTAAACGGCCTAGGCGCCCGTCCTCAGACCAGTACGCAAGAGGCTGACCCTTCATGAACTCACCGAGAATACCGGATAGCGCCTTCTCATCACGAACCGTCATGCGCTGTCCCATCAACACCGCTACGGCAGGGGTCAGTTGCGGCTCAGCATCTACTCCGGGTTCTAGGGCATAGCTCGACAAGGCTGCCATCAATAGCCAGAAGCAAACCATTAATCGGGTCAGACCACCTCTCATCACTACTTCCTTTCTCGCGAGTTGTTTCCGCCATGTTCACCCCCAAAGAAGGTGTTGCAGATGGTTACGATTCTACCTTGCCGTCGTCGTGCCAGACTGCCAAGATGAATAAGAGTACGCAGAATATTTGCGAGGGATTGCACCACAGAACGCTCCCGCCATGTGAGTTTTGATGCATGGCCACGATGCATAATTGAGTGCTGGGGAGCCTTGATAATCAACCTGCCCTCGCGGAGAACCGTATATGCGTCGTATTTTCCCTCTGCTTTTACCTGCTATCGCCCTAATGTCTGCCACCTTGGCCTCCACTGTACAGGCCAGTGGGCTGACGATGGCCGATCGCCTGCAAGCAGCCGCACCCGATGCTGACCCCGTTGTGCTGCAACTGGCCGCCAATGCGCTCACGTGCGCTACGGCCCACGGTATGACGCCATCTCCACACCTCGCCGTTATCGATTATTCACGCGCCTCTAGTACACCGCGCCTATGGGTATTTGATATTCGTGAAGAAGGTCGTCTGCTCTATCGCGAGCTGGTGGCTCACGGCAAGAACACCGGCGACAACATGGCGCGCCATTTCTCCAATGATGAAGGCAGCCTGCAAACCAGCATTGGGCTGTTCCGCACCATGGATACCTATACGGGTGGTAATGGCTATTCGATGCGCATGGATGGTCTGGAGCCTGGTTTTAATGATCAAGCACTGAAGCGCTACATCGTTATGCACGGCGCTCCGTATGTGAACGAAGATAC
>DDBN01000053.1:14977-15139 GCA_002333145.1 Moraxellaceae bacterium UBA2031
GTCAGCGCATCACTTTGAGTGCTTGCGCTGGAACAAACGGAAAGTGAACTGCTTGAGGTCATCAAGGTAGGTGTACACCACCGGAACCACAATCAATGTGAGCAGCGTGGAGGTCACTACGCCGCCGATAATCGCATGCGCCATCGGAGCACGCTGCTCTGC
>DDBN01000053.1:15253-20852 GCA_002333145.1 Moraxellaceae bacterium UBA2031
TCTGCCATGTCCTTGTTCTGGCCTTCCGTCTGGAAACGATACCCCGGCGGCAGCTTGATCGAATCCTGTAGCTGTTTGATGTCCACGCCAATATCTCCAGCAGGTCGGCCTTCAACGTTGGCTTGTATCATTACCTCGCGGAACAGGTTACGGCGATTGATTTGGGCGGCACCTTTAGTCTCAGAGATCTGCACCACCTGCCCCAGCGTAATCATATTGGGAGCACCGGTAGCGGGATTTATCACTCCACTGGCAATGGGAAGATTCCCCAGATCGTTAACCGTCTGACGTTCACTTCGTGGCAATTGCACATTTACATCGTAGTTCTCGCCGCGAGCATCCTGCCAAGTCGTTACATCATCTCCGGCCAGCAATGGACGCAGTGTTGCTCCTAACTTGCCGATACTTAAGCCAAGATCAGCAGCTTGTTCACGATTAACATTGACTGCCACTGTTGGCTTGGGTGCCAAGAGCGAGGTTTCAATATCCACCAGACCATGAATCTTGTGCATGCCCGCGACAATCTGATCGGAAATCTTGCGTAACTCGTCAAGATCCTCGCCCTGCACAGAAAGCATGATGGGCTTGAGTCCGCCCGAAACGGCTTCTTTCGCTGCGGCAACAGACGTTAGCGATATCCCTGCTACCAGTGCCAGGCGCTTACGCATATCACTGGTCAATTCTTTCTGACTGCGCTGACGCTGCGACTTAGGCTTGAGCTTCACACGAATACCAGCGTGATCTTTGCCGACATTCATACCGGTATTGATCGTGGCGTAACTGGCCAGCACTTCCGGGTATTGCCGGATAATGGCATCCACCTGCAACACTTTCTGTTGCGTGTACTCCAGAGAGGAACCGGCTGGTGTTTGGAATTTCACGCCAATTTCCGAGAGATCCGGCTCTGGCACAAACTCGCCACCGATATTCTTGGCCAGCGCAAAAGCACCGAACAGACTCGCCAGCGCAATGCCCATGGTTGCCATACGATGACGCAGTGCCCAGCTGATAATTGTCTGGTACAGCTCACCCAAACGCTCTAGCCAATCCGAGAAGGCATCCAGTTTACGACCCAGCCACGATGTTTTCTTGCGACCATGTACATCCGGGTCCGGCCACACCGACGAGAGCATCGGATCAAGGGTGAAGCTGACAAACATCGAGAGCAGAACGGCTGACGATACCGTCACCCCAAATTGATAGAAGAAACGACCAATAATGCCGCCCATAAAAGCCACGGGCAAAAACACCGCAACAATCGCCAGTGTCGTGGCCAGCACGGCCAAGCCAATTTCACGGGTTCCTTCAAGCGCTGCCGTACGATGGTCTTTGCCCATGGCTGCATGACGCACAATGTTTTCACGCACCACGATGGCATCGTCAATGAGCAGACCAATACACAGCGACAAGGCCATGAGGGTCATCAAATTAAGCGTGAAACCAAAGAAGTAAACAGCAAACAATGTACCCAGCAGTGAGATGGGCAGCGTTAAACCGGTAATAACAGTGGAACGCCACGACCCCAAAAAGAGAAACACGATGAGGATGGCCAGCAAGGCGCCTTCGACAAGCGTTTTCTGCACATCAATCAATGAGGCACGAATCGACTTGGAGCTATCCGCCACCTCAATCATTTTCACGCCGGCAGGGATTTCTTTTAATAGCTCTTCCATTACCTCGTGCGACTTATCTACCACATCAATGGTATTGGCACCGGATGACTTGATGACATCGACCGAAACCGCACGTTCGCCATTGATCATGGCAGACGATACAAGCTCCTGCTCTCCATCAACTACGTCAGCCACCTGCTCAAGATACACAGGGCCCGCAGCGCGCTGTGCGACGATCAGACGACGGAAGTCTTTTGGATTGGCAATGCGCCCTTTAATCTGGACGATCTGCTCGACATTATTCAGAGTAAGAGAGCCGGCTGGCAGTTCCTGATTTTCGGTGCGCAGCATCTGCACGACCTGATCAACGCCAACACCATAGGCACGTAGCCGCTCAGGACGAATGAAGACGCGGATTTCTCGCTTCACTGCACCAATCACTTCAACCTTGCCCACACCAGACACCGTCTGGAAGCGCTTTTTAACTTTCTGCTCAATCCATGTCGACACTTCACGCGGCGTTAGCGTGGTCGAGGTAAAGGCCAGCGATAGCACCGGTACAGCGCCAGGGTTGTAGCGCTCAATAATAGGGTCATCCACCTCATCACGAAACTCGTTCTTGATAAGAGCAATCTTGTCGCGCACATCCTGTACGGCCACGTTGACCGGCACATTCAGGAAAAACTCGATAGCAACAAAAGAACGCCCTTCATACGATGTGGAGAACACACGTTTGACGCCGGCAATAGTATTCACGGCATCTTCAATTTTGCGCGTGACATCCGACTCCACCACTTCCGGTGAGGCGCCAATATAATTGGTATTGATGATGACAAACGGAAACTCGACGTTGGGAAACTCTTCAACGCCAATGTCTTTCCACGAAAAAAGGCCCAGCACCATGAGAGCAAACATCATCATGGCGGCAAAAACGGGGTTATTAATACTGACGCGGGTAAGCCACATGCTCTTGTACTCCTGTCTGGTGGCTTACTGGCCGAGGGTGACCTGTTTAGCAGCATGATTGGCTGCCTGGTCGTTCAGGTTAGCAACCACAACCGTCTCTCCTTCGGCAACACCCGCGCTGATAATGGCTTCGCCTGCACGCTCATCCACGGCGCCAACGGTTACCTGACGAAGATTTAGCTTTCCATCTTTCAGTACAAACACCGTGCTGCCCTTCTCACCTTGACGTAATGCAGTGATCGGCACGATCAGTGCCTCCTCGCCCGTACCAGAGGTAATCACGCCTCGTGCAAACATACCGCCCTTGAGCGCAGCTTCAGGGTTGCTCACGCGTACATACACGGCAATGGTGCGTGTTGCGGCATCGGCAACCGGATTGATACGAGACACTTGGCCTTTAAACTGACGACTGCCAAAACCATCCACAGTGAATACCACTGACTGGCCCACACGCACGCGAGGCACTTCGGCAGCTGGCACGGAGGCCTGCAATTCCAGTTGTCCCAAGTCAACAATATCGAACAGACGCGAATCCATCATGACGCTACTGCCCGGCTCAACATAACGCTTGGCGACGATCCCGCTCATCGGTGCTCGCACCTCAGTATCACTCAGTGCCTTGCGGGTAATATCGACCATGGCCTGCTCGGCACGAACGGCGGCCTCTCTTGCACTCGCCTCACCTTCACTGCGGGCAAAATCATTTTCGGAGAAGTAATTTTTTTCAAACAACTTGCGATTGCGCTCGACCAATGCCTGAGTAAGCTGCGCTTCTACCTTGGCGGCGGCAAGTTGTGCCTCTGCCTGTTTCACTCGTGCTTCCAAATCCTGTGCACCCAAACGCGCAAGCAACTGCCCCTTTTGCACATGCTCACCCTCGCGCACCAAGACGGCGGCAATATCTGAACCAACACGGGCCTGTACGGTGGTTTGATTAACGGCCTGCAGACCCCCTGTGATGGGCAGACCGCCAGCTAGCACACCTCGCTTCACTGTTGCCACATCTGCTGCCAGCAACTCCAGTGGCGCATCCGTTGTAGTCACCGCTGCCACCTGATTTTTTTTATCACCACAGGCAGTCACACCCAGCGCGGAAACAAGCGTCAGCAAGACGAGCACAGAACGGGAAGAGATCGGAAAAGTCATGTTGCAGCAACTCCAGGGTTCTTGTTGTCAGACGTTGGCGCAATCCCTCGCCACAGCATGTCCAGAATGCCCGATGCAAGGGCGTTAAGATCAATTCGGTCCGGCTGAGTGAGCCAAGCAAGGATAAGACCATCACCCAAGGCGAACCAGAAGCTGGCCATTAATTCAGGGTCGATATCCTGACGGATAAGGCCAGCCGTCTGCATATCCCGCACCATGCCACCCGCAAACTCCCAGCCCTGTGCATAAAACTGTGCAATGCGTTCCCGCACTTCAGGCTCGCGTGAGTGTCCCATCACCTCGACAAAGAGTCGCGGCCAGTCAGGGTCACTCGTGACACCTTGCAGGCCGTTACTGAATATCCGTGCCATCAGTTCGGCCGTACTCTCTTGGGTGGCTGACGCCATCATGGCAGCCACCCCTTCTCGCATGGTGGAAATATCACGCTGAAACCGAGAGTCCAGCAATGCGAAATAGAGATCATTCTTACTTTTGAAATGCCAGTAGATAGCCCCCTTCGTGAGCCCCGCATCCGACGCCACTTGATCAAGACTTGCCCGTTGAAAACCCTTTTGACCAAATACCCGGGCCGCACTCGCAATAATGCGCTCACGGGTATCCTGAACCTGCCCCTGATACGACAGCAGTGCCGAATAGTTATCAGGCGGCCCTAGGTGCGTACGCACCACGGCCGCCTTTACATTCGCGGCCCGGGCAACGTCCGCCTCGGAAGGTAAACGCGGATGCAAACGGACAGATTCCTCCCGTAAGGCAACCAGCAAACTCTCTCTCATGGGTGATTAACTCCATTAGACTCATAGCCCTCTTATAGCATACCGACCAGTATGGCGTACATACTATTCGGCCGGTATGAGCATACCCAAAAGACTAAGGACTTGATTTCTAATTAATAAATCATTAGATTAAATCAACCGTTTAAATCAATTATTTTCATTGAGCATACGCTATGTACCGTATTCGCCCTCTAGCCTCCGTCGGCACTGACTCCAGTGGTGCTACTCGAGCTGCCCTGATCTCAGCCGCCTCGCCCCTGTTTGCTGACCTGGGTTTTGAGGCAACACGTATTCGTGACATCGCAGATAAGGCCGGCGCCAATGTCGCCGCAATCAATTATCACTTTGGCAGCAAGATGGGCCTGTATCAGGCGGTGCTAAAGTCACAGTCGGAGCAGATGATTGCCAATTTCCCGCTGCAGACACCTGAAGTTGAGCTCGCCGCGCCAGAGGAACGCCTACATTGGCTGGTGAAAAGTATCTTGCGCCGGGTATTAGGCAGCAACGAAAAGGATCGCCCTACCCGTATGTGCGTGCGTGAGTTTGTGGAGCCTACCGAGGCATTGGATTATCTGGTCAAGGAAACCGTTGCCGCTCAGCATGAGATCACACGATCCGTCGTAACGGCCGTGGCAGGTCGTGAATTGCAGGAAGATGAGCTCAGCCGTCATGCCATCAGTCTGGTCAGCCAGTGTATTTATTACGGATTGGCCGAGCCCATGCTGACTCGACTGGGCGTGAAAATTCCACGTACAGAAGATGAAATCGATGTGCTGGCAACGCATATTGCGCACTTCAGCCTCGCGGGCATCCGCGCCGCCTGAACATCCGCCTAATGAATTAGACTTTCCACACGGCATAGCGCCCATGCAGGCGTGCGGCAACACCGTGAATATCGGCAAACTCAATGTCTAATGACACTTTGCCCTTGCCCTTACGGCGCAGACTATCCGCCAAATGCGTCATATCGGGCAAGGTGACGGTTGCGGTGAAATCCCCTTTTAGGGGCTGGCTAAAGTGAAACTGCGCATCATAGACCGCACACTGACAATGCCCAAACAGCGGCTCACTCCACAGCGT
>DDBN01000150.1:0-10675 GCA_002333145.1 Moraxellaceae bacterium UBA2031
CGTGCCGCAATATCGTCAGGCGATAACTTCACCAACTGGGCGTAACGTCGCATATAGCCACGCACAAAAGCGGGCTCCGGCAGGGTGCTGTAATCATCCGACTCCATGCCGTCGAGAATGCGCCGAGACAGTCGCAGCTCAGCCGCAACCTGATCCAGATTAAGACCCCGCAATTCACGCGCCTTCTTTAAACGCTGCCCAGGCTTAAAAGAAGTGTACTCACCACTGTCTTGACCTTCGACCGACATATTCTCGTGCTCACCCACAAATGCTCTCCTGTCAGCTCCCAGACCCAAGGGAGGCCACATAAGCCTTGTATTCCGCGCTATCCGGATAAAGTTTCTTTAGTGCCAGCTCATAGCTAGACAAGGCATTACGATCACCAAGACGTCGCTCCAGACGAATACCGAGCCAGAGGCTACGAGCCGTCTGTGGTTGCGTATCAATCAATTTCAGATAGCGAAGATAAAATGCACGCGCCCCTGCGAGGTTGTCTTTTTCAAAATTCAGGTCTGCCAACTCAAGACAAACAGTGGGAAGATTGCCTTCAATTCGTAATGCACGCTGAAACGCATTTTCTGCTCGGTCTTTATCATTCAGCTTGAGAGCCGCACGGCCGAGCCCCTCAAAAGCAGATGCGCGCATCTGATAGCCAATATCGCCTGCTGCTTTTTCTAGATACACGGCGGCTGATCGGTATTCGCCTCGCTTGTAGAGAAAAATACCGTAATTATTATGGGCTTGAGAGTAGTCTTGGCGCAGGCTGATGGCCTTGCGATAGTGTTTTTCGGCGCCTTTTGGATCGCTCTCGCGTTCTAGCAAGATAGCCATCAGGTTGTGGGCTTCAGCTGATTTCGGATCCAGCTCAAGCGCTTTTTTCAGATGCAGCTGGGCACGTTCATTCTCACCTTTTTGCAAATACTCTGACGCCAGCGCTACACGATCCCGTGCACCTGCGGCCACATTTACCTTACGCTCACTCGGAAAATCCTGCACCGAACATGCCGCAAGAAAGAGCATCATGCTCACAATCAGAACCCTGACTATCATGTTGAACTCCTGAAAATTTCACGCTCACCAAGTTGGCGCGACTGCCAACGCTCGGCACGGCGTGTACGATCCTGCACTTGCCCCACCAACTGACCGCAGGCGGCATCAATGTCATCGCCACGGGTAGACCGAATAGTACAAATCAACCCGCCCTCTACCAGTATTTTCTGAAAGGCCTGTATGTCTTCCCGCTTCGACCGTGCATACGGCGCATGCGGGAACGGATTAAAGGGAATAAGGTTCATCTTGCTGGGGGTATCTTTCAGCAACGTCAGCAGCTCGCGGGCGTGGGCAGGCGTGTCATTCACGCCAGCCAGCATAACGTACTCCATGGTGATCCTGCGGCGACCACCTTCTTTAGGCTGGAATCGGTTCAGATAGCGACGGCAGGCGGCCAGAAGCTCTTCCAACGGGTACTTGCGGTTAATCGGCACCAACTCATCCCGCAACGCATCATTGGGCGCATGCAGCGATATCGCTAGAGCGACATCAATTACCTCGCCCAGACGGTCCAGCATCGGCACCACCCCGGATGTCGACAGTGTCACTCGGCGCTTGGACAATCCATAGGCAAAGTCATCCAGCATTAAGTGCATGGCCGGCACAACATTGTCGAAATTGAGCAGCGGCTCACCCATGCCCATCATCACCACGTTGGTGATGGCACGCTCGCGATTCTCGCGAATGGGCTCTCCCTCAAAATAAGAACGATTGGCAACCCAGACTTGACCAATAATTTCAGCCGCCGTGAGGTCACGCTGAAATCCCTGCTTGCCGGTTGAACAGAAGCTGCAATCGAGCGCACACCCCACTTGCGACGAGACACACAGCGTCTTGCGGTCTCCGTCCGGTATCAGCACCGTCTCAACCATGGTGCCATTACCCACTTTCATCACCCATTTACGGGTTCCATCGGTGGAGTACTCACGATGGATAACCTCTGGGCCACGAATCTCGGCGATTTCTGCCAACTTCTGACGCAATGCCTTGGAAACATTGGTCATTTGCTCAAAGTCGTCCACCCCGATCTGGTGAATCCACTTGATCACTTGCTGGGCGCGGAACTTCTTTTCGCCAATCGACAGAAAGTACGACTCCATCTGCTCACGGGTCATCCCGAGCAGATTGGTCTTGGCCACTGATATGGCAGATGAGGGAGTGCTGATATCTGTATTCATGAATATCGACCGGTTGCTACACCAATTATGTCGAAGGCGCGGTGCGCCGACTGTTGGCCTTTGTTTGCCAGAAGGCACCGCAGACCTGCGGCTGGAAGACTTTATAACGCCAGAACAGGCAAAACACACCTGATACCGTAAAAACAGGACGGCCAGGAAAGCACAATGTCCTCCTGGCCGCCAATGCCCGCACTAGGGGCTATCCCCGAGTGCTATACATCCCGTATTAACGGGTGCGTGGGCAGATTTCGGTGCTGCTGAAGAAGTAGGCAATTTCACGGGCGGCCGAAGTAGTGCTATCGGAGCCATGACCTGCATTTTCATCAATGCTAACGGCGAAGTCAGCACGGATGGTGCCTGGAGCCGCATCTTTCGGGTTAGTTGCACCCAGAATGTCGCGATGAGCCAACACAGCGTTTTCGCCTTCCAGCACGGACACCACAACAGGGCCAGAGGTCATGAAAGAGACGAGGTCATTGAAAAAGCCACGCTCACTGTGCTCAGCATAGAAGCCTTCGGCTTCTGTCTTGCTCAGGTGCTTCATTTTAGCCGCTACAACCTTGAGTCCGGCCTTTTCGAAACGGGCGTAGATCTCGCCAATCACGTTCTTGGCAACGGCATCGGGCTTGATGATGGACAGGGTACGTTCGATAGCCATGAAACTCTCCGAAACTTGTTAATAAATTCAGTGGGTTAGGGGGAAACCAGAACGACACCCCGAAACAGAGGCGCGATTATACTCGGCTGAGCCAACAATTCCATTACAACCGCTTATGCCGCGACTTCGTTCATCTTAAACTTCATCCAGCCACGCCATCTGAATGGCCTCAAGAATCTTTTCCCCACAGTGCTTGGGATCATCTGCAAAATCCGGCAGATCCAGCACCCACTGCATAAGATCGGTATACCGTACAGCCTTCGGATCCACGTCCGGGAGCGTCTCCACCAGCGCAATCGCAATCTCTCGCGAATCTGTCCACTTCAGTGACATACTTTTCTCCTTCAAACCGACTCGGCTATCAATGCTTTTCGGAGGCATGATTGATGGTGTACTTCGGAATTTCTACCACAAGATCTCCCTCACCGACGATGCTCTGACAGGACAGGCGAGAGTCTGGCTCTAGACCCCAAGCTTTATCCAACTGATCCGCCTCAAGGTCATCCATCTCGCTCAGTGAATCCATGCCATCTCGCACTACAACATGGCATGTCGTACACGCACAGGACATTTCACAGGCATGTTCAATCTTGATGCCATGGCGTACAGCAGCTTCACAAATGGACTCACCCTTTTTTGCCTCAATGACGGCACCTTCGGGGCAAATCTCATGATGTGGCAGAAATACGATTTGTGCCATGAACTTACTCTCCTGCAATCTCGTCGATACGACGCCCAGACAGAGCCTTTTGCACGCCGGCATTCATACGCCGCGCGGCAAAGGGCTCACTGATTTCATTAAGGGCCTTCACTCCGGCACGCACGGAAATTACCTCCGTGCCCACCATGGCCTCACGCAATTCCTGCATGGCAGCCGTAATCTGCAACTGCTCATCTGCATCAAGTAATCTATTAGCATCTACTGCAAGTGCTGCCTCCAGCGCCAACAGCAAGCGCTCGCCCTCCACTTTTTCTTCCGCTAAAGCGCGAGCCGATTTATCTGCTTCAGCTTGCAGGAAAGACTCCTTTAGCATTCGTGTGATTTCATCATCACCCAGTCCGTAAGAAGGCTTTACGGTGATGTCACTCTTTACGCCAGAAACCGTTTCCTCGGCCATCACGGTGAGCAAGCCGTCGGCATCTACCTGAAAGGTCACCCGAATACGCGCCGCACCCGCCACCATAGGAGGAATACCGCGCAACTCAAAACGCGCCAGCGAACGGCAATCGCTGACCAACTCGCGCTCCCCCTGCAGCACATGAATGCTCATGGCTGTCTGGCCGTCTTTATAGGTGGTGAACTCCTGTGCACGCGTGACGGGAAGCGTGGTGTTGCGGGGAATAATCTTCTCGACCAACCCTCCCATCGTTTCCAGCCCCAACGACAATGGAATCACGTCCAGTAGCAGCATATCGGTATCCGGCTTGTTGCCCGCCAATACGTCCGCCTGAATAGCGGCACCAACGGCCACCACCCTGTCCGGGTCAATATCGATCAAGGGCTCGCGACCGAAGAACTCACCCACCACCAACCGCACCAGTGGTACGCGGGTAGAACCGCCTACCATCACTATTTCCTGCACCTCTGCCGCGGTGACGCCAGCATCACGCAAGGCGCGTCGGCTGGCCTTGAGCGTTCGCTCAACCAGTGGCCGCACCAACGCATCAAACTGCTGACGCGATACCTCAAAAGTTTTTCCAGCAAAGGTGATCCCTGTAGAGGCCGCCGATGTCAGTGCCTCCTTGGCGGCACAAGACGCATCCAGCAACGCACGCAGCATACCCGCATCCGGTTGCAGCTCACCTGACTGTTCCAGCACCCAGCGGGCAATGGCATGATCAAAGTCATCACCGCCTAACGCTGAGTCACCACCGGTTGCCAGTACTTCGAACACACCTTTGTGCAAACGCAGGATGGAAATATCAAACGTGCCACCGCCCAAGTCATAAATGGCATGTACGCCCTCTGCGCCCTTATCCAGCCCATAAGCCACGGCGGCAGCTGTCGGTTCATTAAGCAGACGCAACAAGGTAAGACCCGCCAACTGAGCCGCATCTTTGGTTGCTTGGCGCTGAGCATCATCAAAATAAGCCGGGACCGTGATAACAACTCCAGTGAGGTCACCGCCGAGTACTGCCTCCGCACGGGCGCGCAACACTGTCAGAATGTCAGCGGATACCTGTACCGGGCTCTTGTGTCCCGCAACCGTCTGCAGATAAGGCATGCCTGCATCACCACCGGCAAACCGATAAGGCAGTTCGCCACCCAGCCGCTTAACATCCGCAAGCCCACGCCCCATCAAACGTTTGACGGAAGCAATCGTATTCAGTGGATCGCTCGCGGCGGCCAGCTTGGCCTCTTGGCCAACTGTTCGCGCACCGTCTTCAAAATAACGCACAACCGAAGGCAATAAATGACGCCCTTCAGAATCAGGAATAGTTTTCGCTTTGCCACTCTGCACAGTGGCGACCAACGAATTCGTCGTGCCTAGATCAATGCCTGCCGCCAGCCGACGCTGATGCGGAGCGGTGCTCTGGCCGGGTTCAGCAATCTGCAACAGCGCCATCAGTCGAGATCCTCATCGAAATCATCATCTTCGAGTTGTGCTTCCTGCTGCCGCACTTCTTCAATAAAACGGCTCATAAACTGCATTTTGCGCACCGTGTCGCCCGCTTCAGGCCAGTCGCCTGCACGATAATCGATGGCAAATTCCCGCCCAAGATTGTGCAGCCAGTCTTCTGCTTCGGCGCGCAAATCTGCCATCTGAGCAAGCGTCTCTGCCTCATCCAATTGCTCGCGTAAGTCCATCTGCGCCATCAGAAAATCGGTATCCGATACCGTTGTCGATTCAAGAAACAACGGATGATCTGCCAATGCCAGAAGATGCCTAGCGCGCTGCACCGGGTCTTTCAGTGTCGAAAATCCAGCATTGATATCGGCAGCCCGCTGGACGGCCACGCGCTGCACATCGGCAGGCTCTGCGGCAAAACGATCCGGATGAAACTGGCGCTGCAGCTCGCGATAACGCTGCTGCAAGACGTCGTTATCTGTCTCGAAACCGGCAGGCAAATCAAACAGCTGGAAATAATCGACGACAGAAGACACGGCGTCCCTCAGTGACGGGGGCTTTAATGGCCCGGAACGCCCCTCCATTCATGGAGAGGGCTAGATCATCGACAACAGACAAGGCGCGAGCAGTGCGCTCAACGCCTCACTCAGACGGTAAAAGATTCACCGCAGCCACACTCACCTTTCTGGTTTGGATTGGTGAACTTGAAGCCCTCATTCAGGCCCTCCTTCACAAAATCCATTTCGGTACCATCAAGGTAAGAAAGGCTCTTCGGATCAATAATTACTTTTACGCCATGCGAGGTGAAAACCTCATCTTCCGGCTGTACGTCATCGACGAACTCCAGCACATAAGCCAGACCGGAACAGCCAGAAGTTTTCACACCAACACGGATGCCTAAGCCCTTGCCGCGATTGGCAAGGAAGTCGCTGACATGCCGGGCCGCTGCTTCGGAAAGGGTGACAGCCATGATCAGGCTCCGTGCTTCTTACGGTANNAGCGACTTGCCCTTAACCCACTCTGTGACCAGCGAGCTGGACGCAATGGCCGAGCCGCAGCCATAGGTCTTGAAGCGAGCATCCTGAATGATGCCGTCATCACCTACCTTGATCTGCAACTGCATAACGTCGCCACACGCCGGCGCACCGACCATGCCCGTGCCCACGCTGGCATCGTTCTTGTCGAGCTTGCCTACGTTGCGGGGATTTTCGTAGTGATCTATTACTTTTTCACTGTAAGCCATTTTTACTCACCTCCAGAATTCGTTGCGTAAACAGGAGCGCTTTAGTGCGCGGCCCATTCCACGGTATTCATGTCGACGCCATCTTTGTGCATATCCCACAGTGGGGACAGTTCACGCAGACGGTTTACCGCCTGGCTGGCATGACCAATGATGTGGTCAATATCCGCCTCTGTTGTAAAACGACCAATACTGAAACGGATGGAGCTGTGTGCCATTTCATCATTCAGACCCAGTGCTCGCAGCACATAGGATGGCTCCAAACTGGCTGAGGTACAGGCCGAACCGGATGAAACGGCCAGATCCTTGAGTGCCATGATCAGCGACTCGCCTTCAACAAAGTTGAAACTCACATTCAGATTATGTGGCACACGCGCATCGAAATCGCCATTCACAAAGACCTGCTCAAGGCCCTGCAAGCCATTCCACAGGCGATCACGCAGTGCCCGCAGGCGCGCTGTTTCTGCCTGCATTTCTTCTTTCGCGATATGAAAAGCTTCGCCCATGCCGACGATTTGATGGGTCGCCAGCGTACCGGAACGAAAGCCACGCTCATGGCCTCCACCGTGCATCTGAGCCTCCAGACGTACGCGCGGCTTGCGGCGCACATACAACGCACCAACGCCCTTGGGGCCGTACGTCTTGTGTGCAGAAAAGCTCATCAAGTCGACCTTGGTATTTTCCAGGTCAATCTCTACCTTGCCCGTGCTCTGAGCTGCATCTACATGAAAAAGAATACCGCGAGCACGGGTAATTTCACCGATAGCAGCGATATCCGTAATGGTGCCAATCTCGTTATTCACCTGCATCAAAGAGACCAGAATAGTGTCATCACGAAGAGCCGCCTCAACTGCTTTAGGATGAATCAAACCGGTGCCCTGCTCTGGATCGAGATACGTCACCTCGAAGCCTTCACGCTCTAACTGGCGACACGTATCCANNCGCGAAGCCGGGTTACCAAAATTCCCCTCAGGGGTTAGGCAGGCAATCATCTTTTCGGCAACACGAGGGTCGACCGGCGTGGTGGCGGAGTAATCAAGATAAATAGGTCGTTTCATTAGTTCACCTGGCTCTTGGCTGGGAGGCTCAAGCCTCAATCAATTCGTTGGTATGCGTCCGGTGTCTTCTTGGCGCTGGCGCTGGGCCTGATTCTGGCGCATAGCAACCACCCTTACCTCTCGACGATCCACCAGCTCCTTCAAGCTGATGGACTCCAGAAAGTTATGCAGCTGATTACTGAGATCAATCCAGAGCTCATGTGTCAAACACATCACGCCTTGCTGGCAGTCACCCTGCCCGCCGCAGCGTGTGACATCCGTAGATTCATCAACAGCATCAATGATTTCTGCGACAAAAATTGCGCCGCTGTCCCGTGAGAGCTGATACCCCCCACCCGGACCGCGCATACTGGCGACGAGACCGCCTCTTCGTAACTTGGCAAACAACTGCTCTAAATAAGACACCGAGATCGACTGTCGCTCGGAAATATCAGCTAAACTGACTGGCCCTGACTGTGCATTCAAGGCCAGATCCAGCATAGCGGTTACAGCGTAGCGTCCTTTCGTGGTCAGGCGCATGGCTCATATCCCTCGACAGCAATCAAATTCAGGATGATAGTTTGGCAATCCCGACTATTTTAGTCAACTATTTATCCTACTAAAACCGTCGGAATTACAAGAAGGCCACTCATCCGGAGCTCGCCGTGCACGCCGCACTTACTCCGGGCTGTCCTCATCCTGCAATGCTTGGATGTCTTCAGCGCGCAACGCCTCAGGACGTGGGTCACTAAAGTTAGAGCAAAGCCGGTGTAAAGCCTCACTCATGCTGTCCATGCGCTTGTCTGAGGCATGCAGGTGGTCAAGCAGCTGACGGATCGCTGTTACCACCGGATCAGGCAGATCCGGACTGGCACCATAGGCCTGAAAGCCGATACGTTCAGCAAAGTCACGCCGGGCCTGCTCTGCTGGGTCTTCCTGCTTAAGGATAACCCGGGCCGGATTACCAACAACCGTTGCACCTGCTGGTACTGGCTTGGTTACAACGGTATTAGAGCCAATCTTGACGCCCTCACCGATAATAATGGGCCCAATGACCTTGGCGCCGGCTCCCACCACCACGCCGTTACCCAGCGTTGGGTGACGCTTGCCCTGATCCCAACTGGTGCCGCCCAGTGTTACGCCGTGATAAAGCGTCACGTCATCGCCAATTTCAGCCGTCTCACCAATCACCACACCCATGCCATGATCGATAAAGAAACGGCGGCCGATACGCGCTCCCGGATGAATCTCGATGCCGGTTAAAAAACGTGAGACTGTCGATAACCAGCGCGCCAAGCCCTTCCAGTTAGCACCCCATAAAGCATGCGCCATGCGATGGAAAATCATGGCGTGAATACCCGGATAGTTGAGCAGCACTTCTAGGGTATTACGTGCCGCTGGGTCCCGATTGAATACGGAGGCAATGTCTTCACGAAGCCGGTCAAACATCAGGATTTCGCCTTTTTCAATTCTGCGGCTATGTCTTGCACGCGGGTAAAAATACCACGCCACATATTATATTCGATACGATCAAGCCGGATACGGGCAAAGATACGCCGCGCCCTGGCCATCAATTGTCGAGGGTTGTCCTCCGCGAGGAACCCAGCATCCACTAGCGCTCGTTCGAAATGGGTATAAAACTGCTCCATCTCATCATGCGGCACCAGCGGCTTGTCCCAGCGAATAAACTCCAGCGGCATGCGGGTATCTTCTTCCTGTAGCTCCTTGCCGGCTTCTTTGTCTGCTGCCATTAGGTGCGCCATGCGGACCTCGTAGGCAATCACCTGTACGGCCGAGGCCACGTTTAATACGCCGTATTCCTCATCTGTAGGAATGCAGACATGATAGTTACAACGCTGCAATTCATCATTGGTCAGCCCCCGGTCTTCACGACCAAACACAATGGCCACCTTGCTGGCGGCTGACTCCAATCGCGCCGCCTCACCGGCCTGCCGCGCATCCATAATAGGCCAGGGAATAGTTCGACTGCGGGCGCTAGCACCGATCACCAGCGTGCAGTCTGCTACCGCCTCCTCCAGCGTTCCAACTACGCGCGCCGTCGCCAAAAGACCGTCAGCGCCCGAGGCCAACGCCGTCGCCTCCGGGCTGGGAAACACCTTGGGCTCGACCAAGCAAAGATCAGACAAACCCATCGTCTTCATGGCGCGAGCAGCTGAGCCGATATTGGCGGGCAGCGTGGTATTAACCAGAACAATTCGGATATTGCTGAGCATAGGGAGAGTCGAGCAGGCATAAAAGAGCACGAATGGTAACAAATGCCGGCCTGTCTTTCTCCCGCCAATTCATGAGGGGCTTGCCGGATATCTCGCCCTGACGGCTGTTTCCAGCTACAATGCGCGCCTATCCCCCGTTCTTTTACAGAGTTGTCTCCCCATGCAACCCATGCTGAACATGGCGCTGCGCGCCGCCCGTGCCGCCGGTGAAATCATTGCCCAGTCCGCTGAAAAAGTAGATCTGGTGGATGTCGAGTCCAAGGGGCTCAATGACTACGTCACCAAGGTCGATCGTGCTGCCGAAAAAGCCATCCTCAATGTGCTGCAGAAGACATACCCCGATCACGGCTTCCTCGGTGAGGAGAGCGGGCTGACCCCGGGACGCAAAGAGGGCGCCGACTGGCTCTGGATCATCGATCCGCTGGATGGCACCACCAACTTTATTCATGGCTTTCCGCAGTTCGCCGTCTCCATTGCCGTCCAATACAAGGGCGTCACTGAGCATGGTGTAGTGCTGGACCCAATTAAGCGCGAAGAGTTTACCGGCAGCCGTGGTCGTGGTGCGGCCATGAATGGTCGACGCCTGCGCGTCACTGCGCGCAAGAGCCTAGAAGGCGGCCTCATCGGTACTGGCTTTCCGTTTCGTCCGGATCAACATGCCAATATGGACAATTATCTGGGCATGTTCAGTGATGTTGCCAAGCAGAC
>DDBN01000150.1:10749-12463 GCA_002333145.1 Moraxellaceae bacterium UBA2031
GAGATTGCCTGTTATGCTAACAGGCAATCTCTATATCGAATGAGCAACGTACATGCTCTCTTGTCTGGCAGGATGCCTGAATCGCACTACTCTTTTGCTACTAGTTCTCTTGTCTGGGATCACATCCCTATCGGCGCAGGCAAATACAGCGCAGCAAATAACCCCTGCTCTTGAGATAAGTGGCCATATTGCCATGACGCGACTGGAGCCATTCGTTAGCTATCGTTGCGACCCCAACGACCGTCTTACGCTTGCCGAGGCGCAGCAACGAGGCCTTCAGCCACTTGCACACCATACCATCGCATTTGGCCACCTCAGTGCCACCTGCTGGTTTCACTTTCAGATCAGCAACCGCTCTGCAGAATCACAAGCACTGCTGCTACGGATCGAAAACCCGGTTCTCGACCATATCGAACTATTTGCTCCAGGAGATGCCGCTAACAGCCACCTGCAACTGGGTGATCATCGCCCCTTCACCATGCGCCCGGTTAGTACCCGTGCCTTCACCATCCCTCTGAGCCTACCCGCAGACAGTCATCAGGATTACTTTTTGCGTGTCCGCAGCAGTAGCTCGATGAACTTGCCACTTCAAATCGGCTCTACCACAGAGTTCATCGGGAGCCACGAACTGGAAGAGTGGTTGCATGGTGCTGGCTTCGGCGTTGCCGGCGGCATCTTTGTCTACCACCTGTTTTTATGGATAGCGGTCCGGGAAAGGGTCTACCGTTATTACGTACTTTATGCCGCCGCCGCATTCGGCTACTTACTCTGTTTTGAGGGTGTCGGCTACCGACTATGGCCCGCTCAGCCAAGCTGGAATGGTCACGCCCAACTGATTTTCATCTACCTTATGCTGACCGCCGGNNAGTGGCATGCGTGAGGCTCGCTTATTTCTTATCGCCTGGAGCATGCTGCTTCTATTCGGTCTACTGCAATCCCTTCACAGCATTGGACTGACACCCGCCTTACCTTTATATGTCGCACTGAACGGCATGGAGATCGGCTTCATCTTGCAGCAGCTACTACTCTCTCTGGCACTGGCTAACCGCCTCAATTTATTGAAGCAAGAGCAGGACGCTCAGCAAAAATCCATTCTTCGTGCAGAAGCTGAAAATGCAGCAAAAACCGAGTTCTTGGCCAAAATGAGCCACGAAATTCGTACCCCTATGAATGCTCTTATAGGCATCACTGAACTACTTCAGGACACGACGCTCAATCACACCCAAAAAACCTATGTCGATACATTGCATCGTTCCGGCCACTCATTACTTCATGTGATCAATGACATTTTGGATTACTCAAAGATCACTGCTGGCAAGATCACTTTGGAGTACACCGATTTTGATCTGCAATCACTGATTAATGAGTGCATACAGATTTTTAGCCTGAGTGCACTGGAAAAATCTATTTCCTTGCAATGTTTTCTTGACGGCGATATTCCTCACGGCCTTCACGGCGACCCCAACCGCCTGCGCCAGATCATTCTTAACCTGCTCAGCAACGCCATCAAGTTTACGGCGCATGGATCAGTGCAACTGCATGTACGGCGGCTGTCCACATTTACAGATGGTCGTCTGCGGCTGGAGTTCGAGGTGAGTGATACTGGCATTGGTATCCCACAAGAAAAAATCGATGCTCTGTTCGACTGGTTTACTCAAGTCGACTCATCAACTGCACGCGAGTACGGTGGCACTGGTCTTGGCCTGGCCATCAG
>DDBN01000150.1:12597-17489 GCA_002333145.1 Moraxellaceae bacterium UBA2031
CTCCCCATTATTGCTTTAACCGCACATGCTCTTCCTGAGCATCGGGAGGCCTGCTTTGCGGCAGGTATGACAGGCTATCTCTCCAAGCCATTGATACTGAGTGCACTGACCAGCATGCTGTCGGCATATCTCCCTGCGGATTCAAAGGCTGCATCACACTGACAGAAGGTATTGCTGTTCCGTGCCTGCCGATAGAAACTCGAGTCGTCAGACATAAGGAGGTGGTCACCATGCAACTGATCAGCCAATTAAAGACCATCGAGAGAAGTGCGGAGAAGGAGATCATGGCCTTTTTCAGTTTGATCGGTGCCAGCGAGGTTCCTGAAGAATGGGAGTTCTGCAACGTATCACCGTCAACGAAGCTGCCACCCGATAAAACAAGTCAGACGCCTCCTCCTTCACGTCATTAAATCTGCGCACTTACTCCGATCAGCTCTGATTTAAAAACCACGACTCCTGCTAGTACTGCTGATTCTTGATCGCTAAAAGCCATCCATAAAAAAGCCGGAAGTAAGCCACCCTGCCATCCTCATTCCTGAGTAGCATCTATCACTCTCTCCTTGTTTGCTCTTAGCTGTTAAATAGCTTTGCCTGCGGCGGGGCGCGGGGCTCTGGTAATTGACTCACTACTATAAAGGGTGCTGACTTTGCGTCCAGGTGGGCTAATATCTTATTGATGATTGATGGGTCTTCAATACAAGCAATAATACTCACCGCGCCACCACAGCGGCTACAGATCGTAATATCGATATTGAATACTCGCTTAAGCCGTTCAGCCCATGTCATGTTTTACAGACGATAGACCACCGCCCCGTCATGCGATATATGTTCAGTACAAACCCCGCCCCATAACGACCAAGGATTGACCAGGCAGTTGCAGGACCGCATTCGTATGCCTTTCTCAACGCCTACGGACTCTCGCTGCAGCGAGAGAGCTTTATTTCTTTTTCGCATCAAGATGCGGTTGCACAAACCCTTTTGCGCTGTCCCATACCGGCCCCTCATCGAATCTGCCACCCGATTGATTGACCGACACAAAAACATCCGCAGCCCGGGCAGCATATTCGTCCGCCCTCTCGATATCTTTCTCCACACCGTCGCCACCGGCCGCATAAACCGAAGTCAGCACACACAAGCTGTTGAATACCGCCTGTGAAGTGCCCGAGTACACATATACCTTGCCGTCCTTGAACTCAGCGGTTCCGGCAATATGATCGAACGTCGCGACAGCAGCCGGAACATCTTCACTTCCGCCCAGACCGCCCAGCTTGGCCAGGGCAAAGTAATACTTCATTTGTATCGACTTGGCGTCCTCCGCTGTAGCAGCTTTACCCGGATTATCCTTGTACTTGTCAGCCCAATGCAGCGCATCGTATTCAAGTGCCTTGTTGATCGCTTTGACTCCGGCCCTCTGATTCGTTTTTACAAAGCCGGGATCACGGGCCCCGAGCAAAAATTCGGCTTCCCATAAATAGCTTTCGCGCACAACGTCATATTCCATCCAGCCCATCTCAAAGCCGCCCAGCTTGTTCGTTAGCCAACTCCTGTTGCTGCCTTTCTCCTTGCCTATGCGATCTTCCAGTGTGCCGATGACATCAAAATTGTGCGGCACCACTCCTTCAAGTGATGCGCCCTGCTCAAGAGCAGTAATGACTTCCTTTGCCAGAAAATCGTTGAGGCTCATACCCGGGTTGGGATCGGATTGATAGGTTGACAGCGAGGCGAAGCCTCGCCCCATCGCGGCGCCTGCATTTACCAAGGGCGCGCTCCCTCCGCTCAAGTCTACCAGTCGGGCCGCCTTTCCCTTGCAGTGCGCCAGGCCATCCGACTTGTTGCAGTTGGCAATCCATGCGTCATCGCCCGCAGCGGAATGCGCTGTCGGCACCATCATTGTCGCCGTCAGCGCCAATACCAGCAGTGCTCCATTATTTTTATAAGCCTGGTCTTTTTTCAGCATGAGAATTGACTCCCTGTGCTGTCGCTTAACATCACGACATCTGGCAATGAAAATGGGGGCTAATGGGACAAGGCCTGTGCCGCGTGGCGTATACGCGGCGGCCCGGTTTTGCTGCTTACTATCGTTTGACTTGGGCCAGCATGCTCTGTTGGGCCACTGTGGCCATGCCAACCACTTCGGCACGGTAGGCGGCAGCATCAGAAACAGATGCGGTGAATATGAACTGCGCATCTGCACCATTGCCGCCACTGCCCATCAGGCTGCCGAGCAAAGAACTCTTCTTTGTGTCAGGCTTGTTAACGGTAAAGAAGTCCGTTCCACCCAGCAGCGGTTCGCCCAGACTCACCACCACATTGCCGTCTTTGGCCGGCGATGCATTTTTGCCAAAATTGGCGGTATATCCGCCAGGGGCGGACTCCCCCTTTTTACGGGCTGTCGGTGTGCGGAAGGCAATGCGTGTCTGCCCTGCGCGCAAGCCAGCCTGGGCAAAGGCACTACCGGTGTAGCTGTTGTGCGATGTACTGGAAAAACGATCGACTGCCGCCTCAGCCGAGCCCAGAGTGACCACATAAGTGGCTTTGACCACATTGGCATTAAGCTCTTTGGCCAGTTCGACTTCCAGGCCCGGCAGGCCGTAAATCTTGCCAATACTGATCACCGAGGGGCCGCCTTCGGTAGCGCTTTTTCCGCCCATACCACCTATCCACCCCTTGATTTGGCCATTGAGTTGAGCGCTGAACTTTCCGCTCTCAGCGCTGTACGGCAGATAAGGTGTCAAGCCGCTGGCACCCACCAACATGACATTGCCATCTAGGTTGGCGAATTTTGAAAAGTTGCTGATCCCGGCCATTTTGGTGATTTTTTGGTAAGTCGGGCTAGCCACAACCGTAGCCTCGGGCACCACCTCAAAGCCATTGGCAGCGAGATCAAGCTGCAATTGCTTGTAGATGTCATCGGCAATGGCCGCCAGCAACGCGGTATCCATGTCCGGCATTTGCAAAGAAGAAGATGCATCGGTCTTTGCTGCAAACAGACCGCTGGTGTTGGTTTTCTCTCCACCGGCCGACGCCTGGAACGACACCATAACGCTGCTGATGGCCACACGTTTGGTAGCTACTAGTTCGCTGGCAGAGCTATCTATCATTACCGTCTTTACCGATGCGGGGGCCGCCGCGTACACCTGTCCAATTGCCAGCGTTAGAGAAGCCGTAATCAGCCAGCACGCTATCCTTGAAGTCATGTCGATCCTTTTGTTCAGATGATGGAGGAAGTTCCGAGGGAGCATGACAGTGCCTACCCCAAATTGCATTCCCCTATATGGGGGGTATAGCTCAACCGCGCCAGCATGCGGAAGTTCGGCTTTGAGCTGGGCGAGGTGACGCTGTTTTTCCGGAAGAGAGAGTGACCGGAAAACCGCGGTAGACCTTGGGCAAAGCGCCACAGCGCCGTGCCTAGGCGCACGCTTACCCTGCGCTCTTCACGTCCACCAGCAACTGCGCATGCTCGGCATTCTGCGGGTCTGCAAAACGCTGCAGCAGTTCCTGCGCTTTTGCGGCATCACGGGTGACGCCGTCATTGCCCAACCAGAGTCTGACCACGCGTGACAGTGCCTGCGGCGGCATGCCCGGCAAGGCCATGGCGGTCTGGTACGCGAGGTTGGCGTCTGCAGTGACGCCTACGCCCTTGAGTTGCCGGTAAACAACTTCGCCACCCACCGCATACTGCTTGCGCTGCAACGCCGAGTTCAGAATTTCATAAGAGCGTTGCGAATCGTTCAGGTCACCGCCGATAGACAACAGTGTCAGCAGCACCTTCCAGGCGGCGCTTTCCTGTTTCTCCACCAGTGCGCGCTGCAGCCATTGCTGCGCCGCCATGCGGTCGCGTTGCATGCCGATGCCCCGGTCCAGAAATTCTGCATACAGCGTGACGCCGTCTGCCCAACTCGGCTGGCGGACGGAAGCAATCCGGTAAGGCGAGAACAGCCCCGCTGCGTCCCTGAATTCCCCCTCGCTGACGAGAACCTGAAAATGCTTCACGGCTTGCTCGCGGTCCTCCGGTACGCCCCAGCCGTAGGCATAGGCGCGCACCAACTTCAGGCGCACTGCTGCGGCGCCCTTGCGCTTGACCAGGGTTTCGAAATATCCGGTTGACTCGCCCTCACTTTCCGCTGGAGCGCGCGCCAGCGCGGTTTCATACACTGCGACAGCGCGCGCCTCACCGCCGGGCTCTTCCGATGCGCTCTCAAACAGGCCAAGGTCATGCGCAGACCACACATCGCCCATGGCAACACCGCGCTGAAGAACCACGCGGGCCGCCTCCTCCGGCGTGAGCTTGCCGGAGGTGCGCTGGCCCGCCAGATACTCACGCGCCAGCGCAGACCACGGCGACTGCTCATAGGAGGAAGCCTGCACACCGGTCTTCAACCAGCCGCGCTGCTCCGCCGGCAACCCCTGCACGAACGCGAGCCATTTTTCTTCAGACTTGAAGGCAACGGATTCCGCCTTCTTGATGACTTTCACATACGTCTTCAGATCCTTACCCAGTTTTTCAAGACGGGCCTTCTCTTTCCGCTGCGCGTGAATCTGTTGCCAGCAATCGTGGTAATCCGCGGCGTCCGTGCACTCATCGCGCCAGCGCTCGTGCATGGCATCCATCTTGCGCTGGTGCTCGGACAGGATCTCGCTGCTGGAGCGCGGNNCGGCCCCAGCGTTCGGCTTCGGTTTCGGCGTTGACGGCCGGCGGAACGGCAGCCAGCAACAGAAAGATGGCAGCGGCGGCAGTGCGGAAGGATGCAGACATGGAAAACTCCGGGCAATGGCTGACTTCAGCCGGCAATCATGAATGGCCTTTTCGGGCGAGGCAAACGCACAGCGCATCCGCCCTGCACCACTGCAGGCGACGGATGAATTGCACAGGGTATAGGAAGGATTAATAC
>DDBN01000019.1 GCA_002333145.1 Moraxellaceae bacterium UBA2031
AAGTGGTGGGCTGCCCAATCGATATTATTTCGACGGGCCCGGATCGCGACGAAACTATTGTGTTGCGCCACCCGTTTAACTGAGTGAAATCAGTGCTGTAAAACTTGTGCTGTCAAATCAGCACGTGTAATAAAAAAAGGGCTGCACATTGTGCGGCCCTTTTTTATTAAAAACTCTCGCTCACATTAAATGGTCTGACAATCTGGCCTGAACAGCAGACGTTCGCATCATCATTCTAATTAGCTGAAATTTGATAACTCTGGCTACTCCCAACGCCAAAGCACTAGCCAAACATATCCTGAGCACAGGCAACACTGCTGTCACAGAACTGACTCCATATCTTCATGAAACAGACCCCTGATTGAAAAAATACCGGCAAATAATGCATGCACCTACCGTCATCGGCATGTGCCCGTGTATTCACTCAGAGGAATCCCTACCCATGAACACACAAGACATCGAGAATATCCCAACCAACCTGTCGGATAACGAACATTTCCAAGACATAGTGAACGGTGTCGTCCTTTCCCGTCGCAAATTACTGAAAAGTGGGCTTGGCCTAAGTGCTGCCATGTTCCTAGGCGGCACGCTGACAGCGTGTGGCGGGGAAGATGACACACCTACAACAATAAACAGCAGCAACCCAGCCACCGCTGACAATGCCAGTCGCATCAGCTTCAGTCCGATTGCCACCTCTTCCGGTGATAGCATAATCGTACCAACAGGCTATCAGGCACAGATTCTCGCGCCATGGGGCTCGGCACTATTCCATGACTCACCAGCATGGAAAGGCGATGCNNGACAATTACGGTGACGATCCCACCGCCACCTGGACGCTGGACAAGGTGCGCAAAGCCCAGCATGCGCACGGAATATCCGTTATGCATATCCGAAAGAACAGCGCCGATAAATGGGAAGTAGTCATCGGCTCCTACTACAACCGCCGCCTCACCGGCCGCTCACCGATGGAGATGACAGGCCCCGCTGCCGGCAATGCGCTATTAAAAACTGTTGCTGACGCCACAGGCACTCGAGCCTACGGCACGCTCAACAACTGCGGCAACGGCTTCACCCCTTGGGGGACATACCTTACCTGCGAAGAAAATTTCAACGGTTATTTCGGTACCACTTCCGGCATAGACACTCGTGACACACACATGAAACGCTATGGTATTTCCGCGCTGGAATCCGGTTATCGCTGGGAGGAGTTTGATGACCGCTTTGATTATGTGAAAGACCCGAACGAATCCAACCGCTTTGGCTGGATTGTAGAAATCGATCCATTTGATCCCAACTCGATTCCGAAAAAACGCACTGCCCTCGGCCGATTCAAGCATGAAAATGTTGCGATTACGCTCTCCAAGGATGGCCATGTCGTAGCCTATATGGGTGATGATCAGGCCAACGATTATGTTTACAAGTTTGTTTCTGACCGCGCCTATGTAGAAGGAAGTGCATCCCTGAATCGCGACTTACTGGATAGCGGCAAACTCTATGTCGCAAAGTTTACCAACGGCGCTGCCTCAAACGACATGATGGGTGTTGGCGAATGGATTCATCTCGACAAGACCGCCAATGCCACTCTAGCAGCAGACAACATCAGCTTTCCTGATCAGGCGGCAGTGCTGATAAAAACTCGTATGGCAGCCGATGCCGTTGGCGCCACGAAAATGGATCGTCCAGAGTGGGTCACTGTGCACCCCACCACACAGGAGGTCTATCTGACGTTGACCAACAACTCCAGCCGCACACTGGCTACCGTTGATGATGCCAATCCACGCGAAGCTAACCGTTTTGGCCAGATCATTCGCTGGCGCGAAGCCGGCGGCGACCCTGCCTCTATTTCCGCATTCGAGTGGGACCTGTTTGTATTGGCCGGCAATCCGCTGAAATACCCAAAGCCAGATCTTCGCGGCGGCTCGGACAACATCACCATCGACAATACCTTCAACAGCCCGGATGGGCTGGCCTTTGATGCCGATGGCAGACTCTGGATACAGACTGATGGCAACTACAGCAGCACCAGTCATTACCAGGGACAGGGTAATAATCAGATGCTGGTGGCTGATGTGAAAACGAAAAAAATTGAACGCTTTCTGGTTGGCCCTGCCGGCTGTGAAATTACGGGCATTACTTGGACACCGGATAGCAAAACACTATTCATCAATGTGCAACATCCTGGCGAAGCGGGCGGCCATCCAAATGCGCCAATCCCAACTAGCGGCATGGACATGGACGTTTTTCTAGCAAATAACCCGACATCGTTCAGTTCTTGGCCAGATCGTAACCCAGACAGCCGCCCACGCTCGTCGACAGTGGTTATCACGAAGAATGATGGCGGCAAGATTGGCCTGTGACGCATCCTTTCTGCACGTAAAAAAGGGCCACACATTGTGCGGCCCTTTTTTATTTACGATAGCCTACTCGAATCAAGCAGGTAGCTGCCCACCACGAATGGCAGAACCCGGCATCATCATCCTGATTATCTGAAACCAGATAACGCTGGCCACGCCTAGCGCCAATGCCAACACAAGCTCGTGAAAAGGCAGCGGCGCAAACCGCAACAATCGGCTTAGCGCTGGCACGTACAGCGACAGCATAAGAATCAACAGCGTCACTCCCGTTACCCCCCATAGCACCGGATTCGGCGTGCGCAACGAAGCCAGCAAAGAATGCGCACGAGTGCGATTGGAAAAGATCAGTGCAAGATTGGACATCACTAGGGTGACAAAGGCGAAAGCACGCGCCTCAGCTTCTGGCAGTTGCTGCTGCGCAAAAATGTATGCCCCCATCACAACCACTAGCACACCGACCCCCTGCAACAACGCCAGCAGAAATGTCATGCCGCCAAACAGAGGAACATTAGGGTCCCGTGGCGGCCGTCGCATGATATCTGCTTCTGCCGGTTCGTTTTCAAACGCGATCGAACAAGCCGGATCAATGATGAGCTCAAGAAAAGCAATATGCATAGGAAAGAGCATGGCTGGCATGCCAAACAGCGCTGGCAACAGCGCCATTCCGGCAATTGGCACATGCACGGCAAGAATGTATGACATCGACTTGCGCAAATTATCGAATATGCGGCGGCCCAATTTTATCGCCCGCACAATCGACGCAAAATTGTCATCCATCAACACGAGAGAGGACGCCTCACGTGCAACATCAGTACCCCTTCCCCCCATGGCAATTCCAACATGCGCCGCCTTAAGTGCTGGCGCATCATTCACACCATCACCCGTCATGGCGACAATATCGCCATTGGCTTTAAATGCTTGCACGATGCGTAACTTCTGCTCCGGCGAAATACGCGCACAGACACTCACCGTGTTGATATGCGCCTGCAGTTCAGCATCACTCATGGCGGCCATGGCATCGCCTGACAAGACATCTCCCGCTCGTATTCCTGCTTGAGTAGCGATAGTGCGTGCCGTCGCCGGATAATCGCCGGTAATCATCACCACACGAATACCGGCTTCATGACTTTCACGAACCGCGGCCATAATTTCGGGGCGCAAGGGGTCATACAATCCAAGCAACCCAACAAACTCAAAATCAAAATCGTGCTCACTGCCCGGCCACTCTTCTCCGGCAAACCGCGCTTGCGCAAAAGCAAGCACTCGCAGCCCCGATTTCGCCATCGCATTCACATCATCTGAAATTTTTTGGCGATGTTCTGCATCAAGATGACAGAGATCAACAATTGCCTCTGGGGCCCCTTTTGCCGCCACTTCATGCACCGTGCCGCTGGTGGCACGCCATACATGCGACATCGCACGCAACTCTGGCGTCAGACCATAGTCATGCTGCAACTCCCAGTCCCGATACAGATGCTCGGTGTTGGCCAGAAAATGCTCGCCCAAGCGGTGAAAGGCCTGCTCCATTGGATCGAAGGGATCAGTTTCGCTGGCTAAAATGGCGAACTCCACCAGCGTGTGCACAACTTCCGGCAACTCGGCCGGCGTTGCGTTGTAATCCACATCAATAATGGTTGTACCCACTTGTAAGCGCGACACCGTCATACGGTTTTCTGTCAGCGTGCCCGTCTTATCGACACACAGCACAGAAGTAGCACCCAAGGTTTCAATGGCATTTATGCGACGGGTTAAAACATTTTCTTGCGACAGCCGCCGCGCTCCTAGAGCAGGAAAGATGGCAAGTACAACGGGATACTCTTCCGGTAACATGGCCATCGCTAACGCGATACCTGCCAACAAAGCCTGCATCCAATCACCATGCATCAGACCATGCACAAGTACTAACGCAAGACTGAGGCAAAACGCCAAGATTGCGAGGGTGCTCACCAGTTTTGCGGTTTGTTTTTGCAGTGGTGAGCGTTCGGTCTGCACGGACTCCAGTGCCGAGCCAATATTGCCGATTTCACTGCGGGAGCCTGTCGCCGTCACGCGGGCAATCCCTTTGCCTCGCACCACCAGCGTGCCGGAATACACAAAAGGCAAATTATCGCCGCCCGGCCGGCTTGGCACGGCATCGATGCTTGCCGATACTTTCTCAACCGCCACTGACTCGCCGGTTAGCAGTGACTCATCCACTTGCATAACATTGGCAGAGAGCAATACACCATCAGCGGGAATACGGTCACCCTCGCCCAGAATAACAATGTCGCCCGGCACAACATCGCAACCCGCAATATGTTGTTGCTGACCATCGCGTATCACCAATGCACGGGGGCTGGTGAGGTCACGCAAAGCATCAATAGCCCTCTCAGTCTTACCTTCCTGATACAAAGTGAGGCTCAGAGTGACCAGCACAAAACCAAATAGCACCAGGCCTTCTTGCAAGTCACCAAACAGCAGATAGAGACCGCCGGCGCCCAGCAGCAACAGAAACATCGGTTCGCGCAGCGTTTCCCGGAGAATGCTGAATAATGTGCGGTGCTTGCCGCCGGGTAGCCCGTTGGGACCTACCTCGACCAGTTTACGGGCCGCCTCTGCTGCGCTGAGCCCCTGCAGATTTTTTGTCTCGTCACTCATTGGCATTGCATTCCTTTACGCTACGCTCATTAACGTCACCTTGATTAGCGAGTCATCAATCAGGGGCATATTCAGATTACCGCACCAAAGAGTCTGCCAATTCCCGCTGTGATACCCAACGCCAGCGCACCCCAAAACATGACGCGCCCAGCGCCACGCCAGACGCTCGCCCCACCAGCACGCGCTGCAAGCCCGCCCAACAGTCCCAAAAATAGCAGCGAAGCGCCTGATACGGCAGGAATAAGCGAGGAGGCGGGAGCCGCCAACACCATCAGTAGTGGAAGCGCAGCCCCCACTGCAAAAGTACTGGCCGATGCTACAGCCGCCTGCACAGGTCGAGCAGTAACCGTATGCGAAATCCCTAACTCATCCCGTGCATGCGCGCCCAGTGCATCATGTTCCATCAGCTGCAGGGCAACCTGCCGAGCCAGTGACTCGTCTAATCCCCGCGCAACATAAATATGCGTTAACTCATCCTGTTCCGATTCAATATCGGTCGCTAACTCGTGACGTTCACGCGTAAGATCAGCCTGTTCGGTGTCGGATTGTGAGCTCACCGATACATACTCTCCTGCAGCCATCGACATTGCTCCAGCCACCAGACCTGCCACACCGGTGATGAGTATCTCATGACTGGCGGTGCCCGCTGCCGCCACACCCACGATTAAGGCGGCCGTGGACACAATGCCATCGTTGGCGCCCAGCACGGCTGCACGTAGCCAACCGATACGGTCTGTGCGGTGCAACTCGACCGAAGGATGATGACTCATGATGATGGCCTCAGTGAAAACAGCGAATCGAAAAATAGCCTATTAAGGTAACGCAATACGCACCTGAACGACATTACTGCATAACCGAACCGAAACTCGCATCCAACTCTGTTTACAAAATTTTATTGCGCATTAGCACTTTCAGTATTAAAAAATTACCGAAGATTCATTTTTTTCGGCTAGTGACCTAATAAAAAAAGGGCCGCTGACAAGCGACCCTTTTTTAAATCCATGCAGCTTGTTAGCTTCGTTCAATCTTGACCACTAACTTGTTCTTTCCAATCAGCATGGAGCCTACTGCATGCATAAAGGCAACGATGGCCCAAGCACCCAAAGCAGACCAAAAACCGGCGATTGTAAAGCCTGGCAGCAGCCATGCCACCAATCCAAAGACGGCCGCATTAATCACCAGCAGAAAAAATCCGAGCGAGAGGATCGTGATGGGCAA
The DNA here is from genome assembly GCA_002333145.1 of Moraxellaceae bacterium UBA2031. Lineage (GTDB taxonomy): Bacteria > Pseudomonadota > Gammaproteobacteria > Pseudomonadales > Moraxellaceae > UBA2031. The sequence goes on from DDBN01000019.1 coordinate 6,210, forward strand.
GGTCAGCACAATCAGCAAAGGACGCACGATGGTATTGGCAATGCCCAGCAGCAGCGCGGCCCAGAACAAAGTGCTGTATTGGGCAACATTAACACCATCAAGCAGATAGTCGGCCAGCCCGAGTCCGCAAGCACTCAGCAGCAGGCGCAGTAGCATCTGGTAAACCATCGCACACCTCCAAAAACAAAGAGGCCGCTACAGTAGCGGCCTCTAACCCCCCTCACAAGCGGTAAGGGTATGAATTACGTGTACCGCCTTAGGATATGCTGCGCACAGCCTCCGGCAATAATCCAACATCAGCTGGTTGCGGGCGAGGCAAAACAATCACCTCTGCAGCTGGAACAGCGCCATCACGGGAGTGGCGATAATGGCATGCTGACAGCAGAACGGAGTCGCAGCGCACACCCGCCGGCATACGATGAACCAAGCTGGCATCCAGTGCAGGCAAACGACTCCAATGCACATGTGGCTTAAGGTGATGCGCGGTGTGGTAGCCAAGATTCCAAGAGATAAGATTGTAAAGTCGGCTAGTGGTATTACGCGATGCGGTGAGGTGCGAACTGGTGTCCAGATCGGAATGCTGCATATAGGTGTTGTCGAGCAGGCCCAAATACATGATGGGCATGGGTGCCACAAAGAGCAGCAACGCCTTGACCGGATCGATCATCACAAACACGCCAAGCACCAGCAAGCTCACCGATGCCCACAACTTAAAGCGGCGGAACATCTCAGGGTATGCGCGGCCAATACGCCAGATTTCCGGGTAAATGCGCAAGGCACCGGTCACATCGTAACGCACTCGTGACATGACGCGGCCATTCTCCAAGCGCCAATGCGACGGGTCTTTCGCCTGATCGAGATAATCTTTGTGGTGCCCGACATTGTGATGAAGCGTCCAGGCATACGGTGGTACGCCTGTTTCAAGAAACAGAACAACCTCATACACCCGGTTCATCCAAGGGGCCATGAAGGTAGGCACGTGATGATGATTATGGGCGATAGAGCCCGGCAGCGCTGAAAGCGAAAGCAGCGTCAGCATCACTCCGGCAACGATCCAGAGGGAGTCGATGAAGAAGAAAGTGGCAAGCTGGATGGTCAAGAAAATGAGAACGATGGCAGATGGAAGGCGATCTTCCTTGTACCGGTACATCTGGCGCATGCATCCTCCTGCCGGCGTTTTCTTATGATGACTTCATGTCTGCCGGGCGCTCGTTTATTGAACACGTTGGCATGACCACTGCCAATGTCGTTCGTCCGAAAGCACAGCCGCTCCGACCGAACTCGACAATGCTCGCCATACAGGCACAATTGAGGGGTCACGGAGAAGTTGTTATGTCCCGCCTGCTTAAGCACTTACTACACACCCCTTTCGCCACCCGCCGTGCCTTTCCGGCCGCGGTGCAAGAATCCATACGCCAGGTTATTCATGACGGGGAGCAGCGCCATCAGGGTGAAATCCGCTTTGTGGTAGAGGGCGACTGGCCACTTTTAGAGGTTTGGTCCGGGCGCTCGGTTCGCGAACGTGCACTGGAGGTCTTCGGGCTAACCCGAGTGTGGGACACTGCCGGCAACACCGGCATCCTGATTTACGTTCTGCTGTGCGAACAAAAAGTAGAAATTCTGGTCGACCGCGGCTTTAGCAGCGTACTGGGGCCCCAGGTCTGGTACGACTATTGCGATGCCATGACAAGTGCCTTTCGGGCAGGTCGCTTTGAGCAAGGCAGCCTGGACTTGATCCGGCAGATTCACTCCTTGCTGGCGGTGCACTTCCCTTCCACAGGGGTCAATCCAAACGAACTCCCTGATGTTCCGGTTATTTTGCGCTAGCGACCTAACGACTGGCTTGGTTACAGGCNNGTCAGCTGTACCAATCCCGCGCTTGATCAAAGCAACCGCGGCGTTATCGACCAGCTGGCCGGCTGGCTAACCGACCTCGGCTTTTCCTGCGAGATTATGGAAGTGCTGCCCGGCAAGGCCAACCTGATCGCGACGCTGGGCTCTGGGCCTGGCGGCTTGGTACTGGCCGGCCATACCGACACAGTGCCTTACGATCAGGGCAAATGGCAGCACAATCCGTTTCGCCTGACGGAGGCCGATGGTCGCCTTTACGGGCTGGGCACGGCGGACATGAAAGGCTTTTTCCCGATTGCCATCGAAGCCGCGCGCGAATTTCTCGATACCCCGCTCAAAGCACCGCTCATCATTTTGGCCACCTGTGACGAAGAGTGCTCGATGTCGGGCGCCCGTGCGCTGGTGGTGGCAGGCAAGCCCGCGGCACGCTTTGCCGTAATTGGCGAACCGACGAGCCTGAAACCCCTGCGCATGCACAAGGGCGTAATGATGGAGCGCATCATCATCGAAGGCCGCAGCGGCCACTCCAGCGACCCCTCCTTAGGTGCTAATGCGCTGGAGGCTATGAACGGCGTGATGAACGAGTTACTGGCCTTCCGTGGCGAGCTGCAGGCGAAGTACCACAACCCCGCCTTCACTGTCCCGGTGCCCACGCTCAACCTTGGCTGTATTCACGGCGGCGATAATCCTAACCGTATCTGCCCACGTTGCGAGCTGCAGTTTGATCTGCGCCCACTGCCTGGCATGGCCATGGATGATCTTCGCGGTCAGATCCGTGCCCGCCTAGCTCCTCTGGCGCCTCAGCACAATGTGCTTATTGCGCTAGACCCGCTCTTTGCCGGCACCCCCGCCATGGAAACCCCCGCTGATTCCCCCTTGGTTCGTGCCGCGGAGCGTCTGACCGGGCATACCGCAGGCTCTGCCGCCTTTGCTACTGAAGGCCCCTACTTTCGCGAACTGGGCATGGATGCCCTGATTTATGGCCCCGGCGGCATCGAACAAGCGCACCAGCCCGACGAATACATCCGCCTCGACAGCATCCGCCCGACGGTAGATGTTCTGCGTGGGCTTATCCGGGAATTCTGTTTGTAATACGTTTATGGCGCTCGGGTGTTTGCAACACAATTGACCCAGCGCCTGTAAACCTGCGAACAGCTCCTCTACAATCCGGAACCTTGATTCCATCTGCCAGCGAGCCCTGATGCCGTGAGCAATCTGCCTTTTCAGGACACCATGTCGGAACAGTACGTCCACTGGTTCCGTAATTCCGCCCCCTACATCAACACGCATCGGGGCAAAACCTTCGTACTGCTGTTCGGCGGCGAGGCCGTTAACCACGAGAATTTTCACAATATCGTGCATGACATTGCCCTGCTGCATTCGCTCGGCATCCGGCTGGTTCTGGTCCATGGCGCTCGGCCACAGATTGACGAAAATCTGACCGAGTACGGCCTGACCACCCCCTTCCAGAATGGCCTGCGCGTGACCACTCGCGAATCGCTGCGTTGCGTTATGGATGCCGTTGGCTCTATTCGTCTGGAAATCGAAGCTCTGCTGTCCATGGGACTGGCTAACTCGCCTATGTTTGGCGCCAAGATTGATGCCGTCTCCGGCAACTTCATCACCGCTCGCCCCTATGGCGTGCGTGATGGCGTGGACTTCTGCCTGACCGGCGAAGTGCGCTCCGTGGATGTCGAAGCCATCAACAAGAACTTGCAGAATCACCATATTGTGATCCTCGGCCCAACCGGCTATTCCACTACCGGCGAAGTATTCAATCTGCTCGCCGAAGATGTGGCAGTCAGTGCTGCTGTCGCGCTCAAGGCCGATAAACTTATTTGCTTGGGCGAGCAAACCGGCATTCAGACTGAAGATGATCGCTTACTGCGCGAGATGATCCCCAATGAAGTGGATCAGTACTTACGCGGCAAAAAGCGCGACACTGAATTGCTGCGTTATATGCATGCTGCTTCAGAGGCTTGTCGTGGCGGGGTTAATCGTGCGCACATTATTTCTTATGCGCGCGATGGCGCATTACTGCAGGAGTTGTTCACGCGCGATGGCTCCGGCACCCTGATCACGCATGACCCTTATGAAGAAATTCGCGAAGCAGAGATCGAAGACATCGGTGGCTTGATCGAGTTGCTACGGCCACTCGAAGAAGATGGAATTTTGGTGCGCCGCTCACGTGAACGCTTAGAAATGGAAGTAAACCATTTTGTGGTAATCGAGCGCGATGGCATGATCGTTGGCTGTGCCGCCCTGTATCCACTGCCCGTCGATGAAAAAAACGCCGCTTCTGGAGAAATTGCCTGCGTGGCCGTGCACCCAAATTACCGTAAAGGTGATCGTGGCACAGAGCTACTGGAGTACTTGGAAAAGCGTGCCGCCAGCAAAGGCTTGCGTAAACTGTTTGTGCTAACCACTCGCACCGCCTTGTGGTTTATCGAACATGGCTTTAAAGCAGCCTCTGTAGAAGATCTGCCAGTGGAGCGTAAGGCGCTGTATAACTTCCAGCGCAACTCACAAGTCTTCAGCAAGAATATTTAACTATTTTCACGCAGCGCTCACCCCGGTAAGTTCTGCAATAAAACAACACATCCTGACGGAATACTCGACATGAGCGGTAACGACGATCTCAGCAATTTTCGCAAACATTCTTCTGAAATGGTGGACGGTATTGAAGCCGCTCCGGGTCGCGCCATGTTGCGTGCCGTTGGATTTACCGATGCAGACTTTAAAAAGCCTCAGATTGGTATTGCATCGACGTGGGCCATGGTGACGCCGTGCAATATGCACATCAATACGCTAGCAGAAGAAGCGGGCAAAGGCGCCGATGCAGCCGGCGGCAAATCCATCATCTTCAATACCATTACCATTTCTGATGGCATCGCCAACGGCACACCCGGCATGAAATATTCATTGGTATCACGCGAAGTTATCGCTGACTCCATCGAAACCGTGGCCGGCTGCGAAGGCTTTGATGGCTTGGTTGCCGTCGGCGGCTGCGACAAGAATATGCCCGGCTGCATCATCGGCATGGCTCGCCTAAATCGTCCGTCAATCTTTGTTTATGGCGGCACCATCAAGCCGGGCGCTGGCCACACCGATATCATTTCGGTATTCGAAGCCGTGGGCCAGCACGCCAAAGGCGAGCTAAACGAAATCCAAGTAAAGCAAATTGAAGAAGTGGCTATTCCTGGCCCTGGCTCCTGCGGCGGCATGTATACCGCTAACACCATGGCCTCAGCCATTGAAGCACTGGGTATGTCGCTGCCGGGCTCTTCGGCACAAGACGCCATCAGCACCGACAAGACTCAGGACTGCTTCCGCGCAGGCCAGCAGGTCATCGAACTGCTGAAGAAAGACATCAAACCACGCGATATCATGACGAAGAACGCGTTCGAAAATGCTATTCGTGTCGTGATCGCGTTGGCTGGCTCCACTAACGCCGTGCTGCATTTACTGGCCATGGCCGATGCGGTCGATGTTGACCTGACGCTTGATGACTTCGTGCGTTTGGGCGACATCACACCGATGGTGGCCGACCTGCGTCCATCCGGCCAATACATGATGAGCGAACTGGTCGCCATCGGCGGCATTCAACCGCTGATGAAGCGGATGCTGGCAGCTGGCATGCTACACGGCGACGAGATGACGGTGACCGGCAAAACCCTCGCTGAAAATCTTGCGGATGTTGCTGACTACCCAGAAGGCCAGCAAATCATCATGCCGCTGGATAAGCCCATCAAGAAAGATTCGCACTTGGTTATTTTGCACGGCAACTTGTCACCGACCGGTGCCGTGGCCAAGATCACCGGCAAGGAAGGCTTGCGCTTTGAAGGTACTGCCCGTGTTTACGATGGCGAAGATAATGCCCTCAGCGGCATCCTTGATGGCGAAGTAAAAGCTGGCGACGTGGTCGTCATTCGTTACGAAGGCCCCAAAGGTGGCCCCGGCATGCCGGAAATGCTGTCCCCAACTTCTGCCGTTATGGGCAAAGGCCTCGGTAAAGAAGTCGCGCTGATCACCGATGGCCGTTTCTCGGGTGGCTCACATGGCTTTGTTGTAGGCCATGTCACACCAGAGGCCTTTGAAGGCGGCCCTATCGCCCTACTGCAAAATGGTGATCGCATTACTATCGACGCTGAAACCCGCCAGATCTCAGTGGCGTTGACGGATGCGGAGCTTGCAGCGCGTAAGGCCAAGTGGGTAC